>JAJXTL010000086.1 GCA_021783855.1 Pseudomonadota bacterium
TGGGAGCTCGGAGACGATTTTCCGAGCTATATCCAACTGGAGAAGTTAGCGTATCAGATTTATAAGCGTCCATTAGCCGTTTTCTTTTTGCCTGCTCCACCAGAAGAAGTTACACCAGTGCGTGAATTCAGAACGTTACCAACAGAGGATTTACTAACGCTTGCAGTTAACACTCATACGCATCTGCGCAGTGCTCACGCTTTTCAACTTGCATTGAGGGAATTGTTCGGCGCTCGTAATCCGAGCGAACATTGTATTTGGCGTGATTTATCCTTGTCTCGTAGCGCTTCGATTGCGGAACAAGCATCCATGATTCGTTGCTATCTTGGTGTTTCTATTGAAGAGCAAGTTAGCTGGAAAGATGAAGATCACGGACTGAAAAAGTGGAGAAAAGCGATAGAGGAAAAGGGTGTCTTTATCTTCAAAGAGTCTTTTGAGCAAAAGGATATTTCAGGTTTTTGTCTTGTTGATGAGCAATTTCCTATTGTCTATTTGAATAACAGCACAACCAAAACAAGACAGATTTTTAGCTTGCTCCATGAACTTGCACACCTATTATTCCACGTTAACGGCCTAAGCAAATTTGATCAACGATATGTTGAACATTTGCCGAATCAAGAAAAACAGATGGAGCGGTTTTGTAATGCGATTGCAGCAGAGGTGTTGATTCCTTTGTCTGATTTTGAAATGCAGGCCAAATCATTTCCCGTAAACGTCGAGAGAGCAACGGAACAGCACTTTTCAGAACTTGCCTCTCGATATGGTGTAAGTCGTGAAGCTATATTGCGCCGCTTTTTGGACCAAGGTCGCATAACTGATGTTTTCTATAGGCAAAAGGCAGAAACATGGGCTGCGCAACAGAAAAAGGGAAGTGGCGGTAATTGGTATGCCTCACAAAACGTCTATCTCAGTGATCGCTTCGCAAAGGAAGTTGTAAGTCGCCATTACAAAAACCAACTTAGTGTTGAGCAGGCATCAGATTTGCTTGGAATTAAGCCTAAACTTTTTGCGGGACTAGAGCAACGTATTCTTCAAAGTGCATCCGTATGATTTACGTATTTGATACCAGTTCAATTCGTTCACTTCAACACTTCTATCCAAGCGTATTCAGAACTATTTGGGATGGTTTGGACATATTGATTCAGCAGCAACATCTTATTTCTACTCGTGAAGTTTGGAATGAGGTGGAGCGACAAAATATAAGCAAGGAAGTGCTCGATTGGGCAAAGCAAAATAAGTCAATTTTTACTATTCCGACTGCCGCTGAACTTCAGTTTGTTGCAACAATTTTTCAGGTAAGTCATTTTCAAGCATTAATAGGAGAGCAACAGAAACTGAAGGGTATGCCAGTAGCAGATCCTTTTGTTATTGCCTGCGCCAAAATTAGAGGTGGGACAGTTGTTACGGAAGAGCGTCTCAAGCCTACTGCAGCAAAAATTCCCAACGTGTGTCAACACTTCAATGTCCCCTGCATAGACCTCGAAGGATTCATGCAGCAACAAGGTTGGACATTTTGATGAGCCCCCCCCAAAAAAACTACTACTGGCGAGCTAGCCTGCGGCGAGTTCCTGCGCTACCAGAACGAGGTCGCGAAACATGTATTCAGGTGCAGATGGAAGGAATGCCAATGAAAAATCGCACCATCACAGTTAAAGGTGCAGAGGTCACCATCGCGACCCGCTTTGGGCAGGATTACATCTCCTTGACGGATATGTTAAAGGCCAAGGACGGCGATTTTTATATTTCGGATTGGTTGCGCAACAGAAACACGGTTAAGTTTATGGGAATCCGGGAGCAGTTGTACAACCCTTCTTTTAAACCCATCGAATTCGAAGGGTTTAGAAATCAGGCGGGGCTGGGTAATGAATCGGTCAAAAAACTGAGCGCGGTAGCAGGGAAAAGCAATGTCTGATCTATTCGCCGCCGCGCAACCTGACGCCCCGCTGGCCGAGCGGCTGCGCCCCAAACACATCGACGAGGTGATCGGCCAGTCGCATCTGCTGGGCGAGGGGCGGCCGCTGCGGCTGGCGTTTCAGTCCGGCAAGCTCCATTCGATGATTTTGTGGGGGCCGCCGGGTGTGGGCAAGACCACGCTGGCGCGGCTGATGGCCTCCGCCTTCGACGCGGAATTCATGCCGCTGTCCGCCGTGCTGTCCGGTGTGAAGGACATACGCGAGGCGATTTCGCAGGCGCAGCAGGTGTTGCAGCAAAACGGCCGCCACACCATTTTGTTTGTAGACGAAGTGCACCGCTTCAACAAGTCGCAACAGGACGCGTTTCTGCCTTTCGTGGAGCAGGGTCTGGTGACCTTTATCGGTGCGACCACCGAAAATCCTTCCTTCGAGGTGAACAATGCGCTGCTGTCGCGCGCTCAGGTTTATGTGCTGCACGCGCTGTCGGAAGAGGAATTAGGACAGCTGTTCGAGCGCGCAAGGAAAACAATCTTCATCGTTCACCCTTCGACAGGCTCAGGGCGGACGGAAATTTTAGAATTTACCGATGAGGCTCGCGACCGCATCATCGGTTACGCCGATGGCGATGCGCGCCGCTTGCTCAACGTGCTGGAACAGTTGCAGACCGCTGCACAAACAGCGGGCATCAGCCAAATCGACAGCGCTTTTCTCGACAACACGCTGGCGCAGAACCTGCGCCGTTTCGACAAGGGCGGCGAGGCGTTCTACGACCAGATTTCCGCGCTGCACAAATCGGTAAGAGGCTCCAACCCGGATGCGGCGTTGTACTGGCTGGTGCGCATGCTGGACGGCGGCGCGGATGCGCGTTATCTGGCAAGACGCATCGTGCGCATGGCCTGGGAAGACATAGGGCTGGCCGACCCGCGCGCGATTCAACTGGCCAACGATGCGGCGCAAACCTACGAACGTCTGGGTTCACCGGAAGGCGAGCTGGCTTTGGCGCAGGCCGTGATCTACCTTGCCTGTGCGCCCAAGTCGAACGCGGGTTATGCGGCGTATAACGCGGCGCGTGCGTTTGTGGCTCAAGATAGTTCGCGCGAGGTGCCGCTGCACTTGCGCAATGCGCCGACCAAACTGATGAAGCAACTCGATTACGGTCGCGACTACCGTTATGCGCACAACGAAGCGGGCGGCTATGCGGCGGGCGAGAATTATTTTCCGGACGGCATGCCGGAGGTCAGTTTTTATCAGCCCACCGATCGCGGACTGGAAGGCAAGATAGCCGAGAAGCTGGCTCGCCTGCGGGAGCTTGACGCTCAAGCTAAAAAATAAACCGCATGCTGTTTAATTCCTATATCTTCATCTTTGCTTTTTTGCCGGTAGCACTGCTGGTTTTTTATCGGCTGGGCAGAATCAGCCGCCGCCTCGCAGCGCTCTGGCTGGTCGCGGCCTCACTGTTCTTCTACGGCTGGTGGAATCCTCGCTTTGTCGGTCTGTTGATGGCGTCCGTGACATTCAACTACGCGGCGGGCTATCTGATGGGCTATCGCTTGCAGCGCGGCAAGGCGGCTGGACTGCTGCTGGCAGGCTCAATAACTGCAAATCTCGCGCTGCTGAGCTATTTCAAGTATGCCAACTTTTTTGTCGCCAATTTCAACGCACTGTTCGGTTTCAAGCTGCCGATAGGCGAGTTTTTCCTGCCGCTGGGCATCTCGTTTTTTACCTTCACGCAGATTGCATACCTGGTGGATACCTGGCGCGGCAAGGTGCGTGAATATGATTTCATACACTATCTACTGTTTGTGACCTATTTCCCCCACCTGATCGCAGGGCCGGTATTGCATCACGCGCAGATGATGCCGCAGTTCGCCCGCCCGACAACCTATCGGGTGCACTGGGAAAATATCGCGCTGGGCGTGAGCATCTTTGTGGTGGGACTTGCCAAGAAGGTGCTGCTGGCCGATTCACTGTCCGCGTTTTCCTCTCCGGTGTTCGATATTGCAAGGGAGGGCGGGCAGCCGATGTTCTTCGAGGCGTGGATAGGCGCACTTTCCTATACGCTGCAACTGTACTTTGATTTTTCAGCCTATTCCGACATGGCGATCGGCCTGTCCCTGATGTTCAACGTGCGTCTGCCGCAAAATTTCAACTCTCCCTACAAATCCACCAGCATCATCGAGTTCTGGCGGCGCTGGCACATGACCCTGTCGGCTTTTCTGCGGGACTATCTGTACATTGCGCTGGGTGGAAACCGCCGTGGCACGGTGCGGCGCTATGCGAATCTGATGGCGACCATGCTGCTTGGCGGTTTGTGGCACGGCGCGGGCTGGACCTTCGTGATGTGGGGCGGCTTGCACGGTTTTTATCTGCTGATCAATCATGCGTGGCGTGCATTTAAGGCGCTCATGGGATGGGGCGCTGGTGGCGTACTCTCGCGTTTCTCCGCGGGGGGGCTTACATTTTTGTCGGTAGTGGTGGCATGGGTGTTTTTCAGGGCGGAAAGTTTTACCGCTGCGCTGTCCATCCTGACCGGCATGTCGGGGGCGCGCGGCATTTCGCTGTCCGACTCGGTGGGTACGCATCTTGGGGCATACGCGCAGAAGCTGGAGCAGTTCAATGTGATGTTCAGCGGGCTGGCGCCGTTATCCAGAATCAATCCGGACAAGGCCATGATCCTGATCGTGCTGGGGTTGGCAATCGTATGGTTTCTACCGAACGTGGCGCAGATGACGCAGCGTTACCGGCCGACCTGGGAGAGTTTGCAGGTTGCAAAATTCGATGAACCGGGCGGCTGGCTGATGAAGTTGCTGTCCTGGCGCCCCGGTTTCTTGCAGGCTATGGTGCTGGGCATGCTGTTTGCCTGGTCGGTATTTTCGCTGACGCAGATCAGCGAGTTTCTGTATTTTCAGTTCTGACTATGCGCCGTTACCTTATTTATCTTTTTCTTGCTGCGGTCTGCACGGCGCTGAGTCTGGCTGCGATCAACTGGACGGCAGATCCCTATGCCATTTTTCAGACGCATGGCCTGTTGGAAAAAGGCGAAATAAAGCCGCTGCTGACTCTGAATGAGCGCGTGTTCAAAACCGTGCGGCTGGCACGTGAAAAACTCGACGTGATCGTGCTGGGAACGTCCCGTGCCGATATCGGCATTGATCCCGCACACCTTGCGGTCGGGGGGCTGCGCTCAGCTAATCTGGCCACCTTCGATCAGCCTGTCAATGAGACGCTGCGCCTTTTTGAGCTGGCATCCAGTCAGCGCGATCTGAAATCGGTCGTGATCGGACTGGATTTTTTCACATTTAACGCACTGCGCCCGATGCCTTCCGATTTTGTCACGGACAATTTTTCGGTTACACGACCGTTCCAATTGGCATTTTCCGTGACTACCAGTCTGGATAGCTGGAAACACCATAAACAGAAAACGCCGCAGCCCGGAGACTGCTGCTACAGCAACGGCGCAAGGCTGCCATCGCCCTCCCCGGCGGGGCACTATCGCAGCAATTTCATGAACAGCGAAAAAATGTATCTGCAATCGAAATATTTACCCGCGCCGACATGCAGCTATGCTTTTTCGGCGCCAAGACAGCCTCCCACCTTGCAGGATATGCGCAGCATCATTGCACTGGCGTACGCAAGGCACATTGCACTCAAACTGTTTATTTCTCCTTCGCATGCGCGTCAGTGGGAGGTGATAGCCACTGCGGGGTTGATGGCGAAATGGGAAGCATGGAAGCGCGAGCTGGTGCAAATCAACACCGAGGAGGCTTTGCGAGCCCATCGCGCGCCATTCCCCTTGTGGGATTTCAGCGGTTATAACGAAATCAGCACCGAGGCAGTTCCGCTGGATGGCGACATGAAGAGCACGATGCGCTGGTACTCCGATTCGTCTCACTACACGCCGGCGTTGGGAAATCTGCTGCTGGACAGGATGTCCGGCGCAGCCGTTGAAGAGCTGCCGGACGATTTCGGTGTTTTGCTGACGCCCGATACGCTGGAAAATCAACTTGCGGCGATCAGGAAGGGGCACGTGGCCTACCGTGCTACGCATCAGGCTGATGAGGCAGAGATAGCACAGATGGCGATGGAGGCTGCGCGGCGCAGATATTGCGCGGGTGAATCAAGATAATTTCACGCGGGGCGAGCCGTGCGGTAAAATTCGGCCTTGTTGAGACGTTCTCGTCTCGGGTTTAAATTGAGGAAATACAGCATGTTGGATATTCAGATTTTGCGCAGTGATTTGGACGGCGTAGCCGCGCGTTTGGCGACCAGAGGTTTCGTGCTGGATTCGGCGCGCTTTCACGAGCTGGAAGCTGCGCGCAAGACCATACAGACGCGCACCCAGGAATTGCAGGCCAAGCGCAACAGTTCATCAAAACTGATCGGTCAGGCCAGGGCGCGTGGCGAGGATACCTCGGCTATCATGGCGGAAGTGGCAGGGGTCGGCGAAGAGTTGAAACTGATCGAAGTGCAGCTCGGCGAACTGCAAGGCACATTGCAGCAGATGCTGGAAGGGTTGCCGAATCTGCCGCACGAAGGGGTGCCGGTCGGCAAGTCTGAAGCGGACAACGTAGAAGTGCGCAAAATCGGCAGCTTGCCAGTTTTTGATTTCGCGGTGAAGGATCATGTCGAGCTGGGCGAGGCTCTGGGCGGGCTGGATTTCGAGACAGCGGCGAAGATTTCAGGTGCGCGCTTCTCGCTGTTGAAGGGGCCGCTGGCGCGCCTGCACCGTGCGCTTGCGCAGTTCATGCTGGATACGCATATCGATAGCCATGGCTACACGGAAGTGTATGTGCCGTACCTGGTGAATGCGGCGTCCATGCGCGGCACCGGGCAGTTGCCTAAATTCGAGGAAGACCTGTTCCGCGTGCCGCGCCAGATGGGCGAGGCGGGCGAGCAGAGTTTTTATCTGATCCCGACTGCCGAAGTGCCGGTCACTAACATGGTGCGCGATGAGATCGTGCCGCTTGAAGCTTTGCCGCTGAAGTACGTCGCTCATACGCCGTGTTTCCGTTCCGAGGCGGGTTCTGCCGGACGCGACACGCGCGGCCTGATCCGACAGCATCAGTTCGACAAGGTGGAACTGGTGCAGATGGTGCACCCCGACGAATCATACGCTGCGCTGGAGCAGTTGCTGGGGCACGCCGAGAATATCCTGCAAAAGCTGGCGCTGCACTATCGCGTGGTAAAGCTGTGCAGCGGCGACATCGGGTTTTCCGCCGCCACGACCTACGACATCGAGGTGTGGCTGCCCGCACAGAATACCTATCGCGAAATCTCTTCGTGCAGCAACTTCGAGGCCTTTCAGGCGCGCCGTCTGCAGGCGCGTTTCAGAAATGCCGCCGGCAAGCCGGAATTGCTGCATACCCTGAACGGCTCGGGTCTGGCCGTCGGCCGTACCCTGGTCGCCGTGCTGGAAAACAATCAGCAATTCGATGGCAGTATTGTTATTCCCGAAGTGCTGCGCCCCTATATGGGTGGTATGACCGTGCTCCGCGCGAGTTGATTGCAGGTCGGGATAAATTCCGACTGTCAGCGGGTCAGCGAATAGGAAGATTCTGCAAGATCGCTGGCGGTTTTTGGTTTTGCGTGCAGGGAAAAAGCGGGATTGTCGCGCGTGCTGACCAACTGGTAATTGTGTGGCGTGCTGTTGGGTGTTTCTCCGGTCAGCCTCGACAGTATGTCGTAATAGGCGCGGATGTTTTCGACGAAAACCACCGCTTCGCCACCCCGTGCATAGCCATGTCTCAGTTTTTCAAAATACTGCGGGTTGTTCAGGGCCGGCAGCCACCTTTTTACCTCCAGCCATGCGTCGGCATTACCGCCCTGTCGTTGCGTCAGGACGCGTGCATCCTCAAGATGACCCTGCCCCTGATTGTAGGCGGACAGTGCCAGCCAGGTTAGCTCGGGTTCTTCGATGTGAGGTGGAAGTTGTTGTTTGATCAGCTCCAGATATTTCGCTCCGGCGAAGATGCTCTCGCGCGCATCGAGGCGGTTCTTCACGTTCATGCGATCAGCCGTCGCTTCAGTCAGCATCATCATGCCACGCACGTTGGTAAAAGAGGTGGCCAGCGGATCCCAGTGCGATTCCTGGTAGGCGATGGCGGCAATCAGGCGCCAGTCCTCGTTGACAGCCTTGCCCGCTTCTTCGAACATACGGCGAAACTTCGGCAGGGTCTTGCCGGTTTGAGCGATAAACTCGGCTGCATCCAGCGGAGCCAGTCTGTCGTTGTGACCATAGTAACGATCCAGCAGTTTGTTCAACTCGCCATTTTTTTCTATTTCGGCAAAAAACCGTTGGGAGGCGGCGATAAGGGCATTATCCGCATTTGCGGGGAAAGCCCAGCCAATTTTGGCGGGTTGGCCTATGTCAAATGCGACAGCCAGATTCAGGTAATAGTTGTTCATCTGCTCGATCTGCTCGTGGTTGGCCAGGGTGTAATCAAGATCCCCCTGTGCGACTTCCTTGAGCAGATCTTCGACGGTTTGTTTGGTGCGCGACTCCCATGTCAGTGCGGGTATTTCCTTGCGGAGGGCGATCAGCATTTTTTCGTGATTCGACCCAGCTACCACGGCGATGCGATGACCTATAAGGTCGGTTAATTTGTGCGGGGTAGGCTGATCCTGGTTGAACACCACTTGTTCATGTACGGTCTGATACGCGGGGCCGTAAAGCAACTTATTGTCTTTTTGATCCAGCCTGAAGCCGCTTGCAGAAAAATGCGCCTGGTGTTTGTTGAGCACCGTTTCTACCTGGTCTGCCGGAGCCAGAATTATTTTGAGGGGGACATAAAGATAATTGGCAAATTGTAGCGCCAGTTGTTTGGAAAACTCCTCGTCGGACAGTGTGGTGTCCTGTGCAACAACAACGACCAGTTCATCGTCGCGCCAGGAAGGCAATGTTAATGACAGCGGCTTGTTCAGATGTGTATAGCCGAACAGTAGCAGCGACAGAAAAATGCCGATTTGCAATAGCCTGATCAGAAGGATGTGTCTGCGCATGACAACATTCTGCACGAAATCGCCGGTTACTGGTAGAATTCGCATCCCGGAGAGGTGGCAGAGTGGTCGAATGTACCTGACTCGAAATCAGGCGTAGGTATATGCCTACCGTGGGTTCGAATCCCACCCTCTCCGCCAAATACAAAACCGTCCTTCATGGGCGGTTTTTTATTTGGTAGAGGGTGTGTGGACGAAACCACCTGGGTTCGACCAGGAGTTCGACCAATGGGAGGGCGACGCAGGACGTCCGAAGGACGGTCCCGAACGGAGTGAGGGATGAGGGAGTCGCCGGCAACGCGACAACCGAACAATCCCACCCTCTCCGTTTAACCTAAATTATCCATTAGCTTCGTCATTCCCGCGAGAATGACGCTGTTTTTGGCCTAATGGATTATTTGGGCTTGTGCGGTTTGTGGGTTACTTTGCGGCTGCCACTTTTCTGCCGGACTCGGCTACCACAGGCTGTAAGGCCGGTATCAGGGATTTGAGCAATTGCACCATTAGCGCGCTGGTGAAAGTGTAGTTGGCCGCATAAGGTTCATGGACATATGCGGTGAGGGTGCCGAAAAACTTGTCGCCGATCAAAAACACGAAGGTAGCCGATCGATTGACCACGCGCGATTCGAGCAGTTTTCCGCCCGGCGCATAAGTTGCAAAACGCTGATCGCCGGTTCCGGTTTTTCCGCCGATCTCGATAACGGAGCCATCCTTTTGCTTGAATCCGCCCTTCAGGCGAACACCCGTTCCACCCTGCACCACATCGGTCAGTGAGCGGCGCACGATCTCTGTGATCTCTTCCGGCAGGACACGCGTGCCGGTGGCTGACCTGTGGGTGAAGTCAGTCTCATAAGGCGTGCCTTGCGCAAACTGCATGCTTTGCAATTTTACGACCGGCATCAATATGCCTTTATTGACGATAATCCCCATCAGCTCGGCAAGCGAGGCGGGGCGGTCGCCCGAGGCACCCAGTGCGCTGGCGTAAGAAGGCGTCAGCGCTTCAAACGGATAGCCCAATTGGCGCCAGTTGGCTGCGATTTCCTGGAATGCTTCGAGTTCCAGCATCTCATGTATACGCGACTCCTGAGTCTTTTTGTTGTGCGTTTTGAACAGCCACTCATAGACCTCCTGCCGTTGATCGCGACTGGCCGCCATGATCTGAGACAACGTCGCACCCGGGGTGTGACGCAGATAACCGACCAGCCATAACTCCAGGGGGTGAACCCCGACCAGATATCCTCTGTCGGTCAGTGAGTATTGATCGACGCCGAACTTGTCGTACAGGATTTGCAACGTTTGCCTGCTCAGTTCGGATTCAGGAAATTGCTCGTGCATGAAGGCGGTAAATTTCTGGAAACTCGCGCCCGGTTCCAGACTGCGGAACAGGATGGTCAGCCGCTTCGGCTGGGCGCGCACACCGTCGATCAGTGTCTGCTCGGCTTCATCAGCCGTTTTCCCCTTGTATTTTTTATAGAAACGCACCAGAAATTCGCGTCCTTCCTTGTCAGCAAAGCGCGACAGAGTCGCCTGTCTGACTGAATTTGCCGAAGGTGCAGAAACTTCAGATTGATCTGTCGAGTCGGCGTCGTCTGCCAGATGCTGTATGTTTGCGCTCGGTGTTTGGTGCTCATAATAGCGTACTATGTCACGCATCAGGCGTACGAAAACCAGATTGACCGAATGCTGAAAAGCTTCGCGCACAGTCAGAATCCGGCTGTTTTCTTCAGACTCGAAGTTCTCAAATTTTTGCAGACCGCCGCCGGTAAAAAATACCTCTGACGGATTTCCCGAATAAGTCCGCATCATGGCGGCTTGCAGCGTATCAGGCAAGCTTGTACGGGGGTGCGCTGCAAAATACGCCAAAGCCCAGCGGCTCAGCACGTCCTGACTGTTCACCTGAATCTTGCCCAGTTCTTGCGGACTGGTTGCCGCATATAGCCGATGCAGTCGGGTAATAATTTCCAGATAGGTTATCAGGGTGCGCAGCTTGGCTGTCGATCCCAGGTTCAGCCGCGCGCCGCTGTTAATATCGAAAGGCTGGTCCAGGCTGTCGGTCTGCACCCGCAACAAATTGGCATGCTCGCCCCGCTCGAATAAGGTGAAGCTGAAAGACAGGCGGCTCAGATCGTTACTCTGGCTCAGCATGTTATGGCCGTATAAGCCGGCGGATCTGGCACCAGTCGGATCGCTCACCTTGTGCAGCATGTTCGCGACAGCACGCTGTGTGTCGCCATCGAGCGTAGTCTGTACGGTCAGATCAAGCCGGTCCAGATCGTACATATTCGGTGTGTGCAGCAATGCCGAGAGGTCGGTGCGCAGTAAATTGGCTGCCTTGCGCGACACAAAGGAAGTCGCGGGCGCCGTGATAGGCCCCGGCTTCAGGTGCAGCGGGAGCGGCAACGCTGCATGCAGCAAGCCGGGAGAAATAATACCCGCTGCACCCAGCAGACGCAGGTGGCTGTTGGTCATTTTCAATAATACCGGCGCACCTTCCCGCAAATAATAAGAGGGGCGACGCTGGGCGATGATCAGAGACAGTGCCTGCTTGTAGGTTTCGGCGAAACGCGGCCCTGTGCCGACCTTGTTGTTGAGTAACTCGTTGACCTCGGAGAAGTCGCGGCCATACCACGTCCACATGCCATCGCCAAAACCGTTGATTTCGCCATAACCCGCCTTGGCGGACAGGGGAACGGTGTTGAGATAGGCCACCACGGCCTGACGCCGGCTGGCCATATTGTTTTCGCCATGCAGGTATGCGCGGATCGATGCCGACTCCATTTGCAAAAGCTTTTCTCTGGCGGACGTGGTGCGCCCTTCCGGGGAATGGCGGTATTTCTCTATCTGCGTCACTAAGGTGCTGGCGCCGGGGGTGTCGTGAGACGGAATAAATGCGTGTATGGCCTGGTCGAA
>JAJXTL010000087.1 GCA_021783855.1 Pseudomonadota bacterium
TTATAACAATCTGGTGTCGGATATGCGTTCGCTGGCCGTGATGCGCAATACCGGGTGTCCGGTGGTGTTCGATGCCACGCATTCGGTGCAGTTGCCCGGCGGACAGGGTACGGTCAGCGGCGGTCAGCGCGAATTTGTTCCGGTGCTGGCTCGTGCGGCTGTGGCTGCCGGAATTTCCGGGCTGTTCATGGAGACGCATCCGAATCCCTCCAAGGCGCTGTCGGATGGACCGAATGCCTTTCCACTGGGACATTTGAAGTCGCTGCTGAAGACGCTGATGGTGCTGGATGAAGCTGTCAAGCAGCAGGGGCTGATCGAAGAAGTGGTTGATTTGAAAAATTGTTGATTTTTGCTAGGCGGACTTCGTCCGGTTTGCAGTGGGCTTAACCGGATCATGAGTTGATTCCGGTTGTTATAAAAAATTGATTTGGATGATAAAGGATAAAAGATGAGTGCAATTGTCGATGTGATCGCCCGTGAAATTCTGGATTCGCGCGGCAACCCTACCGTGGAAGCCGACGTGCTGCTGGAATCCGGCGTGATGGGACGTGCAGCGGTACCGTCCGGCGCCTCCACCGGTGAACGGGAAGCGATAGAATTGCGCGATGGCGATAAACAGCGCTATCTGGGAAAAGGCGTGTTGAAGGCGGTGGAATATGTGAATACCGAAATCGCCGAAGCGATCATCGGTCTTGATGCGATTGAGCAGGCGTTTATCGATCAGACCATGATTGAACTGGATGGTACGGAAAATAAATCCCGCCTGGGTGCGAATGCGATACTGGCTGTTTCCATGGCGGTTGCGCGCGCGGCTGCGGAAGAATCCGGCCTGCCGCTTTATCGTTATCTGGGCGGCTCGGCCAGGATGCAACTGCCTGTGCCGATGATGAACATCATCAATGGTGGCGCACACGCGAACAACAACATCGACATGCAGGAGTTCATGATTATTCCGGTTGGCGCGCCGAGTTTCCGCGAGGCGTTGCGCTATGGCGCGGAAGTGTTCCATGCATTGAAGAAACTGATCGACGCAAAGGGCATGCCCACCACCGTCGGCGATGAAGGGGGATTTGCACCCAACTTGCCGAGCAATGAGGCGGCCTTGCAACTGATCGTCGAGGGTATTGAGGCGGCAGGTTTCGTGCCGGGTGTGGATGTGGCGATCGGTGTGGATTGCGCCAGTTCCGAGTTTTACAAGAATGGGCTGTATTGTCTCGATTCGGAAGGGCTGAAGTTGACTTCTGTACAGCTGGTTGACTATCTGGCCAACTGGGTGGACAAGTACCCGTTGATCAGCATCGAAGACGGCATGTCTGAGAACGACTGGGAGGGATGGAAGCTGTTGACTCAGCGTCTGGGTAAGAATGTGCAGATTGTCGGCGACGATGTATTTGTCACCAATACGAAAATTTTTCGCGAAGGTATCCGTCAGGGACTGGCCAACTCCATTCTGATCAAGGTCAATCAGATCGGCACGCTGACCGAAACCTTCGAAGCGATCGAGATGGCCAAGCGAGCAGGCTACACTGCGGTGATTTCGCATCGCTCGGGCGAAACCGAAGACAGCACGATTGCCGATATCGCCGTGGCGACCAATTCACTGCAAATCAAGACCGGTTCGGCTTCGCGTTCCGATCGCATGGCGAAATACAATCAGTTGCTGCGCATTGAAGAAGACTTGGGCGATACGGCCTCCTACCCTGGTATCGATGCTTATTACCAATTAAGTTAGTTTGAGCTGATTTTGATTATCAAACATGCGCCCCGGGCCTAGGTCTGGGGCGTTTTTTTACAACTCTTTCAATAAGATTTCCTGATTAAGTTTGAGGATTTGCTCTGCAATGATGAGAATTGTCACACTGATATTGATTATTCTGCTGTTGCTGTTGCAGTATCCGCTCTGGCTGGGTCATGGCGGCTGGTTGCGGGTGTGGGATCTGCATCGTCAGGTTGAGGCCCAGCAGCAGATCAACGGACAAACCGAGGCGCGCAATGCCTTGCTGGATGTTGAGGTGCGGGATTTGAAGCAAGGCGCCGATGCGATAGAAGAGCGTGCGCGCAGCGAGTTGGGCATGATTAAGGGCGACGAAGTGTTTTTTCAGATTCTGGATGACGCTCCCAACTCGGCCGCTGCGGTATCTTCTGTACCTGGTGCTGCGCCCAAATAGTTTTTTTGGAAAATATTAATGCCCGTTACTGACTAACTGGTTGAACGTTACGTTGAGTTATTGACTGAACCTGAAGTTCTGTGAATTCAATCTTGTTCGCGCTTGTTTTTACGGTGTAGAGGGTTTTTCAATAAGCATCGAGCTATTGACGATGTATATTTCAGTTGTGCGTTTATTAAGGAAAAGTTAATCTAAGCGTGGGAATAATTCTAAGTAAACGCTGATATATTGTCATTTCGAGCAAAGCGATAAATCTAACTGATTGATTTATAAAGATTATTATCTTCGTTCGGAATGACAAAGGAGAGTAAATCAGTGCTACCCTAAAACGAAATGGTTGAACCGGTTTTAAAATAACACGCAGGGGAGGGTTTTGATGAAGACTATTTGTAAAGAAGAATATTTGGAAAAGGTTGAGCTGTTGACCGAGGAAGAAACTGAACGCCTGCTATCCAGGATGCATGGCAAGCTGCCTCGCCGACTGGAAAAAGGAAAGTTGAGCCAGCAGGAAGCGTTGGCAATTCAGATGGAACTGGAGGATGAGCAGCTTCAGGAATGGCGGGAGATGGTGAAAATATTGAAGAAGACTGCCAAAAATCCGGAAAAGGCCAAGGATGCGGCAAAAGCTTCGGACTAGAAAAAGGATTGCGTGATTTTCCCTGTTGTGTTTAATAATTTGGAAACATGCGTCTGCTAGCCTGCCCGCATGCTATCCCTGTATGGAATGGCGATAAAGGGGATGCTTTGGATATGCTGCGTGACCACTCGAAATCGATATATAAAATTTTTGATGTCATTGAACATCAGCGCATCGAGGTGCTTTTTCAGCCGATACTCGACATTGCCAGTTGCAGTATAGTCGGCTATGAAGGGCAGGTGCGCGGCCCGTCCGATGACTTGCTGCATTCGCCGGCCAGACTGCAGCGTGTTGCAAAACAGGCAGGCAAGCTGCTCGATCTGGAAAATCTGTGTTGTCAGATGACCATCGGGCGCTTCGTTGAACTGAAGCTGCCGGGGGTTCTGTTCTTAAGATTAAGCGCGGCCGTATTTCTCGCACATAAATTCAAGGAAGTTCATGTCGTTCAGTTTCTTGAAAAAGCGGGTATAGACCCGGAACATGTCGTCATCACCCTGCAAGTCGACGCGCCTTATGACATCAGTCATCCCAATTTTCTGCCGAAAATACTTACGCGTTTCAATGACCTAGGCTTCAAGACAGCACTGGAAGATCAGGGAGAGATGTTCGCCCTGCTTCATTCGGAATTCGGGTTCAGCCCAACGCATGTATTCATCAATCCCTTCCTGATTCAGGATATCGACAAAGACCCCGTTAAAGTCCAGTTGATTAAATCGTTGCTGGAAATAGCCGAAATATCCGGACTGACAACCATGGCCGAAGGCATCGCAACGCGTGGGGAATTGCTGCTTGCCAGGGATATGGGTATTTCGCTGGGAAAAGGACTTTTTGTTGCAGGCGCAGGTTTGAATCCTGCCCGGGTTGTGCCAAGGGCAGTCAGAAATTTATTGGCTACCGGCAACAGAGACAGTCAGCCCGATGATCGTCATGGCATCAATGCCGTTCTGGAAATGGCCCCCGCCTTTACGCTTGAAAATAACAATGAAGACGTTTTTCAGGTGTTCGAGAAGAACCCACAGATATCGCTGGTTGCCGTTACAAACAACAAACTTCCGGTCGGCTTGCTGAACCGCAGCGTGTTTATCAACCGCTTTGCGCGTCCCTATCAGCGTGAACTCTATGGCAAGAAGTCCTGTTCTACTTTCATGGATCCGGAACCGCTGATAGTCGACAGGAACATTTCCATTCAGGAGTTAAGTCGTCTTTTGGCGGAAGATCAGCGACATGTTTCGCTGGGTTTTGTTTTTACCGATAACGGGCAATATCTGGGCGTGGGTACCAGCCAGAGTTTGATCCACGAAATAACCGAGATGCAAATCCAGTCGGCACGTTATGCCAACCCGCTGACCGGACTGCCCGGCAACTCGCCGATAGATGAGCAAATCAATCTGCTGCTGGCGACGGAGGAGGCTTTTACTGTCTGCTATTTCGATCTGGATCATTTCAAGCCGTTCAACGATGTATATGGTTTCAGTATGGGCGATGCGATGATTCAGATGACGGCGAAAGTAATCGCCGAAGAGTGCGATCACGATCTGGATTTTGTGGGGCACATCGGCGGCGACGATTTCATCGTGTTATTTCAGAGCATCGACTGGGAAACGCGTTGCAGGAATGTGCTGGCCAAGTTTGGCTTGAGCGCCATGTCCTTCTTCGAGCCGATAGACATTGAACGAGGTGGCTATATTGCCGAGAACCGGCGCGGAGAAAAGGAGTTTCATAACCTGACTACACTGTCCATCGGTGCGGTGCCGGTCAAGCCAAAAATGTTCAAGTCACATCGCAATATCGCGGTCATCGCTTCGGAATCAAAGAAGATGGCGAAGTCCATGCACGGCAACAGTTTGTTTGTCAATCAGCGCAGCTATGCCGAAAATTCGGAAGAGTTGCAGCAATTTGCCGACCCGGCTGAATCGCGCCTGATCAGCGCATGAGATGGATTCAATAGCCCAATGCGCGGGCAGCCTGATAAAAAACGAAACTGACCAGCCAGGCCAGTGCCAGTGACCAGCCCAGGGAAAACAGGGTGAAGCCGGCGCTTTTCGATTCGCTCTTCAGGGTGGCGATGGCGGACAGGCAGGGCGTATAGATCAGGGTGAACAGCATGAAGCTGTAGGCCTGCACCCAATCCAGTTTATGGGCCAGTGCGCCGCTCAGCGCGGGTCCGGTGAGTCCGTAGATCACCGAGAGGGAGCCGATGACGATTTCCTTGGCGACGAAACCGAAGATCAGCGCAATGGTGAGTTGTTCGTCGATGCCTATCGGTGCGAAGATGGGATGAAGCAGGCGGCCTATCATCCCCGAGAATGTGTCGGCGCTGGCGGGGGCCGCCGAGAAGGGCAGGTGGGTGAGCAGCCAGACCAGCACCACCCCCGCGATGATGAAGGTGCTGGCGCGTCGCAGAAAGTGCCGGACTTCCAGCCAGCCGCGCAACACCATCTGGCGCAGGGTAGGGAAGCGATAGGGCGGGAGCTCCAGCACGAAAGGTTCGCTGTTGGCAAACTGACCTTTGAACAGCAAGGCGGTGAGGATGGCGGCGGCAAAGCTGAACAGGTACAGGCTGAACAGCACCATGGGTGCTGCATGGGCTGAAAACAGTGCTGCGGTGATGAAGACAAATACCTGTAAGCGCGCCGAACACAAGGAAAACGGGATCACCAGCATGGTCAGCAGCCGCATTGCGCGTGAGCGCATGACGCGGGTTCCCATCAGTGCGGGCACGTTGCAGCCGAAGCCCATCAGCAGCATCACGAAACCGCGTCCGTCCAGACCCATTTTGGCCATCAGTGCGTCCATCAGGAAGGCCGCGCGCGACAGGTAGCCGCTGTCTTCCACGATGGCCATCAAAAGAAAGAACAGTACGATGACCGGCACGAACGCCGCAACGGTCGCCACGCCGTTGTAGATGCCGTCCAGCAGCAGGCCTTGCAGTGCCTGCGGCAGGCTGCCGAGCAATGGGGCCAGGGCGCTTTCGCGTACCCAGGCGAGGCCTGTGGCGATGCCGGTTTGCAGTGGCTGGCTGAAGAAAAAGATGCCCTGAAACAGCAGATACATGACGCCGAAAAAGATCGGCAGGCCGAGCCAGGGGTGCAGCATCACGCGGTCGAGCTTTTCGGTGAGATTTTCCGGCAGACGGGCCGGAATCTGCACGGCGTGTTTCATCACGCGCGCCATCTCGGCCTCGATGTGCTCGTCCTGCTCCAGCTGGTTGCGCAAATTCTCCGCCATGCCGGGAGTGGGGTAGCGCAGGGCGCGGGTGACGGCCTGCAAGGCCTCCTGATAGCCTGTCCCATATTTTCCGCTGATCAGGAAGATGGGCATGCCGAGCAGTTCCGACATTTTTTTGCTATCTATGCTGATGCCGTATTTTCTGGCTTCGTCGTTCATGTTGAGCAGCACCACGCTGTTCATGTTGAGCTGTTTGACCTGCAGCAACAGGCTCATCTGACGTTCGATCTGTGTGGCGTTGAGTATGATCAGTGCGAGATCGGGGACGTTGTCGTGCAGGAAATGGCGCACAACCTGTTCGTCGTCGGAAAAGCCGTGCAGGTCATAGATGCCCGGCAGGTCGATGATTTCGACCATGTCGGCGCCCAGCAGGATTTTGCCGCTGAGCAACTCGACCGTGATACCCGGCCAGTTGCCCACTCGCGCAGCACCGCCCGTCATACGGTTGAACAGCGTGGACTTTCCGGTATTGGGCATGCCCAGTAATGCGACGCGTTTCATGGTTTGCGCACCCTTATTTTAGCGGCCTCATTGCGACGCAACAAAATGTCCGTGGTGCCGATGCGCACTTGCAGCGGGCCGGAGAAGCTGGCTTTTCTGATTAGTTCAACTTGTCTGTCGGTGCGAAACCCCAGGGCGAGCAGGCGTTGATGCAATGCCTCTTCGGCATGAATCGAAACGATGGTGGCGGTGTCGCCCGTATGCAGTGCGGCGAGTGTGATGGCTGGCATGAAGAGGCAATAAGTCAACAATAGCCTCATTATTCCACAGCCATCCTGTATTTGTCGCGCAAGGCTTTAATGAAGGGGTTGTTATTGCTTAAGATCGCCGTTCATAATTGCTTAACGCAGGCCGGCGATAAGCAATTTCCCCGTCTGGCAATATCCTTCAGAAACCACTGTGCGGGCGGCTTTAAAACCCTTTTTGATTCAGGATTGCCCTGTTTAGGTTAGAATGTCGACTTTGCTTGTTATGAAAACGAGAGTCAAAATGATCAAGGGCAGTCTAGTCGCAATCGTTACCCCCATGTTTGAGGATGGCAGTCTGGACTTGCCGTCCTTTCGCGCGTTGATTGATTTTCACGTCGAGCAGGGCACGGATGGCATCGTGGTGGTGGGCACCACGGGTGAGTCGCCTACGGTAGATCTGATGGAGCATGAATTGCTGATCGCTGAAGCGGTGAAACATTCGGCTGGTCGGATTTCGATTATTGCCGGTACAGGCGCGAATTCGACCAAAGAGGCGATTGAGCTGGCATCATTTTCGCAGCGTGCAGGGGCCGATGCTTCGCTTTCCGTGGTGCCCTATTACAACAAGCCGACTCAGGAAGGACTGTATCTGCATTTCAAGGCCATCGCCGAGGCGGTGGATATGCCGCATATCCTGTACAACGTACCCGGGCGCACTGTGGCAGATATGAGCAACGATACGGTGCTGCGGCTGGCGCAAATTCCGAACATCGTCGGCATCAAGGATGCGACGGGTGACATTGGCAGGGGCAGTGATCTGTTGCAACGAGCTCCCCGGGATTTTGCGGTATACAGCGGTGACGATGTCAGTACCCTGGCATTGCTGCTGCTGGGCGCGCATGGCACAATTTCCGTTACTGCCAATGTCGCGCCGAAACTGATGCATGAGATGTGCATGGCGGCTCTGGATGGCGATGTGGCGCGTGCGCGCGAAATCAACTTCCGCCTGTTGGGCCTGCACCGCAACCTGTTTGTCGAAGCCAACCCGATTCCGGTGAAGTGGGCGGTGGCGCGCATGGGTCTGATGAAAAACACCTTGCGTCTGCCGCTGACCCTGTTGTCACCGGCTGCTTACGGCATCGTCGAGCAGGCTATGCTTGAGGCTGGCGTACTTACACATCATTGAGTCGAGGAAAGAATATGAAAGTTTCGCAAATCGGTATTGTTAGTGTCGTGATGGTTTCGCTGGCAGGTTGTAGCGCCATGGGTCTGGGTAATAAGCGTATTGATTATGTTGCCGATGCCGAACAAGTGCCGGCGCTGGAAGTGCCGCCTGAATTGAGCACGCCACAGACGGATGATCGCTATAAGGTACCCGGTGCAGAGGACGAGTCAGTCGCAACTTATTCTGCTTACACCAAAAAGGAGGCTGCGCCTGCGTCTGGGCTTTTGCCTTCGCCACGAAGTGCTGCGGCAAAGGCGGCTGTATTGCCGGTTGTCAAGGGCGTGAGCCTGGAACGCAATGGCACCCAACGCTGGCTGAAGGTGGATGACACGGCAGAAAATGTCTGGCCTGTGGTCAAATCATTTTTACATGAAGCGGGTTTAAATATTCAGAGCGAAGATCAGGCAGCCGGTATCATCGAAACGGAATGGGCCGAGAGCCGTTCCAAGAATTCGAAAGATAGCGGTATTCTCAGTAAATTGTTTGACAATATTCTTTCGACCGGTGAGCGCGATCGGTATCGCATTCGTCTGGAGCGTTCCAAAGATGGCGTGAGCACTGAAATTTATATTACGCATTACGGCAAGGAAGAGGTGCTGGATTCGAGCGGGAGCACTACCAACTGGCAGTCGCGTCCGAATGATCCCGAGCTGGAAGCGGAGTTGCTGCAACGTCTGATGGTGCGCCTGGGCGCCAGCCCGGTACAGGCTGTCGCTGCCGTTGCACCGGGCGGGACAGTAACTGCGGGCGCAGCGAACCTGCTGCAGGCTGCCGATGGCAGCAGTGTCATTGTGATCAATGATGCGTTTGACAGGAGTTGGCGCAGAGTCGGGCTGGCGATTGAACGTGCGGGCTTCGTTGTGGAAGACAAGGATCGCGAAAAGGGTATCTACTTCCTCGGCACGGTCAAGGTGGAAAAGAGCTGGTATGAAAAGCTGGAGTTCTGGAAAAGCGAAGAAAACACCAATGTGCATTATCGCGTGAATGTCAAGGATGACGGCGCTTCATGCGAGGTTTCCGTGACCGATCAGAATGGCGCGGGCAGCGATGTCAGTCGTCAGAAGCTTGAGGCTATTTACAAGAACATCAATCAATAACCTTGATGACATCCTGACTAACCGACATGGCGCAAGCTCCACCCTGAGCATGCAATGTTTTTCGCAGGGATATTACCCAAGAGCAATAACTCGCAAAGTGCTTGTGCCGTCCGGTTCCCTCACCCAAACCCTCTCCCGGGGGGGAGGGGACGAACGAATCGCTACGCGAGTTTCACGTTAATCCATTAGGCCGCCGCAGTTTGGTATTAAAGATGTGTAAATAGATGAGGTTCGCATCGTTGGGCAGCGGTAGCGAAGGCAATGCGCTGCTGGTGTGTGTGGGGGAAACCTGTGTGTTGCTGGACTGTGGTTTTGGCCTCAAGGACAGCATTGAGCGTCTGGCGCGTCTGGGTGTCGCGCCTGAGCAGCTGAGCGGCATCGTGGTGACTCACGAGCATGGGGATCACGTCGGTGGTGTGGCGCGACTTGCGCGCAAATTCAAGCTGCCGGTCTGGCTGACCCACGGCACATTACGCAGTCAGTCCAAAGCCTTTGCGGGTATTGCCGAGCTTCATGAAATCGATCCGCATCAGGCGTTCGCCATAGGCAATATACAGATACACCCTTATCCTGTGCCGCACGATGCGACCGAGCCGGTGCAGTTTGTGTTCGGGGACGGTGCGAGGCGGCTGGGCGTGTTGACCGATGTCGGTTGCAGTACGCCGCATATCGAAGCGATGCTGAGCGGCTGCGATGCGCTGGTGCTGGAGAGCAATCATGACAGCACAATGCTGATGAATGGCGATTATCCCTACAGCTTAAAGCTGCGCGTGGGAGGGCGTCTGGGGCATCTGAGCAATCAGGAGTCGGCAGGCCTGCTGTCCAGTCTGGATACAAGCCGTTTGCAGCATCTGGTCGCCGCCCATCTGAGTTGCAGAAACAATACCCCTGAACTTGCGGTCAAGGCGCTGTGTGATGTGATGAATTGCGAGGCAAGTTGGGTGGGTGTGGCAACACAACTGGAGGGTTTTGACTGGCGGGAAATAGTGTAAAGGCAGGATTGAGGATTGAGGATTGAGGATTGAGGATTGAGGATTGAGGATTGAGGAAATAAAAAAGCCGACTTGCGTCGGCTTTTTTATCGCAGGAAGCTTAAGCTTACTTGGCGGCTGGAGCAGCGTCAGCAGCTGGAGCGGCAGAAGCAGCGTCAGCAGCAGGAGCAGCTGGGGCAGCGTCAGCAGCAGGAGCAGCTGGTGCTGCAGGAGCAGCTGGTGCTGCGTCAGCAGCAGGAGCAGCAGGAGCAGCTGGCGCTTCAGCAGCTTTTTCGCCACAAGCAGTCAAAGCAAGAGCCAGCAGAGCAGCAACAAGAGCGGATAATTTCATGGTCAGTTTCCTTGAGTTTATTGATAAAGTAAAATTTTGCTCGACTTGACCTTCGCAGTCAAAGTCAAAGTCGCCGCATTTTACCAGTAAATCGGAAAAAATCTAGTGGCAAGCCGGTTTTTTATAGGCCTAGTTTGCCTGTGGACACGCCCGTGTGAGAATCTGCCCACATTTCCAGGTAGGATGATGTCAGAGGACGCGCGTATTTCGGGTCATTGATTGCCAGCAGACCACGCGGGTCATCAAAGTGATAACGGCGCACGTAATGCGTATTGTCCGCAACGCAAAAAGGTGCAGTGCAGTGCAGAGTCCTGGTCTGATGGATGAGCAGGCGGTCATCGAACTGGCGCAGCAGCATGCTCATGCGTGGACATCTGGTGGACAGGTAGTATGTGTCATGCGCCAGCACGAGCAGACGATTGGCCAGGTTGTCGAGCAGGAAGCGGCGCAATGTTTCGTAACGCAACTCGCTGTTGAATCCCAGGTTGTCATAGTCTTTTTCAAACAGGTACAAATTGCGCTTTGCCAGTGCGCACACGGTATCGAGCGCGGCGGTATAATCCGCAATGCTTTCCAGATAGATGTGCTGCAGTGTGTCATCCGGCATTTTCTTCTCCTGAAATTCAGGGGGGGCTGAGGTACCCATCCTGATACCACTGGTAGAGCAGGGCAACCAATTCATTTGAACAGGTTTTCAGGGCGGGTAGTGCGCGATTATCCGCCAGTTCGCGCAACAACTCATGGTCCTGGTCGGCGGCATGGGTTTCTTCGCCATTCATGAAAATGGTATTGGCATGACATAGCATCTGGCTTTGCAGGCTGAGTGCCACGCCCTTATTCTGAATTTCCTTGCTGAATTTGGCCAGGCCAAGCGGATGTTCGGGCGCGTCGAAATAGATATGAGGCTTGGGCTCGCTCAAATAACAGCCCAGAAAATTCGCGATATCGTCTGCATCCCATCTCACCTGTTTAATGGCTTTTTCGACCTGTTTCAGCATGTCGGGGCTGATTTCGGAAGGGTGTTTTTGAGTTTTCAGATCGGGATCGGCATACATGCCTTCCACGCAGATACGATCCTGCAAATAAACCAGAAACTGTTCGGCCAGCTCCTGATATGCAGGCGTGCGGAAACCGATGGAATAGGTCATGCAGTCGTCTTCTGCGATGCCGTTGTGCGCACAGTGAGGAGGCAGGTATAGCATGTCGCCCGGAGCTAATATCCACTCCTGTTCTACCCTGAAGTCCTTCAGGATGCGCAGTGGCGCATCTTCGATCAGTGTGCGGTCGGCCTGGGTGGATATCTGCCAGCGGCGGTGTCCCATGCCCTGTAGCAGGAATACATCGT
>JAJXTL010000005.1 GCA_021783855.1 Pseudomonadota bacterium
CACTCGGTTTCAAATGTCCGGTAGAACTGTTCATGCCAGACGCTTTTGACTTTAAGCTACATCACGCAGCACTTTTTGCACTTGGTGCTTGAAACCGCCTCCCTTAACTTTTACTAACCGAAGGAGTACACCATGCAGATTACAAATACCGTTGCCGTTGAGAATCTTGATAATTCGCTGCGCCGCCTTGCCACCTGGACCGCCAGGATTCTGTGGGCAGGCTGGATTCCGCTGGTATTGTTTTTAGTCTTCTTCACCGGCATGCCCGATATCCACAACGCGATGCACGGCGTGCGACATTCATCCACCTTCGTGCAATGTCACTAACGGGCATGGCGAATATGCCGCCCCTGATGATGAAACTCGCCATGTCCGTTTCCCTCACCTCAATCCTCTCCCGGTGGGAGAGGAGGCAAACGAACGCTTGCGCGAGTTTCACGCTCAAATGCGGCTGAACATGCGTGTGTTCAATGCGCTGCTGCCGATCGTGTTGGCCGCGCTCGTGGTCTCGGCCGCCTTGCTGTTTGTGCGTTATTTTGTCTCCTACGAAGCGCCGGGTGAAAACTGGGCGCCCGCGAGTCCTGTTGCGGGTGAGCTTGCCAGCTTTCAGGCCGATCTCGGACAGCCCGGCGTATACGATGTCAACGTGGAAAAGCTTTCATCCAAATTTCCGCTGTTGTTCGTGGAATACAAGTCGCCGGGCACCGTGCTCAACACCCGCCTGAAATTACCCGATGGCAAGTTGCGACTCAAGATGCGTTTCGTGGATGAGGGGAAATACCGTATTGAGGTACGCTCGGTATCCGGTACTGCGTATTTTGACCGGCAGTTTGAGGTGCAGACGCCGCTCTCCAAATATGCAGTGGACGTGCTGTATGTGGTATTGCTGCTCGCCGCAGGATTTTTGAGCGGGCACCAGTTGCGGCAACTTGCCGCGCCTGCGGTACTGTTTGCGGTGTTGTTAAGCGGTCAGCCTGCATCCGGCTTTGCCCATGAGATGGGGGAAGCGCATCACAGCGACGAAAAAAGCACGGGCAACCTGTCTTTGCGCTTCGTCAATCCCGGATATCAAGGGGTGGCGAATACTTCGCCGTTGCCTTGGGATATGCAGGTTCAGCAGCAAAATCTGTCCCTGACAGATGCGGCTGTTGATCTTCAGGTGATACACGGCGAATCGGGGCAGCCGGTGCTGGCACTGGCGGGCGTCATACCCGGCGATCTGTTGACGCTGCGCTATGCGCCGCCTGACGGTGCGGATTACAAGGTCGAGGCGCGTGTTGCCGACACCTCAGGGATGGCTGCGCCGCCGGTTTATGTTTCAGCGTGGGTGCATACCGGTGCAAAGTCGCCGACCGATGCACGCCATTGGTTGTCTTTCATGGTGTTGATGTTCCCGGCACTGCTGGGGATGGCATGGGGTTACTGGAGAAAATCAGCATGATCGTAAAATTTGTATTCCCGACACTGGATATTTCATGACGCCTGCACAGACAGGTAAAGTCTGGTTTGTCGGTGCAGGGCCGGGAGATCCTGATCTGATCACGGTCAAGGGGCGCGATCTTGTTGCCTGCGCGGGCGCTATTCTTTATGCCGGTTCGCTGGTGGCCGAAGCGACCACGCGCTGGGCCAGGGCCGGTTGCGAGATCGTCGATTCCAAGAGCATGGCGCTGGAAGAGATCACCGCCTGGCTGATAAACCAGGCAGCCCGCCATGAGGTCGTGGTGAGGTTGCAGACCGGCGATCCGACGCTGTACGGTGCGCTGATCGAAATGGTACAGCCGCTTGATGCCGCAGGGGTCGCCGTTGGCGTAGTGCCGGGCGTATCCTCGGCGATGGCCTCCGCTGCCGCCGCTTGCGAGAGCCTGACCCTGCCGGAGGTAACGCAGACAGTCATTCTGACGCGCATGGAAGGTCGCACGCCGATGCCGGAGGGCGAAAGCTTGCGCGAATTGGCGGCGCATCACAGCACGCTGTGCATATTTCTTTCCATCACTTTGATGGGAGACGTCATCAAGTCATTGCTCGATGCAGGCTGGACGGACGACTCGCCCATTTTAGTGGTGCACAAGGCAAGCTGGCCGGATGAGGAAAAAATCGTCCGCGGCACGCTGGCCGACATACGGCAGTTGTGCCGCGAACAGAAGATCAACAGTCAGGCTATGATTATCGTCAGCCCCGCGCTGGGTGCGCGCAACTGGCCTGAATTGAAAAAATCAAAATTATATGATGAGACATTTACCCACCGCTTCCGTCGCGGAACCAAAAAGGAGTCGCAAGTTGAGTGAAACAATATTATTGATAGGGCACGGTTCGAGAAATGCGGAAGGAAACCGCGAGATCGAGGCTTTCGCAGAACTGTGGCGCAAACGTCAGCCGCAGTGGCGCATCGAAGTGTGTTTTATCGAGTTCGCCGATGTGTTGCTCGATGGCGGGCTTGATCGCGCAGCACTCAACGCATCGCGTGTTATCGTCGTGCCGCTGATTCTGAACGCGGCGGGGCATGTCAAGATGGAGGCTCCAGAGCATATTGCCAAGGCGCGCTTGCGTCATCCGGATACCGAATTTTTGTATGTACCGAACCTCGGGGCGGATGACCGTATCCTGAAAATCCTGAAGCGCAATCTGAACAAGGCGATGAGCGCACTGGATATGCCGGACCCGAAAAATACCGGTGTCATTATTCTCGGGCGCGGTTCATCCGATCGCGCCGCCAACGGCGAGGTGGCCAAGATGGCACGCTGGCTGCTCGAAGAGACGCATCATGAACTGGTTGACATCGCGTTTACCGGCATCACTTTTCCGCGCCTGGAGGCGGTTGTACAACGTCAGGTGAAACTCGGCATGATGCAGATTGCCGTGCTGCCCTACTATCTGTTCACCGGTACGCTGATCGAGCGTATCAGCCGTCAGGTTGAACACCTGCGCCTGCAATACCCGCAAGTGCGTTTTGCGTCTAGCAGCTATTTCGGTTTCGAGGATGAGATATTCCAGCTGCTGGACGAGCGCGTACAGGCAGTTCAGGACGGATCAAGCCAGCAGGGCACGATGCCGTGCGACGGCTGCAAGTACCGGGAATTTGCCGAAGAACACGGCGACCATCATCATCATGAATAATCTGCAAAACACCGTTACCGAACAGTTAACCCAGGCAGGCCGGCAGATCGAACACGATTCCTTTGCAATCGTCGATGCCGAGGCGGGGCCGCATGCGTACAACCCCGAGCAGTGGCAGGTGGTGCGGCGCATCATCCATGCGACCGCCGACTTTGAATTTAACGGACTGACGCGTTTTCATCCTGACGCGATCAAAGCCGGGCTGCAAGCCGTGGCGCGGGGCGCGCCCATTGTTGCCGATGTGGAAATGATCTGTGTCGGTTTGTCGAAACCGCGTCTGGCGCATTTTGGCAGCAGTGCGTACCAGTTTATTTCCGATGAAGATGTGATTGCACAGGCCAAAGTCGAGAACAGCACCCGCGCGGTGCAGGCCATGCGTAAGGCAAATGAACAGGGACGGCTGGAGGGCGGCATCGTCGCCATTGGCAATGCGCCCACCGCGTTGCTGGAAGTGCTGCGTCTGATACGCGAACAAGGCGTCCGGCCTGCGCTCATCGTCGGCATGCCGGTAGGATTCGTCTCTGCCGCAGAATCGAAAGCGCTGCTCAGTGAGCTTGCAGATATTCCGTGGATCATCATCGAGGGGCGCAAGGGCGGATCGACCCTGGTGGTTGCGACCCTGCACGCGATTCTGGCGCTGACGGAAGCTGAGCAAAAGGCGACGGTTTCATCATAATGGAAACGCCTAAGACCAAAGGGACGCGCAAGGGATTTACCACCGGGGCCTGTTCGGCTGCGGCGGCGCGCGCGGCAACCCTGGGTCTGGTTGCGGGCAGAGTGCCTGATGAAATTGACTGCCATTTGCCCAATGGTCAAATCGTGAGTTTTGCCGTCACCGAGGGTTATTGCCGGGACGGGCATGCGCATGCGGTGGTCATTAAGGATGCAGGCGATGATCCGGACGTCACCGACAAGGCGCATCTCACCGCCGACGTGCGCCTGCTGCCGGATAACCCCGATGCGGTGTTGCTCAAGGGCGGGGCGGGGGTGGGGCTGGTCACCATGCGCGGACTGGGTCTTGAAGTCGGCGGCCCTGCGATCAACCCGGTGCCGCACCGCAACATCATCGATAACGTGCGCGCCGCAGCAGGATCGCTGTTGAGCCGGGAGGGGCTTGAAGTGACCATCTCGGTGCCGGGCGGCGAAGAAATGGCCAAGCGGACCCTGAACGCGCGTCTGGGTATCCTGAACGGCATCTCGATACTCGGTACCACCGGCATCGTGCATCCCTATTCCACCGCCGCATTCCGCGCCAGCGTGATTCAGGGCATCGAAGTCGCGGCAAGACAGGGGCTGGATACGGTGGTGCTCACCACCGGAGGTCGCACCGAAAAATTCGTCATGCGCGAATTGCCCGAACTCGAACAGTTATGCTTCGTGCAGATGGGCGATTTTCTGAGATACGCGCTGGATACCTCGGTTGAACAGGGCATTCGTCATGTGGTGATCGGCGGCATGGTGGGCAAGCTTACCAAGATGGCGCAGGGTGAGACCATTACGCACGCGGGCCGCAACGCGGTGGACACCGACCTGGTTGCGGATATTGCCGCCGCCGTCGGTGCACCACCGGAAATATGTGCGGAAATACGGGCGGCTGAAACGGCGCGTTTTGGTGCGGAACAGATGGAGCAACTGGGCCTAGCGCATGCGTTTCATCTTGAGCTTGGACGCCGCGTGATCGCCACCTTGGCCTCGCGTTATCCGGATAAATTCACCCTGAAAGTGCTGATTTGCGACTTTGAGGGCAACAAAATTGCTGAGGTAAATCAAGATAATGACTGAACCTTGCCGCATCATCGGCGTGCTGGATAACGCTGCTGCGGGCCTGACTCCTGAGGCACTCGTGTTTTTGCAATCGGCTGATCTCGTGATCGGTGCAGCACGCACGCTGTCGCTGTTTGAGTTTTCAGCCCATGCCGAACAGCGCGATATGGGCGGGCAGTTGAGCCGCGTTGCGGAATGGGTCGCCGAAGCGAGAGACGCAGGACGGCGCGTCGTGGTGCTGGCGACCGGCGATCCGCTGTGCCACGGCATCGCATCCTTTTTGATCGGCAAACTCGGTCTGGATGCCTGCGAGGTGTTGCCTAACGTATCCACGCTGCAATGGGCCTGCGCCCGGTTCGGTCTGGCGTGGACGGATGCGAAAATCTGCTCGGTGCACAGCAAAGATGCCGGCGAGTGGTCAATTGGCGCCACGCCGGAACACGGCCTGTATGCGCTGCTGCAGGCCGTGCGTTGCCACGACCTGCTGGCGGTGTTCACCAGCCCCGAGAATACCCCGGCGCGCATCGCGCGCGCGCTGACCCTCGAAGGGCTGGGCGATGCGTTTCAGATGAGCGTCGCGAGCCGGATTTTTCAAGCTGAACACGAAAAAACAACCGGTCCGCTGCCTGTGGCGCAGTGCGTTGATCTCATCTTTGATGATCCGAATATGGTGATGCTGCAACGCTGCAAGCCGCGCAAGGACGACGTGTTGTTCGGTCTGGAAGACGCGGCATTCCTGCAACGCAAACCGGACAAGGGACTGATTACCAAGCGCGAGGTTCGCGCTGTGTCGCTGGCGCGCATGCAGTTGCACAGGAACAGCATCGTCTGGGACATCGGTGCCGGTTCAGGTGCGGTCGGTCTGGAAGCGGCGCGCCTGTGTTCAGGCGGGCATGTGTATGCCGTCGAGAAAAATATCGATGATGCGGCGATTGCATCGCAAAACCGGCAGCGCATGGGCGCCTCCAATTACACGCTGATCAACGATAAAGCGCCGTCCGGGATGGAGGCGTGGCCCGATCCCGATGCCATTTTCATCGGCGGTTCGGGCGGCGAACTGGACGAATTGATAAAACTTGGATTGCAACGATTAAAACCGGATGGCTGGCTGATTATGAATTTTGTGACGTTTGAAAATCTGAATGTGGCACTCTCGACACTGGGTGCGCTGGGCGCAATCTGGGATGTTACGCAACTGCAAGCGTCGCGCAGTCAGCCGATTTTGCATATGCGCCGGCTGCAGGCGGAAAATCCGGTGTGGATCGTCTCCGCGCAAAGAGGTCAGGCATGAGTGCGCAGATCGGCAAACTATTCGGCGTCTCGCTGGGGCCGGGCGACCCGGGATTGATTACGCGCCGCGCCTGGGAAGTGATGCAAAGCGACGTGCATTGGACTTACCCGGTGCGCAGCCGCAGCAGCGAGAGTTATGCGCTGGGCATTGCAGAGCGTGCGGGGTTGAGCCTTCCTGAAAATCACAGTCCGCTGCTTTTCCCGATGACTCACGACGCGGCAAAGCTGGGGTTTTACTGGCTGGAGGCGGCGCAGACCGTGCTGTCCATATTGCAGGCGGGACGCGATGTCGCCTTTCTGGTCGAGGGGGATGCCTCGACCTATTCCACGTTCGGCCATCTGGCGCGCACCCTCAAAGCACTGGATGCTTCGATCGAGATCGAGGTCATCGCCGGCGTGCCGTCGTTTCATGCCGCCGCTGCAAGCTTGCAGGAGCCGCTGGCCGATGTGGACGACATGCTGGCCATCGTGCCGGCAGGTTACGGTATTGAGATGCTGGAACGGTTGCTGGATGATTTCGACACGCTGGTGTTGCTCAAGGTCAAACCCATATTAAACGATATTATTGATTTGCTCGCGCGCAAAAATCTGCTGGCGCACAGCTGTTTCATCGAAAAATCCGGCGCGCCGGAAGAGCGCATTGTGCGCGATGTGGCAAGTTTAAAAGGAGAAAAAGTGAATTATCTGTCCTTGTTGATCGTCAAAAATCCGGGAAGGCCGCGCGGCGAAATCGCACGCGGTTGCCGCAAGGTGGTGCGGGTGGAAGAACAATGACAGAGCCACGCGTAGCCCTGGTCGCAATCACCAAGCATGGCGCCGCGCGCGCACTGCAACTCGCCCCGCAACTGCCCGAGGCAAGCGTTGTTGTGTCGGAAAAGTTCGCGGCGACCATGCAGGGTTTATCCAATCCTGTGCGGGTCTATCAGGGCGCATTGAGCGCGCAGATCGCCGCATTGTTTTCGGATTTTGACCAGATCGTATTTTTCGTGTCTCTGGGTGCCGTGGTGCGACTGATTGCACCGCACATCAAATCCAAGGATGAAGACCCCGGCGTGCTGGTGGTGGATGACGCCGCGCAGTTCGTCATTCCCGTTTTGTCCGGGCATGTGGGTGGCGCGAATGCCTATGCCGAACAGGTGGCAGCCTTGTTGGGCGCGGTGCCGGTGCTGACCACGGCATCGGATGTAGGCAAAACCATCGCGGTGGATATCCTCGGGCGCGAACTGGGCTGGCAGGTCGAATGTCCCAAGATCAACATCACGCGCGTCTCGGCTGCTGTGGTGAATGAAGAGCCGATTGCCTTCGTGCAGGAAGCGGGCGACAAAAACTGGTGGACCCGACCCACACCGCTGCCTGCCAACATCAAGGTATTCGGCAGTTTTGCAGAAGTGGATCTGGATCAATTCCGTGCGGTGTTGTGGGTGACGCGCCGCGATATTCCGGAAGACATCTGGCAGCGATTGACCGAGCGTCTGGTGGTGTATCGTCCGCCGGCGATTCAAGCGTGAATCGCGATGAATTAAACCGGAACGTGAATCACGTTGCGCTGGGCATAGGTTGCGACCGGGGCGCCGCCTTGCAAACGCTGCAAACTGCGGTAGCACATGCCTTGTCGCTGGCAGGGCTGGCTCATGATGCAGTGACTGTCTGCGCCAGCATAGACAGGAAGAATGATGAAGTCGCGCTGTTGCAGTTGTGCGAACAACAGCGCTGGCCGTTGCAGTTCTACAGCGCAGCACAATTGGCCGGGGTTGCGGTACCGAACCCTTCAGAGGTGGTACGAAAGTATATGGGTACGCCCGCTGTGGCGGAGGCGGCTGCGATGCTTGCGGCCAATACCGATATGGCAGGCCTGCTGGTTGAGAAATATAAATATTGCGGCGTTGACGGCAAAAACGCCACGGTTTCAATTGCGAGGATAACAGAATGAAAAAAGGAAAAATCCTGCTGGTCGGATTCGGCCCGGGCTCCAAGGAAGACATGACCTACCGGGCGAGGGATGCGATCGCCAGCGCGGATGTGGTGATCGGCTATACCACTTACATCAAGCTGGTAGAGGATTTGCTGGACGGCAAGGAAGTAATACGCAAAGGCATGACCGAAGAAATCGACCGCTGCGTCGAAGCCTATGAGCAGGCCAAACTGGGCAAGGTCGTGGCGATGGTGTCATCGGGCGACATTGGCATTTACGGTATGGCGGGCCCCACCTATGAAGTGCTGTTCCAGTCCGGCTGGAGGCCGGGCGATGGCATCGACGTTGAAATTGTGACGGGCAGCACGGCCTTGTCTGCATGCGCATCCTTGGTCGGCGCGCCGCTGACCCACGATTTTTGTTCGATTTCGCTGTCGGACCTGCTCACGCCCTGGCCGGTAATCGCCAACCGTCTGGTGGCTGCGGCACGCGCGGATTTTGTGGTGGCGCTGTACAACCCCAAGAGCGGCCGTCGCACAAAACAAATCGTCGAGGCGCAGCGCATCCTGTTGCAACACCGCAAGCCCGATACGCCGGTTGCCATCGTCAAGTCAGCCTATCGCAAGAGCCAGTCGATCCGGATGGTAAGACTGGACGAGATGGCCGATTGCGATATCGGCATGCTTACCACCGTGCTGATCGGCAACAGCAGCACCTTTTTGCGCGACAACCTGATGATCACGCCGCGCGGCTATGCCAATAAATATGACAGCCTCACCGGCGAGACGCGGGAAGGCGAAAAAGCCGGACGCTCTCTCGGCATGGGGCTGATAGGCTGGAAATCCTGTGCGCGCAGTTATCTGCGCGAATTCCCTGAGTATTCCCTGCAGGCCGTGGTTGGATACTTCGACATGCCGTTTGAAGAAATATTGTCAGCCATCCATGGCGCAAAAGCAGACGATACGGCCGGGGAGTTTTCAGCGATGCGTGCAGCTGACGCAGCGCAGCTGTTGAATGAGGTGAAAAGCTGGGGGCATCTGCGCGCCGTGGTGCGCAGCCGCGATGCCGTCAGCGAAATGATGCTGGAAGGCAAAGATATGGCGCTGTCAGGTGACCGATTGAAGGTGGAGAACGAACATTTTCATCTGCATGTCGATTGGAGCAGGGTTGCACGCGCGTGGCTGGTGATGCGCGCTGACAGGAATTACGGCGCTTATTTCATCGACAGTAACGGTGACGTCGTGTTTAAGCTTGCCCTGATGAATAAGGACGATGCATCCATACAACGATACAAACAGTCCTGGCAGTTGCTGGGCGAAACACAGGAGATGAAGTCATGAGTGAACTTGAAAAACCCAAGATGATGAATTACAAACGCCATTTGCTGGTGTGCGTAGGGCCCCGTTGCAGCGAGGAAGGTGAATCACAGGCGTTGTTCGACAGCCTGGGAGATAAATTCAAAGAGGCCGGAATAGACGGCGGCGATTCGCGCGTCAAGCGCACGCGCACCACTTGCTTTGCCACCTGCAAATCCGGCCCCATTCTGTGCGTGCAACCCGACGGGATATGGTATTACAACGTGACCCCCGCCAATCTGGATCGCATCATTGCCGAGCATCTGGTCGGAGGGCAACCCGTGGAAGAGCTGATTTACCATCGGGGCCCCGATTGTGCCGGCGACTGAGCCGGAGAGCTTCTCCGAGGCCGAACGCGAATCCCTGTATCGGGTCATGCGTGCACGACGCGACATGCGCCACTTCCGGCCGAACTCGACGGTGGACGAAGCCGTGTTGTTGCGTATTCTGTCTGCCGCACATATGGCGCCCAGCGTCGGGCTGATGCAGCCCTGGCGGTTTATCCGCATCACGGATGTCGCATTGCGTGAGCGGATACATGCGCTGGTGGATGCCGAGCGGCACTTGACGGCACAGGCTTTGGGGGTGCGCGATGCGGAGTTCATGCGACTGAAGGTGGAAGGCATACGTGATTGCGCAGAGCTTTGGGTGGCGGCATTGATGGACAGACGCGAGGAGCATATTTTCGGCCGCCGTACCTTGCCGGAAATGGACCTGGCATCGGTCGCCTGCGCCATCCAGAATCTGTGGCTGGCCTCCCGCGCGGAAGGTCTGGGCATGGGCTGGGTGTCGCTGTTCGATCCCGAAAAGCTGGCAGCACTGCTTGGTATTCCTGAAGGCGGCAAGCCTGTTGCGATACTCTGCCTTGGACAGGTTGATGAATTCTATCCGGCACCGATGTTGCAACTGGAAGGCTGGCGCAACCCGCAGCTGCTTGATGAGATGCTGTTCGAGAACAGCTGGGGATGTCAAACACTGCTCCCACCGGGAGAAGGGAAGGGATGAGGGAGGCGACCTTGAATGGGGCTGCTGTCATGTTCTTTGGAATGCTCAATCAGCTAGCGTTGCCGCTGACGATGCTGGCCGCAGTACTGATGGATCGCCTGTTCGGGGAACCTGCGCGCTTTCATCCTCTGGCGGGGTTCGGGTATCTGGCCAAATCAGTCGAGAAAACAGTTTATCGCGCCAGTTATCTGAGTGGCGTGCTATCTGTTTGTATCTGCTTGATTATATTGGTTTATTTTTCGTATATGTTGTGCAGCATCGAAGTTTTTGGTTCTCTGTTTTCAGTTTTGGTGCTGTATTTTGCGATCGCGCCGCGCAGCCTGTCCGAACATGCCATGCGGGTTGCGGATGCGGGTGATCTGCCAGCTGCAAGACAGGCGGTCGGCATGATGGTGAGCCGCGACACCAGTCAACTGAATGAAGAAGGGGTGGCGCGCGCAACGGTTGAGTCGGTGCTGGAGAACGGCAACGATGCGATCTTTGCCGCGCTGTTCTGGTTTGTGGTGGCGGGTGCACCGGGTGTGCTGTTGTACCGGCTGAGCAACACGCTGGATGCGATGTGGGGCTATCGCAATGAACGATACAACGAATTCGGCTGGGCGGCGGCAAAGCTCGATGATGTATTGAATTACATTCCGGCGCGCTTAACCGCCGCAAGCTATGCGCTGCTGGGGAAGACCCGCAGTGCGTTATCCTGCTGGCGAGTACAGGCGCCGTCATGGGATAGCCCGAACGCGGGCCCGGTGATGGCGGCGGGTGCGGGCGCTTTGCAGGTGAAATTGGGCGGTGCTGCAATCTATCACGGCGTGCTGGAACAGCGACCGGCGTTGGGTTGCGGATCGGTTGCGGCGCGTGCCGATATCGCGCGCGCGGTGCGTCTGGTGCGGCACACCCTCTAGCTCTGGCTGGGGGCGACTGGCCTATGCGCTTTACTGATTGCGGGTTTTAAACATGGCGCTTGAACACGGTGGTCGCGTGCGTGCGGCAGCGAAATGCTACGGCATTCCCGAGCACGCCTGGCTTGATCTTTCAACGGGGATTAATCCCGACGCCTGGCCTGTGCCTGCATTGCCGGCTGACCTATGGCAGCGACTGCCTGAGGATGAGGATGGTCTGGTTGAAGCGGCTTCAAATTTTTACGGTACATCGCATTTATTGCCCGTGGCCGGTTCGCAGGCGGCTATCCAGACTTTGCCAAGATTGCGTGCGCCGTGCCGCGTGGCGCTGGCAGCGACAGCGTATGCGGAACATGAACGCGCCTGGCAACAGCATGGACAACGGATCATTCATGACGAGGATTTGCTGCAAAGCGATGCCGATGTGGTGGTCGTTGTGAATCCGAACAATCCGACCGGCAGGTTGTATGGTGTAGCAGAATTGCTGAATTTTCATGAACGACTGGCCCAGCGCGGCGGACTGCTGGTGGTGGATGAAGCGTTCATGGACGCCACGCCTGAACACAGTCTTGCGCGCTTCTGTCCCCGAGAAGGGCTGGTCGTGCTGCGTTCGCTGGGCAAATTTTTTGGTCTGGCGGGCGCGCGGGTTGGCTTTGTGCTGGCGCCTGAAAATATGTTGCAGCCGCTCGTCGAGCTGCTCGGTCCCTGGACGATTGCGACCCCTGCGCGTCATGTCGCGGCGCTGGCGCTAGCAGATACATCATGGCAGGAAAAAACGCGCGCCACATTACAGGCTGCCAGCCTGCGTCTGTCGGACATGCTCGCTAGATACGGCTTTGCACCTGTTGGCGGCAGCGCTCTGTTTCAGTGGGTAAAATGCGAGGATGCGGCAAGCGTGCATCAAGCTCTGGCCAAACAGGGTATTCTGAGCCGATTGTTTGATGCGCCCGCCAGCCTGCGTTTCGGCCTGCCGTACGATGAAAAAAACTGGGCGCGGCTGGATGCAGCCTTGGCACAAGTTTCGCGCAGCGATTCGTCTGCCTCCTCTCCCTTCGGGAGAGGATTGAGGTGAGGGAGCGGAATAAAGAGATGAATGTAATCACGGTGATGGTTCAGGGTACGACCTCGGATGCCGGCAAGAGCACGCTGGTCGCTGCGCTTTGCCGCTGGTTGGTGCGCCAGGATATTGCAGTGGCGCCCTTCAAGCCGCAGAACATGGCGCTCAACAGCGCGGTCACTTCTGATGGCGGCGAGATCGGCCGTGCGCAGGCAGTGCAGGCGCAGGCGGCAAGGCTGCACCCGCATACCGACATGAACCCGGTGCTGTTAAAACCCAACAGCGACACCGGCGCGCAGGTCATCATACACGGCAGATCCATCGGTAACATGAAAGCGATCGAATATCACGCCTACAAAAAAACTGCGCGTGCGGCCGTGTTGGCGTCGCACCGGCGGCTGAGCGAACAATACACAACCATCGTGGTGGAAGGCGCAGGAAGTCCGGCAGAAATCAACCTGCGTGCCAATGACATCGCCAATATGGGCTTTGCCGAGGCGGTGGATTGCCCCGTGATCCTGATCGCCGACATCGACAAGGGCGGCGTGTTTGCGCATCTGATCGGCACGCTGGCTTTGCTGTCAGAGAGCGAGCAGGCGAGGGTGGCGGGTTTTGTCATCAACCGTTTCCGCGGCGACATCGCGCTGTTGCAGTCCGGACTCGACTGGCTGGAACAGTACACCGGCAAGCCCGTGATCGGCGTGATCCCCTATTTGCACGGGCTGCATCTGGAAGCGGAGGATGCGCTCCCTTCGGACTCCCCTGATGAAACGACTAGCCATTCGACTAAGCCCACAAGTGGGCAAGTCGCTGGTTATCTCCCTCCGGGAGAGGGGGCAGGGGTGAGGGAGCACGCCGGGAACAAACTGCGCGTCATCGTTCCTGCGCTCCCGCGCATCAGCAATCACACCGATTTCGACCCGCTGCGCCTGCACCCGCAGATCGAGTTCAGTTATATCCCGATAACAGAGGCGATTCCGCCTGCCGACCTGATTATTCTGCCCGGCAGCAAGTCGGTGCGCAGCGATTTGGCCAGTCTGCGGCGCGCGGGATGGGCAGATGCGATACAGCGCCACTTGCGTTACGGCGGCAAGCTGATCGGCATCTGCGGCGGCATGCAGATGCTGGGACAGTATATCCACGATCCGCTGGGTATCGAAGGAGAAGCGGGCAGCAGCGACGGTCTGGCGTTGCTGGAAATGACTACGACGCTGGCTGCCGACAAACAGTTGCGCAATGTGCGCGGCACCTTGAGCCTTGAGACAGCACCCGTGACAGGCTACGAGATACATGCGGGTGTCACCTCAGGCGCGGCGCTGAACAGTCCCGCTCTGCAACTCGAACGCGATGGCGAAATTTTTGCCGATGGCGCGATCTCGGGTGACGGGCAAATATTGGCCACCTATCTGCATGGCCTGTTCGAATCAAAAGCTGCGACCGATGTGCTGCTGCGCTGGGCAGGTCTATTGGTAGTTGCGACACCCGATTATCATGCGCGCCGCGAGGCCGATATCGACAGGCTGGCCGATGCGGTTGAAATGCATCTGGATGGTGTGCAGTTGCGACATCTGTTCGGTCTGGGAGAGCAAGTTTGAAAGAACTCATATTGGGCGGCGTGCGTTCCGGCAAGAGCATGCTTGCCGAACAGCATGCGACAGCTTCAGGCTTGCCTGTGGTCTATGTCGCAACCGCCGAGGTGCGTGACGAGGTAATGCGCGAGCGCATCGCGCATCATCAGGCGAGAAGACCTGTTCACTGGCAACTGGTCGAGGCGGGTGGCGATCTTGCAGCGGTGTTGCAACGCGAGGCGGCAGCCGATTGCTGCGTGCTGGTGGATTGTCTGACGCTTTGGCTGACGCAATTGCTGTGCGATACTGACGAACCACGGCTGCGCTTCGAGGTGTCGGAGTTGCTGCGCGTATTGCCGGATTTGCCGGGACAGATCATCCTGGTCTCGAATGAAACCAACATGGGCATAACGCCGATGGGCGAGTTGTCGCGGCGTTATTGCGACGAAGCGGGGCGCCTGCATCAGCAGTTGGGGGCGATCTGCGAGCGGGTGATTCTGACGGTAGCCGGCTTGCCGTTAATGGTTAAGGGCTAAGTGGTAAGTGGTAAGTGGTAAGTGGTAAGTGGTAAGTGGTAAGTCAAACGGGTTAATTGGGAGTCGTGATGGAAAATAACTGGTTTTCGCAGCCTTGCGCTGCATTGAATGAAGTCGCTCGCGAAGTAGCGCTGGTGCGGCAGGGGCAACTCACCAAGCCGCCCGGTGCGCTGGGGCAGCTTGAAGCGCTTGCGGTGCAACTGGCCGCCATGCAGGGTGCAGAGCAGCCGCAACTGGAACGCGTGCAGATCAGTATTTTCGCCGCCGATCACGGTATCGCTGCCGAGGGTGTTTCCGCCTTCCCGCAGGCGGTGACGGGTGAAATGGTGAAGAACTTTGCGACAGGCGGTGCTGCGATCAGCGTGCTGGCGAAAACGCTGGGCGCTACATTGGAAGTAGTGAATCTGGGAACGGTCAACGATACGGGCGAGTGGCCGGGCGTCGTGCGCGCGGTGATTGCGCCGATGACAGCCAACTTTGCGCTTGAAGAGGCGATGACACGTTCTCAGCTGGATGCCGCATTGCAGGCAGGGCGCGACAGCGTGCTGCGCGCGGACTCTGCACAGTTGTTCATCGGCGGGGAAATGGGGATTGCCAATACGACTTCTGCCTCTGCGATTGCCTGTTCACTGTTGCAGGAGGCGCCGCAATTGCTGGCAGGAGCCGGTACAGGGCTGGATAGCGCAGGCGTGACACACAAGGCCGAGGTCATCGTGGGTGCCTTGGTACTGCACGGGCTGTTTCCATTTCCGGCAGGGGAGGTGATTGAGGGGGAAGGTGCGCTTGAAATCCTGCGCTGCGTCGGCGGCTTTGAAATCGCGGCACTCACCGGCGCTTATATCGCAGCGGGGCAAAGCGGCATTCCTGTGCTGGTGGACGGTTTTATCAGCACCGTTGCAGCCCTGCTTGCGGTGCATATTAATCCAGGCGTACGCGACTGGCTGCTGTTCGCACATACTTCGGCAGAGTCCGGTCATCAGCGCGTACTGGAGGCGATGGATGCACAGCCTTTGTTGCAACTGGGTATGCGACTGGGTGAAGGCAGTGGCGCGGCAGTCGCCGTGCCGTTGTTGCGGATGGCCTGCGCGTTGCACAATGGCATGGCGACTTTTGCTGAAGCGGCAGTATCGGGGAAGATTTAGCCGGTGGCAGACCGGCGGCTGGTTACTTTTTCTTGCGTCGCCAAGAATAAGTAACCAAAAAGAAGGCGACCCCGGTTTGCCGCCCCGAAGGGGTGCCCTCGATATTCAAAAACAAGCGGGGCTGCGCAACTCGCCCTGGCGGTGCGCACACTACGCACCCCGCTGCGGAACTCAAACAGTGCTCGCCTTACCCCACCGCTTGTTTTTGCCTATCTTCGGCGGCGCACAGGTGATGTGGGCGGCACGTAAGGAGCACATCACAAAATTAATTAATCGTGTAATGCCCACGTTTTTCAGGGCACATTGCCTTGAAGGCTGAAGACCTACTGGTTTTATGAAAATAATCCACTGAAATCTTCGTGCCAGAAGTTGCTTTCCTTCTTTGGGAAAACATATGCGGTGCTGCTGTTTTTGACTACACCATGCTGTTCGGTTTTTATTGCGCCACCACTTATGAAGCCAACGCCGACAACGTGATCGCGGTCCTGATTTGCAAGAAAGTTACTCACGCCCAATCGAAGAGCGGAGGGAAGCTGTTTGGGGTCGTTGTCTTGCATAGCAATGTCCAGCAAGTTTGCTGCTTCTACGCTCTGAAAATCAACAAGGAATAGGGCGGGCCTGCTTTTGCTAAACTGTTTCTTTGCCGACTCACTTAAGGTATTAAAAACGTACTCTAACATTGTATCGTCCTGCCGGCTTTGCAGCGCAAAGATGATGGCCCCTTCTTTATTGCCAAGTATCATTGCCTCACGATTTTTCGTTGCAGTGATTTGGTCAATCGCTTCCCTTGAAATTACTGGCCTACCATCTTTCCAGATGACTCCAAGTTTTGCTATATCAAACTCCAAAACGCGAATATCACTACCATCCTTTAGCGTAGTGCTTTTTGCAGCAAGAACTGAATTTTTTACTTGTTTTGCTAAGTCCATTTTTTGTTGGAATGAAGTCGGCAGGCGACCGGGGACTGTCAGCACAACAGCTACGCCCGTTTGAAGGTGCTGACTAAATATTTGAAGCTGTGGTTTAACAAGATGATGAAATTCAAGCGCCTCGCGCCGGTGTATTTTTCGCCCCTTGTTTTCTGAAACTGACTTGCACTCGATCTCCAATCCATTGGTACCAAGGTCTTGGACCAAGAGATCAAATGTTCCAATCCCTTCCATTCCTGGCCAGACAATTTGGTGGCCACGATGCACGAAATGCGTTGCCGCCATTATTTCCAACTGAATTGCACGCATATCGTCTGGGTTATTGAAAGAACCACGAATACGCAACACTAGTTTTTTAGCCTCAAGAACTGACGAGTGTTCCATGATGGATAACACCTGTGCCGCTAAACTAATCGCTGGATATAAATCACGGTTTTCTATTTCATTTGTCGGAATTCGACCATATCGAGTAATGAAATCACTGCATCGATCAAGCGCAAAGGCGATTGAATTCTCTTCGACAAGGTGATCCTTTAAAAATGGAAAGCCCCGAATTTCATTTTTAATAGACATGACACGCTTTAACCAACAACGTTCACCAATGACTTCTTTAAAACGAGCGAATAGATCGGGAATCTCGCCAGTTTGTATTTCGACTTTCAACACGATAGATTCCTAAATTATTGAGAATGAACCTGCTTCATTCTACGGGAAGTATGGAAGGTTTTGTATTAATGAGTAATTGTGGTCAAGTCTTGCAAATTCAAGTTTGCTTGTCAGTCGTCCTCAAAAACCGCGATAAGGCAATCCAGTACTTCCTTCGCGATAGTGTTTGAAACTGCCCCGAAAAACTTGACTACAATAACATGTATGTTATTATTTCCGCATGAGTTACACCATTGAGTTTTTTGACGGAACAGTGCAGCAAACGGTGCTGGCTTGGCCGGCAGGGATCAACGCCAGCTTCGCGCGCATCACCTTACGCATGGTGGAACATGGCGCGAATCTCGGTATGCCCTACACACGAGCAATGGGTGACGGACTTTTCGAGATACGCGCAAAAGGGCCGGAAGGAATCGGTCGGGCGTTCTTTTGCACCCTGATAGGTCGGCGCATCATCATCCTGCACGGCTTCATCAAGAAAACTGATAAAACCCCGAGGCGCGAACTTGACATCGCACTGCAACGCATGAAGGAGATGAAACATGGCTAAGCCAACAATCCCATTTGATCCCGCAGCGCACATTCAACGCTCGCTCAGCAACCCGGAGTTCAAAGCCGCGTACGATGCGCTGGAAGATGAATTTTCCGCGCTTGATGCTTTGTTGCATGCACGCAAGCAAGCCGGTTTGACTCAGGCCGAAGTGGCTGATCGCATGGGTATTGCGCAATCCGCACTGGCACGTATCGAAAGCTCTCTGGGTAGCCGCAAACATTCCCCCTCGCTCGCTACACTGCGCCGTTACGCAGCGGCATGCGGCAAAAAACTCACAATTGCCATCGGATAACTCAGGGTTGCAGGCACGCATTGGACGATTCAGTATTGGAGCCGAAACTGTGCGATCAGAATGCCTAAAGGTAATAGTGTCAGACTCGATTTAAACGTACAGGTACGGGGTTTAGTTTTGTGAAGGGGCTTAGGGAACCGCTGATTTAATCCGTTCGTGGTTAAGTAATGACTTAGCGCAGGTTTATCGCGCTTAGCTCATTACTTAGTTGTTTTACCAGAGCCTGTCGAACCATGATCGGATTAAATACATAACAATCAATTTGTTATGCCACACCCTTCGACAAGCTCTCAAGAAACAGCTTTTAATTACTTAATAATCAATATATTGCAAAACTATAAAAATGGTCAAACAGCAAACCATAGTCAAGATAATACAGTTTCCTGCTCACGCCTTGCCACGCGAATGCGGGGCTTACTTGGCTCAGGGCGAACGGGTGATTTATTCAGTGTTTCCTTAGCATTGATGCATGCCTTGCAAGCACCGGCAATCAATTGTCATTCGTCCTCAAAAACGGCAATCAGGCAATCGAGCACTTCCTGCACGATAGTGTCGGGCGCTTTTTCAACGAACTTGGCTTGTCGTGCGGTCCAGTCCAGCGATTTGAGCTGGTGCGCATGAACGGTTCCATGAGTCTGCAAGCCGGTCCCCATCAACGAAATCAGAAAGCCGCTGCTGCGAGTCGCATCGGCGGCACCGCCGGAAATCGGGCAGACCATGGACAGGCGGAAGCGCGCATTGAATGAGCGGGGCGATACGACAAGACAATAATGCTTTCCCAGCATTTCTTTACCGGACGCGGGGTCGAACTGGAGATGCAAGATATCGCCGCGTTCGGGAATCAAAGCTCGCCTCCAACCGACGGCATCTCCTCCCATCCTTCGGTTCGGCATAATGCAGCATCTTCAGGTGTGGATGCCAGCAATTCGGAAAGTTTGGGCCGTTGACGACCGGGCTTTACCCGTAATTCGGCCCCGTTGATCTCAACCTGTAACCGCGACCCTGCATCCAGATGGTTCTGTTCGATATAGGATTGCGGTATCGTCATGATAAGCGATCCGCCCGATCGGCGAAGAGATGCATTGAGCATGATTATCTCCTTTAGATTTTATAAAAGTATAACATCATGTGCCGATCAGGTGAGCATGTACCGGGTGTTGCACCCCATTTCTGCCATGACTTTGTCAGTTGAGTTATCATTACTGCGCGGCAGACGCCAAGCCTCAGTGCGGAATATTCCCGGATTTTAAATCATTTGCAGCAATTACTTATCGCCGATACCATGAACCAGGTCTTTCTCTATGACACCACCTTGCGCGACGGTACGCAGCGCGAAGACATCTCCTTGTCGGTTGACGACAAGCTCGTCATAGCGCGCCATCTGGCCGATTTCGGTTGTCATTACATCGAAGGCGGCTGGCCCGGCTCCAACCCCAAGGATGCCGAGTTCTTCGCACGCGCCGCCCGGATGGATATGGGGGCGGCAAAACTTGCCGCTTTCGGCAGAACCCGACAGAAAACATTGACATGCGAACAGGACACTAACCTGCAGGCGCTGCTGGATGCCAAGACTCCCGTAGTCACCATGGTAGGCAAGAGCTCGGATTATCATGTCAAGCTGGTGCTGTCCGCCACTTTGGCAGAAAATCTCGCGATGATCTCCGACAGCGTCGCCTATATGAAATTGCATGGTCGCGAAGTGGTATTCGATGCGGAGCATTTTTTCGACGGCTTTCTGGCTAATCGCGATTATGCGCTGGCGACCCTGAAGGCGGCTTCCGATGCGGGAGCGGACTGGCTGGTTCTTTGTGAAACAAACGGCGGCAAGCTGCCATGGGAAGTCGAAGACATCGTGCGCGAAGTCAGGCAGCATATCAGCACGCCGCTGGGCGTACATTGCCATAACGACAGCGGATGCGGCGTTGCCAATACACTGGCGGCCGTGCGCGGTGGCTGCACCCAGGTACAGGGCACCATCAACGGCTATGGGGAGCGCGTCGGCAATGCCAATCTGACCACCATCATTCCCGATCTGCAACTCAAAATGGGCAAAACCGTGGTGACACCTGCGCAACTGCGCGATCTGACCTCGCTCGCCCACTTCGTCGCCGAGGTGGTCAACCTCAAGCACTACAACCACGCGCCCTACATCGGTTACAGCGCCTTCGCGCACAAGGGCGGCATCCATGTGGCGGCCATGATGAAAGCGACTGATACCTACCAGCACATCGATCCGGCACTGGTCGGCAATCAGATGCGCTCGGTGGTCTCGGAACTATCCGGGCGGGGCAATATCCAGTTTCATGCCAAGGCGCTGGGCATCGACCTGAACAACGAAGATGCCCAGCATGTGCTGAACCACATCAAACATCTGGAACATGAGGGCTTTACCTTTGAAGCCGCCGAGGCCAGCGTGGAACTGATGCTGCATCGGTTGCGCGCAGACTACGTGCAGCCGTTCGAGCTGATCGATTATTTTGTGATTACCGAGCGACGCCAGAGCCGCGGATTGCTCTCCGAAGCGACGGTTAAAGTCAGGGTGGACGGCAGTGTAAAATTTGTCGCGGCTGAGGGCAACGGGCCGGTCAATGCGCTGGCCAGCGCCTTGCGCAGTGCGCTGGAAGGCGTCTATCCCGTGCTCAAAACTGTGCGTCTGACCGACTACAAGGTGCGCATACTGGACAGCGCCAAAGGCACTTCCGCGCAGATACGCGTGCTGATTACCTTTCAGGGCGGGGGGTATGTCTGGACCACCGTCGGCGCCAGCACCAACATCATCGACGCCAGCTGGCTCGCGCTCTCGGACAGCCTGGAGTATGCGCTGGTGAAGCTGCAACAAGCTGATAGCAGTGTACATCCCGCCCCCAATTTCAACCAACAGCCCAAAGAAGCAGAGTCATCATGAAACCCTATGCCGAATCCTGCGAAATCAATAAATTCCCCATACTGGATGTGCTGAAGGATGTTTTCAGTGACCGCAGCCGGGTGCTTGAAATTGCCAGCGGCACCGGCCAGCATGCCGTTTATTTTGGCAGCGAATTGCCACATTTGACCTGGCAAACCAGTGAGCTGGTACAGAATCATGATGGCATACAGGCATGGCTTAACGAAGCGCAACTGCCTAACGTACTGCCTCCGATAGCACTGGACGTGAATGATGCAAGCTGGCCGGTTGCATCAGTGGACGCCATATTCAACGCTAACACCGTGCATATCATTTCATGGCCGGAAGTAGAAGCGTTATTTGCCCACATCGCGCGCGTCATTGCACCGGGAGGGTGCGTGTGTTTCTATGGACCTTATAATTATGGAGGCAGTTTTACTTCCGAGAGCAATGCGCGTTTCGATGAATGGCTCAAATCGCGTGATCCGCGGAGCGGGCTTCGGGATTTCGAGGCCGTCAATCAGTTGGCTTCATCCCATGGTCTGAGCCTGGTTGGCGATATAGAGATGCCCATCAATAATCGCACCCTGGTGTGGCACGCGAAGACGGATTGAGAGTTGCTTTTAAGAATGTGTGTTAATCGTCAAAGATGCCTTCAACTTATCCATTGTATCGAAGGCGCCTAACCATACCGCTGCTTGCTACACACCACCAGCTCGTTTTTCTCCCCACCTCGGCAGCAGGTTGTTTTCTACGCCGAGATGATCGAGGATGCGCGCAACCACGAAATCCACCAGATCCTGCACGCTTGCAGGCTGGTAATAAAAGCCCGGATTGGGCGGCATGATCACCGCACCGGCACGGGTCAGCCTGAGCATGTTTTCCAGATGAATCTCCGAAAAGGGCATCTCGCGCGGCGCCAGAATCAACGTGCGCCGCTCTTTCAGCATCACGTCCGCCGCTCTGCCAATCAGGTCGTCGCTGATACCTGCGGCGACCTTGGCCAGCGTACCCATGGTGCAGGGGCAGATCACCATCGCGTCGCCCGGATTCGATCCCGATGCCATCGGCGCATACCAGTCATCCCTTCCGAACACATGAAGCTCGCCGCTGAATTGCCCCAGGCGTGCGCATAAGTCCCGCTCGGCGTCCTGCGGACGGCCGGGCAACACTATGTCCATTTCCTGGCGGGCGACGATCTGGGCGGCCTGGGAGTACACCAGATGCACGCGCTGCCCGCTTTGCAGCAGGCATTCGAGCAGACGCATGCCATAGGGCATGCCGGATGCGCCGGTAAAAGCAAGCGTAATGGTTTTCATGAGATGCTGATCTTTCAATTTATTTGGTTTCTGCATTATCCATGAAACGCGCGGCGACCAGGCCGTTCACCGTGCCGAATACCAGTGCGGCGGCAGCAAAAATCGGTATCAGGTAGGCGATGCCCGCTTGCGGAATCAGCCACAGATACACCACCAGCATTTGCCCGGTGATATGCGCGAAGGCAGCGTAAATACTGTGGCTGACGGGGCCAAACCAGCGGCCCGGCAAATGTTGCGCGAGAGCCAGCACCAGCAGACTGAGCACGGCGCCTGAAAGACTGAGAAAAAATCCCGGCGTCAAAAAATTGCCGAACAACAGGCTTCCGGCGAATACCCTGAGTAACGACACCCACGCGGCGGCGCGCCAGCCGTATCGTGCCAGCACGATCAGCGTGACGATGTTGGCAAGTCCGGGTTTCACGCCGGGCAAGGGCGATGGAATCGCACCTTCCAGTATGGTCAGGCCCAGCGCTACCGCGGCCATGCGTGCGACATGATGGTCTTCGGCGGTGGTATTTAACAGGATCGAGACCGCATGGGTCTTCCCCGCACAACTAAGGGGCGTTGCCTCAAGTTGTTGCGTGAAGGATTCAGGATTGAGGTCTGAAGATTGAACCGTGTGGTTCACTCGCTCCTCGCTCCTCGCTCCTCGCTCCTGATTTTTAGTAGTTGAGGCTGTCATAGCGTTTATGGCTGCCGACCAGCTCGACACTGACCTGATTAGGCAAGCACAGTGCGATTTCGCCTGCCTGTTGCAGCCATCCCTGTCGTACGCAATATTGACGTGGGCTGGGATCGGAGGCGATGCGCACACGGCGGTTTTCAATGGTAATCATACTGACGCCCAGTGGCCCGGGAACGGCGATGGTTTGATTGCGTGACAGGGGAACTTCGCGGAACAGTTTGCCGCCACTGCGTATGATCGCCTTGTCGGCTTGTTCGCCAGTCCACAGCCGGAAAGTAATGAACACCACGCAAAAAATGCCCAGACCCAGCGTCAGCCAGTCTCCCGGCCTGATATGCCTGAGCAGGGTTGTCGGCATGGCTTCAGGACAGTTCGCGGTGGCGCAACAGGACCTGATGTTCCGGCTGGAAATGCAGACCCAATTTTTCGCTGAGATACACCGAACGGTGTTGACCTCCGGTGCAACCAATCGCGATAGTCAAATAGCTGCGATTGTCCGAAATAAAATGAGGCAACCAGCGCTCTACGAATCCGCGAATATCAGCATACATCTGCTGTGCTGCCGGCGTGCCTTCCAGAAACTCGATCACAGGCGCATCACGTCCGGTGAGTGGGCGCAGTTGCGGCTCATAATAAGGGTTGGGCAGGCAGCGCACATCGAAAACAAAGTCCGCATCCAGCGGAATGCCCTGTTTGAAGCCGAATGACTCGAACAGCAGCGTCAGCCGCGCCCCGTCGAGTGTGATGAATTGCTTGATCCAGGCTCTGAGCGCATGGGTTCTGAGCTCGCTGGTATCTATATGATGTCCGATATTGCTGATCCCGTCGAGCAGCTCTCGCTCGTACTGCACGCATTCCGGCAGGGTGCGCACCCCGTCGCTCAGGGGATGCATGCGGCGCGTCTCCGAGAAACGCTTGACCAGTGTGTCGGTCTTGGCATCCAGAAACAGTACATGTACCGTCAGGTCTTTTTGATTCAGCTGCGACAAAATTTCCGGCAAACGCTGCACGCTGTTGGCGCTGCGCACGTCTATGCTGACTGCTATTCTGTCATACCCCGCTGTCAGCAAATAATCCGTTAAACGGGTCAAAATTTCGGCAGGCAGGTTGTCCACGCAATAAAACCCGCTGTCCTCCAGCACCTTGAGTGCGACGCTTTTACCCGAACCCGACAGACCGCTCAGCAAAAATAGTTGCACGTCAGTCTCCTTGCAGCATCTGATCATGCCGAATGATGAATTCCTCCATGGTATTGATGCCGCGCTGCTGCAACACAAAGTTTCTTGCGGCAGCTTCCACCAGTACCGCAAGGTTGCGCCCTGCCACCACGGGAATATTCACGGTGTTGATTTTTACCCCGAGTATCTCCTGATGGGTGGCTACCAGTGGCAGTCGCTCCATTCGTGAGAGATCACCGTCATGCGTTCGATGCAGGTACACGATAAGTTTCAGACTTTTTTTGCGCCGCACCGCCGTTTCACCGAACATGGTGCGGATATTCAGCATACCCAGGCCTCGTACTTCAAGGAAATCGCGCAACAGTTCAGGACAACACCCCTCCAGTGTGTCTGGCGAGATGCGGCTTAATTCGACGACATCATCCGCAACCAGCCCGCTGCCACGTGTGATGAGCTCCAGGCCAAGCTCGCTCTTGCCAACTGCACTCTCCCCGGTAATCATCACGCCGACGCCCAGCACATCAAGAAGCACGCCGTGGCGCGTCGTGGTTTCAGCCAGTTCCTTGGCCAGATAGTGACGGATCAGCCACATCAGGTGAACGCTGTTTTTGGCGGAAGCAAACAGCGGAATGGTGGAACGATTGGCAAAACTGATCAGTTCCGGCGGAATTTTGGCAGAACCCGCCACGATCAGGCAGGCAGTGCCGTTTTGTTCAATTTGCTCAAAAACTTTTTCACGCTCGGCGAGCGTCAGGTTGCGCAGATAAGCGAGTTCGGTTTCGCTCAGCACCTGCACCCAGCTCGGATGTATCCGGCTCAGGTGGCTGACCATCTCGCGGTTGGAGGCTTCCACCACCTCGCTGTCTATGATGCGGTCGATACCATCGTTTCCAGCCACGCGGGTGAGTTCCAGCCGCGCCTGTTTATCTTCAAACAGTTGCCGGATATTCACCTGGCTCATGCGGGGTTGCTCCATTCGCAGAAAAGTCTGTGTATGCCGGCGCTGTCATCGCAGGCGATCAGCTTTTCACGGAAGTCGACATCGCTGAACATTTGCGCCAGTTCGCCCAGAATTTGCAGATGCAAATCGGTGGCAAGTTCCGGCACCAGCAACACGAAAATCAATGTGACAGGTTGACCATCCGGTGCATCGAACGGAATCGGGTGAGCCGTTTTGACAAATGCCGCTGTCGCATCGCGCAGTTTCGGAATACGGCCATGCGGAATCGCCACGCCTTGCCCCAGGCCGGTCGAGCCCAGTTTTTCGCGGGCAAACAGGCTGTCAAATACCTGGATGCGAGCGATCTGTATCTGATTTTCAAACAACAGGCCCACGCGTTCAAAGACGCGTTTTTTGCTGGTTGATTCGCTATCCAGCAGCACATTGTCGGGCGAGAGGATTTTGCTGATCAAGTTCATCTTAATTAATGCCTTAAACTAACGGGCATGGCGAAAATGCCACACCATAATGCGAATGTTTTTCGCAGGGATATTGCCCTGAGGGCAATAACTCGCAAACTCACCTTGCCCGTTTCCCTCACCTCAATCCTCTCCCGGGGGGAGAGGAGACGAACGAACGCTTGCGCGAGTTTTATGTTAAGGGGCGGCAATATGGCCGCCCCTGGGGTTTTATTCCTCTACGGCAACCTGGATACCGGTTTCATCGTGGCGTCTGTCAGCCAGCTTTTCCTTGTGTTTGAGCACTTGCCGGTCCAGCTTGTCTACCAGTGCATCAATTGCGGCATACAGATTTTCATCCTCGCATTCAACGAACACATTTTTACCGCTGATGTGTACCGTGGCTTCGGCCTTTTGTTTCAACTTTTCAACCGAAAGAATGATGTTCACGTCGATGACATTGTCAAAATGGCGTTTGATCTTGCTGAACTTGCCGGTCGCATATTCGCGAATAGCCGGAGTAATTTCCAGGTGGTGTCCGGTTATGTGGAGGTTCATTTTATGCTCCTTCGTTTAGAGTGATTTACGGAGATTTACCGGGAGGATATGCAACGCTTCCCGATACTTTGCTATGGTGCGTCGGGCAACTACGATGCCCTGCTGCGCCAAGATTTCTGACATGCGTCCGTCCGTTAGTGGCTTGCGTGTATCTTCGCCGCTGACCAATTGTTTAATCAGTTCGCGTATTGCGGCAGAAGAACAGACACCGCCACTTTCCGTGACCAGACCGCTGCCAAAGAAATATTTAAATTCGTAAATTCCGCGCGGGGTACGCATAAACTTCTGCGTGGTGCCGCGCGACACGGTTGATTCGTGCAATTCCAGCTCATCGGCTATTTCACGCAACACCAGAGGACGCATGGCAATCTCACCATGCTCCAGGAATGCAACCTGACGTTCGACGATGGCCTGCGCTACCCGCAGGATGGTTTCAAAGCGTTGCCGCAGACTTTTGACCAGCCAGCTTGCCTCCTGCAATTGCGCCGCAAGGGGTGAGCCTGACTTCTCATCGCGTTGTTGCAGGATATTCGCATAAAGCTGGTTGACGCGCAGCCTGGGCATCGCATCCGAATTGAGTCTTGCGCGCCATTTCCCCTTGTGCTTTTCCACGATGACATCGGGCACGACATAATCCGCCACGCTCCGATCAAAGGCGTCACCGGGCCTGGGGTTCAGGCTGACGATCAGATTTTGCGCGTTGCGCAGATGAGCGTCCGAGCAGCGCAGCAGTTTTTTGATTTTGGCAAAATCATGAGCCGCCACCAGATCGAGATGGTGAGTGACCAGACTTAATGCCAGATCGCGTTGCGGGGTACTTTCAGGCAGCGCTTTGAGTTGCAGAGCCAGACATTCGCACAAATTTCGTGCGCCCAACCCCGGCAGGTCGAGGTGCTGCAATTGCACCAGCGCCGTTTCGAGATCATCCAGTGTAATACACAACTCTTCGGGCAACAGTTCGGCCAGCTCGGCAAGATCCTGGAGCATATAGCCATTTTCGTCCAGCGCATCGATCAACATCCCGACAATCAGTTTGTCTTTATGATCCAGCTGGCTGACCGACAACTGGCTGTGCAGATACTCACGCATGCTGGCTTGCAATGCGGCTTGTTCGGGATAAGAGTCGTTTTCATCATCGACGGACGCGGCGCCGGTATTCCATTCCATGGGCTCATTTGCACTATTGTCGCTACGCTCCTCATCACTGCCGCGCTCTTCCTCGCTGCGGTTTTGTTCAACGCGCTCGTGCTCAACGCTGCTGCGCGCTTCACTGTAGGTTACCTCTTCACTTAATTCCAGCAAGGGGTTCTCTTCGAGCATGCGCGCGATTTCCTGCTGCATATCCTGGGTGGAGAGCTGGAGCAGTCGAATGGACTGTTGCAACTGGGGCGTGAGCGTCAGCTGCTGGGACAGGCGAAGTTGTAAAGATGCTTTCATTGCTTGATGTTGTACCTGGGAACGTTTCCTGGAATCACCTCAGAGTTTGAAGTTTTCACCCAGATAGACTTTCCTCACGCCTTCATTGTAGATGATTTCATCAGGTTTGCCTTCAGCCATCACCGATCCTGCGTTAATAATATAGGCGCGATCGCAGATTCCCAGCGTTTCGCGCACGTTGTGGTCGGTAATCAGTACGCCGATATTGCGTTCCTTGAGAAAAGAGATGATTTTTTGAATATCCAGCACGGCAATCGGATCGACGCCTGCAAACGGTTCATCCAGCAAAATAAAGCGTGGATTGGTCGCAAGCGCACGGGCGATTTCCACCCGCCGCCGCTCACCGCCGGACAGGCTGATCGCCTGATTATTGCGGATGGCGTGAATATTCAGATCTTGCAGCAACTCCTCCAACCTGAGCTGAATATCCTCGTCAGACAAATCCTGCAATTCGAGCACCGCCTGAATGTTTTGCGCCACGCTCATGCGGCGAAAAATCGAGGCCTCCTGCGGCAGATAACCCAGACCCAGACGCGCGCGCCTGTGGATAGGCATGCGTGTAATATCTTGATTATCAATTGATATTTTTCCACCGTCGGCGGCAACCAGGCCGACTATCATGTAAAACGAGGTGGTCTTCCCCGCACCGTTCGGCCCCAGCAAACCCACCACTTCACCGCTCACAACCGACAGCGATGCGTCATGCACCACCGTGCGCAAGCCGTATTTCTTTTTCAGACCCACCGCGCGCAATTCGCTCATTTCTTCTCCACTACCGGTGCTGCATCTACCCCGCTGGCCGGCTTGGGTTTCGGATACAGCACGGCATGCACTCGTTTCGGCACACCCTTCTCGGCGCCTTTATCGTCCGCTTGAAAAATGTCGGTCTTCGAATTGTAGGTAACGTGTTCGCCACGTACCTCATCCTGAGCGCGTTTTACCCTCGCCTGTACATAAAAATCCACGGTATCGGCACGCGTGTCATATTCGATGCGCTCGCCGTAGCCTTCCACATATTCATCCAGACCTTCGCGTTTCTGTCTGTAACTGGCCGGATGTCCATAAGCTGTACCGTGTTTGAAACCTTCTTTATCCTGCGTCACAACCATCTTGTCGCCGCGTATCACCATGGTACCCTGGGTTACCACTACATTGCCCGTGAAGGTGCTGATCTGTTTGGCATCGTCTACATCCGCTCTGTCCGCATCGATATCGATAGGCTTGTCGTGATCCGCCTTTTCGGCAAAGCTCATCGGGATGCACAGCATCAGAAAAATCAGCAGCAGGAATCTATTTTGCATTGGGCAGGTGTTCACTTCTAACGTGGGAGAGCAGTTTCAGGATGCGTGTTTTATTGTCCATTTCCATGCCGATTGCGTGGATCGTGTTGTATGCGTCGACCATCGTAACAGCGCGATCGGTATTGGCCCAGTCCTTGTTTGGCAGAACGCGCAGATACTCTGTGCGCAAGGTCATGGCCGACTGGGTGCCGACCGGTTCGCGCAACACAACTACATCGTCATGAAAAATCACTTCATCGCCACGGCTGGAAACATTGCCGTGCAACCCTTTAATGTGAACGGGCGGGCGTTCCGCATTGAGCATGGTCAGTTTCGGTAATTCGAGTTCGGTCGTGTCATGATCCGGGTAGTGGCGCAATTGCTTTGCAGACAGCAGCGCACTCGGCACACCCTGCATGTCCATCTTGACCCCGGAAAAATTGTCCATGATGCCATCCGGATCGTGGCGCTGATTATTAATACTGGTGACCACTTCCTGTTGTACCTGTTTATCCAGCCAGTAGACAAATGCCAGCAAAGCCAGCAAGGGCAACAGGGGCAACCAATAACGCGTTCGCGTAGCGACAGTCATTTCAAACAGTCATTTCAAACAGGCTCGCAGCTGTTCAAATAGGGCGCCAGTTGTGCTGCCAGTGTACCCTGTGCCGACATGATCATTTCGCATGCCTCGCGCACGGCACCGTGCCCGCCGTTACGACGCGTCACGTAATGTGAGTGCTGACGCACCAATTCCGGCGACTCCGGTACGCTGATCGCAAGCCCCACATGGCGCATCACACACAGGTCAACGACATCATCGCCCATGTAAGCCGTGACATCGCGCGACAGTTTCAGTTTGTCGAGCAGCTCAACGAGCGCGTCGAGCTTGTGTGCCGCGCCCTGATAGACATGGGTGATGCCGAGATTCTGCGCGCGTATCTCGACACAGCGGGAAGTGCGCCCGGTGATGATGGCAACTTCAACGCCGCTGGCGCGCAACATTTTCACACCATGCCCGTCCAGCGAATTGAAGCGTTTGAACTCCTCGCCGGAATCCGACAGGAACAGCCCGCCATCCGTCATGATGCCATCCACATCAAAGGCGACCAGGCGTATCAATTTTGCGCGGCTCAAAAACATGAGTATCTCCAAAAAGCAGTAAGTGGTGAGTAGAGAGTGGTTGGTAGCAGCACCTTAAATAACCTTGGCATGCAGCAGGTCATGCATATTCAATGCGCCCACCAGCTGATGCTGTGCATTCACGACCAGCATCTGGTTGATATTGTACTGCTCCATCAGCTGCACCGCTTCGCTTGCCAGGCTGTCGGGACTGATGCAGTGCGGATTGACCGACATCACACTCTTCACCGGCGTACTGCCAAAATCAAGGTTTTTTTCCAGGGTGCGTCGCAAATCGCCATCGGTAAAGATGCCCTGCACGATCTCATTTTCATCGACAATGGCGGTCATGCCTACGCCTTTGCGCGACATTTCCATCAGCGCGGCACTCAACATGACATTTTCCAATACCATCGGCATGCGCGTACCGCTACGCATGACATCTCGCACCAGGGTCAGCAGACGCCGCCCCAGGCTGCCGCCCGGATGAGAGCGGGCAAAACTTTCCGCGTTAAAGCCTTTGGCATCGAGCAGCGCCACCGCCAGTGCATCGCCCAGTGCAAGGGACGCCGTGGTGCTGGCCGTCGGCGCCAGTCCCATCGGACATGCTTCCTTGTCAACCGCCGCATTCAGATGCACATCCGCTACACGCGCCAGGCTGGAAGAAGGATTGCCTGTCATGCTGATCAGTTTCGCGCCCTGTCGCTTGATGATGGGCACGATGGTCATCAGTTCCATGCTTTCGCCGGAATAGGACAGCGCGATGAACACATCGCAGCCGGCAACCATGCCAAGGTCGCCGTGGCTGGCCTCGCCCGGGTGCACGAAGTAGGCGGGCGTGCCCGTGCTGGACATGGTTGCGGCAATCTTGCGCGCGATATGTCCGGATTTTCCCATGCCGCTGACGATCACGCGCCCTTTGCATTGCAGTATTAATTCCAGTGCCTGCAAAAAACTGTTATCAAGGCGTGCGCTTAGCGCCTGCACGGCTGCGGCTTCGATATCCAGAACCTGACGACCCAGTTCAAACGCGCGCGAGGCTGCAAAAAGAGAATTATTCATGCATCGCATTATAACAAGGTGATGGATAGTGGATAGCCTGAATTGTAGGGGCAATTCATGAATTGCCCCTACGTTGTGACAGATTGTGCTATTTCCACTATTAACTTTGCAAACTGCGCAGTAGTACGGCATTATCGGCGGGCACACGACGCACACTTGAACCATGGACAACTCGTTATCTCCTGTACTGATCCTGCTGGCTACCGCAGTCCTTGTGGTGGTGGTCTGCCGCATCCTGCGTTTGCCGGTGATGCTGGGCTACCTCGCAGTCGGCATTTTAATCGGCCCGCATGCTTTTGGCTGGATACCCGACGCACCGAGCACACGCTACCTTGCCGAATTTGGCGTGGTGTTTCTGATGTTCAGCATCGGCCTGGAATTCAGCCTGACCCGCCTCAAGGCGATGCGTCGCACCGTGTTTGGTTTGGGCGGCGCGCAAGTGATGGCCAGCATACTGCTGATCGTTTTTATCGGCTGGCTGTTCGGCATGGACTGGCGCGCGGGATTGGCTCTGGGCGGCATACTGGCAATGTCCTCCACCGCGATCGTCAGCAAGATGCTGGTTGAACGCGCCGAACTCAATCTGCCTTATGGTCAGCAGATGATGGGTGTGCTGCTGTTTCAGGATCTGGCCGTCGTCCCTCTGCTGATCATCATTCCCGCGCTGGCATCCCAGCCTGACAACCTTCCCGCCACACTGGGCTATGCGATGCTCAAGGCTACGGTTGTGCTGCTGGTGCTGCTGGTGTTCGGCCAGCACGTGATGCGGCACTGGTTTCACGTGGTAGCGGGCCAGAAATCATCCGAACTGTTCACGCTCAACGTGCTGTTTATCACGCTGGGCCTGGCTTATCTGACTCAACTGGCAGGGCTGTCACTGGCGCTGGGCGCCTTTGTGGCCGGCATGCTGATTTCGGAGACCGAATACCGCTATCAGGTGGAAGAAGACATCAAACCGTTCCGTGATGTATTGCTGGGGCTGTTCTTCGTCACCATCGGCATGATGCTCAATCTGGCAAGCGTTGCCGCCAATCTGATCTGGGTATTGCTGGCGCTCTGTACACTGATTCTGCTCAAGGCGCTGATCGTTACCCTGCTGGCCCGCGCATTCGAGGGAAACTGGGGGGTCGCCTTGCGTAGCGGCATAGGCCTTGCACAAGCCGGCGAATTCGGCTTCGTGCTGTTGACGCTGGCCGACGAAGCACATCTGCTGCATGGCGCAACCATGCAGATCACGCTGGCCGCCATGCTGCTGTCCATGCTGACCGCACCCTTCTTGATTCAATACGGCGAAGCCATCGCGCGCCGCTTTTCCGCTGCGGAATGGACCAATCGCGCCTTGCAGATGCATCAGATCGCCATCCAGAGCATGTCGAGCACCGGCCATATTATTTTATGCGGTTACGGGCGCAGCGGACAAAAGCTTGCCAGCATACTGGAGGAGGAGGAACTGCGTTTCATCGCGCTCGATCTTGATTCGCACCGTGTACGCGAAGCCGCTGCCGCCAAAAAAAGCGTGGTGTATGGCGATGCGGCCAAACGGGAAGTGCTGATGGCAGCCGGACTGATGCGCGCCAAAGTGCTGGTGGTGAGTTACGAGGACAAACATTCCACGCTGGCTATTTTAAGGCATGTCAAGGAGCTGCGCCCCGATTTGCCCGTGGTAGTGCGTGCGACCGACGACTCCAACATGGAAATACTGAAGAACGCGGGAGCCGCCGAGGTGGTCGCCGAAGTGCTGGAAGGCAGCGTGATGCTGGCCTCGCAGGCGCTTTTGCTGGCGGGTGTGCCGCTGTCCCGCGTGGTTCGTCACGTTCAGGAAAATCGCGCGCGCCGTTATGCGATGTTCAACGGTTATCTTCGCACAAACGACGACATCGAAATCAGCGATGAGATGCAACCCCGTTTTCTGAATGTCCTGCTCAAAGCGAATTCAGCCTTTGTGAGTCGCCGTCTGCGCGATGCCGAACTGGACACCCTGAATGTCGAAGTAAAGGCCTTGCGACGCTACAACGTGCACGGCGCACAGCCTTCCGAAGAAATGATCCTGCAAGCCGGTGACGTGCTGGTATTGCTGGGTCTGCCCGAAGCGCTGGAAATCGCTGAAACCCGGCTGCACAAAGGCATACTCTGACGGGCATTGCAAGGATGCCGTTGCTAAGGAAACGCTGATTTAATCCGTTCGTGGTTAAGTGATGACTTACACTGGTTTATCGCGCTTAGCTCATTACTTAGTTGTTTCACCAGAGCCTGATATAACTTCTAGCCATTCGACTGATGGAGCAACTAAGTATTGGACTAAGACGCAAGAAAACTGCGTCTAAGCCACTACTTATAAGCTGCCAAGTGTGGTTCGCAGGGATGGGCAGTTTCTTGCCCAACTCGCAAAAGACGCCAGCTAAGTCGCTGGTTATGTCGAACCATGAACGGATTAAATTATTAATAATCATATTATTACATCAACCCTTCGACAAGTTCAGGGCGAACTGGTGATTTGTTCAACGTTTCCCTAATAATAAAACTTGCAATGCCCGCTTCCCTCACCCAAACCCTCTCCCGGAGGTAGAGGGGACAAATGAATCGCTACGCGAGTTTTACAATAACTCCCCCGCCTCACCTGTCACGCTGATGGCGACAGTTTAATGTGCGCATCGATATCGGCGTGCCGGGCGGCGAGATCGTGGTGAACCGCGACCATGCCGAAGATGTTTATGTGGCCTTGCGCGACGCCTTCGATGCCGCCAAACGCCAGGTTGAGGACTACGCCCGCAAGATACGCGGCGATGTGAAGACGCATGTGCGCATCAACGAGGGCGCAGAAGGTGAAGAAAATAACGAAGAGCGTGCGACCGAATAGACGCCCCGTGTTTTCAATCAGCCAATTTTCAGCGTCAACGACAAACTGGTTTAGGAGAACCGTATGAACATCATCCGTGACGCGGGAGGGATGACGGGCGATCTGTTCATGGTGGTGCGCTCAAAGGAAGACCCGCGCTTCGAGCGTAGAGGCGCCGACCTGTTGCATAGCGAGACGATTGCCCTGACAGACGCCGTGCTGGGCGCGTCGCTGCAAGCCCCTACACTGGACGGGCAGGTCAGCGTGACCTTCCCGCACGGCACACAACCAGGTAGCGTGCCGGGCCTCAAGGGCAAAGATCTACCGGAATTTTCCAGCAAGCACTACGGCGATCTTTACTTACGCATCGAGGTGCATATCCCGGAAAAACTCTCGAAAGAGGAGCGGGAGCTTTATGAACGCTTGCGCGCCATCAATGATAAGTAGCATCTCTCGACGCTGTGGAAATAGCCACACTACCCCAGACCGGAACCAAAAATCAGCACAGGCGGAGAACACGGTGTTTTTTCATGTGCTTAATTTTTCAAGTAGTTGCCTGACTGGAGTCGGAATGGCCGCACTTAGCGCCTCATTCACATTCAGCCACACATGCTCTGCCTGCTGCACCTGTAGCGGCCTGTGTGCAAGGTTCAGCAACAGCGGCGTGATGTGCAGCTTGAAATGAGTAAAGGTATGAGTAAATTTGGGCAAGTCGGTTTGCCCGTCAATCTGCCATTCCTTGTGCTGTAAATATTCCGCCAGCTCATCATTCCCTTCATCGATCTGCGGCAAACACCACAGACCTCCCCAGATGCCGGCAGGTCCGCGTTTTTCCAGAAAAATATCGCCATCCGACATCGCCAGTAAAAAGGTAGCGTATCGCTCCGGCACTGCGCGACGCGGGCGCGGTGTGGGAAGATCGGCCACACGCCCGGTCTGCAAGGCTGTGCAATCATTCCGCACAGGGCATGAGTCGCACTTCGGGCGGCTGCGCGTACACAGCGTTGCGCCCATATCCATCAGCGCCTGCGTATAGACGGCAACATCCGAACCGGGCAGCAACGCTTCGGCCTGTTGCCAGAGCATGGCTTCTACCGCCTTGATGGCGGGCGAACCATCGATGCCGCAATAGCGTGCCAGCACGCGCTTGACGTTGCCGTCGAGTATCGCGCGTCGTTCATGAAAAGCCTGTGCGCAAATCGCGGCGGCGGTCGAGCGTCCGATACCCGGCAAAGCCAGTATCTGCTCATACAAGCTAGGAAATTCGCCATGATGCAGCGTTGCTATGATTTGCGCGGCGCGGTGCAGATTGCGGCCTCGTGCGTAATAACCCAGACCGCTCCAGTGTTCCAGCACCTGTTCCTCGCGGGCGGAAGCCAACGCCGTTATAGTTGGAAATGAGGCGACAAAGCGCAGGTAGTAGGGAATGACCGTCGCAACCTGAGTCTGTTGCAGCATGATCTCGGACAGCCATACCCGATAAGGCTCAGCGCCCTGCCACGGCAGATCGTGACGACCATGCACGCGTTGCCATGCGATCAGAGATGAAGAAAAAGAAGACATGGATAATTTGCCCGGTTAAACAAGCCGCTTGTAGCGGCTCAAACTTGATCGGACACAAACTATCAGATTATTGCATTGCCTGCACGTAAGACCTTCATCGGCTGTTTTCTTAGGGATTTTGAAGAACAAATAAGTCAGTTCGGCGACGTACCGGTGACAGGTGATGCCATCGTCCTTGAGGGCATTGCAGAGGTTGCGGAGGTTGCCGACGATTTCATTGGTGGTCAGTGATTAAAAATTTTCATGAATTGATCGGCTGTGATGATGGGACAGGCAAACTGACCGGCGAGAACCAGCAAATCCTGGTCGCCGGTAACCAGGTAGCCCGCCTTGCCCGCGACAGCGAGTTGCAAAAACGGCAGGTCGAATTTGTCGCGGCAATCAGGCGTTTCAGGTGGTTTGGCGGGCATGCGCACCGTGGTGCAGTAAGGTAAAAAGTCGGCCAGCAGTTCTTGCTGATCTTCTGCAGAGAGTTTGAATTTTGGATAGGCGAGTACCCGGATAAGCTCTGTGGCAGTGGCTTTTGACAGCAGCGGCTGACAGCGTGTGCCCTGCCATGCAAGGCGAAGCGGCGCCAGCCGGCCTTGCGAAAATACCAGCGCGGACAGAACCAGGTTGGTGTCGATGACTACGCGGGGTATGTGTTTTGAACGTGGCATTACTTGCCGAACTTTTGGGTTGCGGGCGGTTTTCTCGCCCAGGCAATCGCATCGGCAATATCCTGATCGCCCAACTCCAATTCGGCCAATTTGGCCCGCACGGCATCGCCACGCTGGATGCGTACCGGGGTGAGCACGATCTGGCCATTGCGGGTTTCCACGTCAAAATATTCCGCAGCGCCAACAGCGGCGGTGATACTCTTGGGCAGGGTGAGTTGGTTTTTAGAGGTCATTTTAGCGAGCATGACATTTTTCCAATTAGCTAAAGTAAGGAAATCTTACTTTATGCTTTTTACCGCAAACAATCAAGCATCGGTTTGTTGTCAATCCCGCAACCTTGACCGCGCAGCACCCTGTCCAGCAATTTTCAATTGGCAGGTTCGTCGTCGACAATAAGGAGATGTTCAGTTTTTACGACTGCTCATGTTTCACTCTGCCTTTGCAAGGTATCGGTCAACTGCGCTGAAAAACTCGGTTACATTAATCGGTTTTGTTAAGTATGCAGCAAATCCTGCCGCCTTGCCGTGTTCTATATCACTGGACATCGCGTTGGCAGTGATGGCGACGATCGGGATATTTTTCAGGTTCGCCTCCGCTTGAAATATTTCCAAAACCTGATAACCATTCATGCATGGCATGTTGATATCAAGCAGTATCATTTCCGGGTGTTGCGTCATGGCAAGCTCAATACCCAGCTCTGACGTGTGTGCTGTAAGTAAACGGATATGTTTGCGCTGCCCCAGTATTCTGGTAACCAATTTCAGATTGGCCGGATTATCTTCGATGTAAAGTATGGTGTGAAGCGCATCGCCCATGTCGTGCGCTGGCGCTGCCGTTCTTTCATGAACGTCAGTGCGGTCAGTATCGTGCAGGGTCTCGACAGGCAGTTCTATCCAGAATGTGCTGCCCACGCCAACTTTGCTTTCAACATCCACCGTGCCACCCATCATCTCGACGATGCGCCGGGTGATGGTAAGTCCGATGCCTGTGCCTTCAACCCCGCTGTTCTCGGCATCAAGGCGGTTGAATGGCTGGAACAGTTCCGCAAGTCGTGCGGCGGGAATACCAGGGCCTGTGTCCGTTATCTGTATGCAAAGCCGGCCTCGCTCCGTGCACAGAGGGGCTCCTGCAGGCAGCACTTCGACATGGACGCTGCCGCCATTGAGATTGTATTTGATGGCGTTGGAGAGCAGGTTGATCAATACTTGTTTAAGCCGCGTGCGGTCGGCCCGCGCTGCAACCCCCTGCAATCCTTTGTGACTAAGCTTGATACCGCGTTTGTCAGCCAGGGTAGAGACCAGGTCCAAACACTCCTTGACGATGGGGCACACTTCCACAGGCTCCAGCGACAAGTTGATGTGGCCTGATTCGATCTTGGCCAGATCCAGTACGTCGTTGATGAGCTCCAGCAAATGGTCGCCCGCTTTTAGAATCTCATGTACGTTGTCCTTGTGTTCATCGGGCAGGGTGTCGTCAAACTCCAGGAGCTGACCAAACCCCAGTATCGCGTTCATCGGCGTGCGTAGTTCGTGGCTCATGCTGGACAGGAACTCCGATTTGGCACGGTTGGCGCGCTCGGCTTCGTGCTGTGTCTGTTTAAGCTCGGTAACGTCGTAGAACCAACCCAAAGAGGACGGCTCATTTTCAAACATAATGCGAGAATAAGAAGCCAACGCCCAGATAGATTGCCCGCCCATAGTGACAAATTCGATCATTTGGCTGAGGACGTTTTCCGTGCGTCCAAGATGCTCAATAATATTGTCGAAATCCTCGTGATTTCGGTATAAACGGATAGGATCGATCGATGAAACATCATCTGTCTTGATGCCAAACAGAGCGGCATAGCTAGGATTGGCAAATACCAGTTTCTTATCAGCAAGGCGCATGATGCGTACTGCGATAGGGCTGACTTCCAGCAAGTGGCGAAGTTGCTCATGGCTCGCTTTGAGCATAGCCTTATTTTTTTGTGCTCGGTGATGTCAACGGAAATGCCAAGTAAGTGGGTCGCTTCTCCATTCGCGTTGCGCAGAGCCGTTTTCCAGGTTCGTAAAAAACGTGTTTCGCCGCTGATGTTTTGGATCGATTCTTCCGGAATTTCTATGACGCCTTCTGAAGTCAGTACCCGGCGGTCTGTGGCAATAAAAAAATCGGCTTGTTCCACGGGGAAAAAATCGTAATCGTTTTTGCCGAGCAAATCCTGGCGTGGATAACCTGTCAATTGTTCACCGAATTTATTAAAAAGCTCAAAGTTTAAATCGCTCGCCCTTTTAACAAACACCATGGCGGGGATATGCTCGACGATGTTATCCAGCATGAGCCTGGTTTGCAGCAGTGTCTCTTCTGACTCGTTGCGTTTGCTGATGTCGCGCACAATGCCAGTGAACAACCATTTATCCTCAAACCTGTTTTCGGAAACCGCCAGTTCCATTGGAAAAATCGAACCATCCTTGCGTAGCCCGACTACCTCGCGCCTTATGCCGATAATCTTTTTGTTCCCGGTGTGAATGAATTGGTGGATGTGATGATCATGCTGATCATGATAGGGCGCGGGCATCAGCATCTTGACGTTGTTGCCCATTACCTCGGCAGCCGCATAACCGAAAATTTGTTCGGCGGCCTTGTTGAAGGATTCGATTATGCCTGATCCGTTGATGGTGATAATGCCGTCCAGTACATTGTCGAAAATGGTAGCCAAGCGCTCCTGGCTATGCCGCAACTCATTCATCAGCTCGTGCATTTCCAGAGAATTGAGTTCTTCTTCAACCAGCATGGCCAGATCGCGCAGACTGTCAATTTCGGCCTGAGTAAAATCATGAGGTACGCTGTCGAACACGCAGAGCGTCCCCACACGACAGCCGTTTTTTGACTTGAGCGGTTGGCCTGCATAAAAGCGTATATGCGGCGCACCGCTAACCAGCGGGTTGTCGGCAAACCGCGAATCCATTCGGGCGTCTGGAATAATAAAAATATTATCGTCGAGAATTGCATGGCCGCAGAATGAAATGCTACGCGGTGTCTCGCGCGCATCCAGTCCCTGGCAGGATTTGAACCACTGGCGATTGCTGTCGACCAGTGAGACGACGGCAATCGGTACGCCGAGCAGGCGCCGGGCGAGCCTGGTCAGGCGGTCGAAACGCTCCTCTGGCGGGGTATCTAATATATTCAGGGCATGTAACGCTGCGAGGCGGTTTTCCTCATCAATTGGTATAGATGGCCTTAACAATCAATTTCCCCTGTATCAAGTGTATTATCGATTTTGTGTAATACACACGCACTTATCGGCACGCTTCTAGCAGACTGTCGGACTTCAATTTTTATTCTATGTAACCTATTGATTTTTAACCATTAAATATTTGCTTAATTTATAATAACATTAATGGAATCAATGAGTTACAAGACAAGTCCGACAGTCTCATAGGAGCCTGTCCGGATCAGCTTATGGCATATTGCAGAAGCTCAGCTTTGATAATATACCGTTTGTAAGCTGTTCTCGGTGCTTTTTTCAGGTTAATTATTTGGCCTGCTCCGAACCAGTCGGAAGTTCATGGTGACCAAATTACAAAAACTCTTTGCATCCTCGAGATTTAAAGTTGCCGGGGAAATGTCACTATAAAAATCGGGTTTACTCTGAGCATCTGCTCCAGTCGGTGGGGAGCTGATAATTTCTGACCCAAGCCGTTACAAATTTGGCTTCCATGGGGCGGGCAATACCGTAACCTTGTGCGAGCTCGCAACCCAGATTCAACAGCTTCACTCCGTGCGCTACCGTTTCCACCCCTTCCGCGATTACATCCTTCTTGAACGCTTTAGCCAAACCAATCACGCCCTCGACGATAGACAGGTCATCCTCGTCATCCAGCATGCCTCGAACAAAAATCTGATCAATTTTAATCATGTGCGCCGGCAACCGCCTCAAATAAGCAAGTGAGGCATATCCAGTGCCAAAGTCATCGATTGAAAAGTGAATACCCAAGTCAATGCAGTCCTGCATTTTCTGAATGGCGGCCCCCATCTCGCCGAGTGCGGCTGTTTCAAGTATTTCCAGTTCAAAGGAATTGGCTTTCATATTTTGGTGCTTTGCCACTGCGGAGGCGATGAATTCGGTGAACCCGTTTGACTGTAGATGATGTGCAGGAAGATTCACGCTGACGGCCAGATTTATTCCCTCGCAACGCCATGCATCCAACTGTGTCATGGCATTTGAAATCACCCATTCAGAAAGTCTGATTTCAAAATCGCTGTTTTCGATCAGAGGCATGAATTCGCCTGGCGGGAGCAGGCCGCGTTGAGGGTGTAACCACCGGATAAGCGCTTCCATTCCGATCACCTGACCGCTGCGCATGTTGACTTTCGGCTGATAATACAAAATCAACTCGCTGCTCTCCAGTGCCATTTCCACCCTTGACAGTCCTTCCGAGCGAATCTGTGCCAGCTGATCGTTAGCGGCATCGAAGAAATGGATTCGATTGCGTCCCAATTGTTTTGCAATGTACATCGCCTGATCTGCATGGCGGATCAGGCTGTCACCATCGTTGACATCCTCAGGATAGATCGCGATCCCTATGCTTGCCGATATCTGTATCTCGTGACCGTTGACATTGAACGGTTGGCTTAATGTCTCCATGATCCTCGATAACATATGGCGGCATTCTTCAGCGCCCGAAATTTCGGGAAAGAGCAGGACGAATTCATCCCCGCCCAGTCGTGCGACGGTATCGGTGGCACGTGAAATCGCGACGACTCTTTTGGCTACTTCGATCAGCATAGTATCTCCGACCTCATGGCCGAAAGTGTCGTTGACCGGCTTGAACCCATCGAGATCCATGAAACATACGGCGAGATTCCCTCCGGTTCGCTTGACTTGCGCGAGTCCCATTTCAAGACGGTCGTTGAGAAGCGACCTGTTGGGCAGGCCGGTCAACGTATCATAATGAACCAATAGTTCGAGTTGGCGCTGTTTGTTTCTGCTCTCGGTGATATCGTCAACAAGCGCCACGAAATAATCGACGGTCCCATCGTTATGGCGTAAAACGCGGACGGCGACATGCACATAGACAATTTCGCCGTTCTTCCTGATAAAGCGTTTCTCCAGTTCGTATTCATTGAGATCACCCCGCAAAACCCGATCGAACAGCTTTTCGTTCACTTCCAGATCGTCCGGATGGGTGAGTTCGGCCCAAGTCATGCCCATCAACTCTTTCTTCGAGTAACCCAGTATCTCGCACATCGTATCGTTGACTTCCAGCATGCCTTTTGTGGCGCTGGTTGCTGCCATTCCAACCATTGATCGTTCGAAATATGCCCTGAAATGACGTTCGCTGGAAAGAAGACTCGCCTGAGCCTCTCGCCTTAATTTTTCCCGGTCAAAACTGTCCAGTGCAAAGGAAACATCGCGCACCATTTCGTCCAGAAGTTTAACGGCTTCATCATCGAATGCATTTTTATGCTCGTGGTATACCCCCAGCAATGCGAAAGACTGCCCTCCGCGAAGAATCGGGAAAGTGCCGATACTGTTCCAGCCGAAGCGGCTGGCAACTGCGCGCCAAGGTTTGGTAATTTCATTTTCCTGAAAATTGTTAACAACAATGATCCTGTTTTCTCGAAATGCAGTGCCCGCCGGGCCCTGACCCTCGGGTATTGCAGCGTTTGCGGATATTGTGACCTCTTTCAGGTAATCGGCGCCGCTCCCATAACTCGCCACGACCTCGATCAGCTCCGTTGCTTCATTTCGCTGGCCGACCCAGGCCATTTTGAGCTCCCCGAAATCCACGGACATTCTGCATACCAGCGGAAACAGCGTTTCTTCGGTTTCCATGCGCACGATCGCCTGATTGACTTCGCTGAGCGCCTTGTAGAGGTTGCCGAGACGCTTTATACGGGCCTCGGCTATTTTGCGATCCGTTATGTCCTGTACCAATGCGCAGTTATATTCCTTCCCTTCATATTCGAAAAAATTAGCGATCACTTCCGTTGGAAATGTCGTCCCGTCACGGCATTTCTGCATCGATTCGAGCCGCACGACCTGGTTGTTCTTCAGTTCCTGCCAATGCTCAGGCCAGGTTTCAAACGGAAAACATGGATCGATGTCGGCAATCGTCAGACGGCTCATCTCTTCATGGGTATATCCGAGCTTACGACAGGCGGTTTCGTTGGATTCCAGAATATGTCCATTCCTGTCAACCCAGAGTATTCCTTCTCCAGCGCGATCCAGGCCAATCTGCCGGAAGCGGAATACTTGTTCCATCTTGTTGCGTTCGGTGACGTCATACAGGGCGACGAGTTCGAGTCCATCTAAATCTTGATCGAGCACTACAGGACTGATCAGAAAGGCGCGTGTTATGCCATCTTTGCAGGCCATTGCGAACTCCATGGAATCAAAGGGTTTGCCGGATCGTTTCGCCTCATCCATATTTTTCTGCCAAATGTCGGTCACCCACTGCCGGTATTGCGGATCCGGATAAGCGAGGTGCCACCAGCTTGAAAGATCAGGAACGTCGGTAGTGGTGTAGCCGAGCAACTGGGTGAATGCTCTGTTCAGATAAGTGATATTCCCTTGTGCATCGTTCAAGGCAAGGGGGACTGGGACAGCTTCGATGATAGCTCGAAAACGGTCTTCTGCACGCTTCCTGTCATCGATATTGAATGTCACACCGATAAAACGCCCGCCATGAGAGCCGCCTGCGGAATCGATAATTTTGCCGTAGTTTGCGTACCAGACCCATGCACCGTCTTTGGAGCGCGCTCTGAATTCGCATCGGTATTGCGCGGTTACGCCAGTCAGGTGCGCATCCAGCGCAGCTTTGACTATGGAAACATCGTCCGGATGGACGATTGCAAAAAGGTCGTCAAGATAAGCCAGGGATTCATCATCGCTATAGCCCAGCTCCTTGAATATTTTGGTCGCTTTTCGGGTGACTTCGCCGGAGACAAGATTATTTTCCCAAAGATCCAGGCCGGCAGCATCCAAGGCCAGTTGCAGGCGTTCTTTGTTGAGGTCCCGTTTATCCATGTCTTTTATGTGTTAACCATTACAGAAAACTTCCCGGCTATGCCAAGATAACAGTAGATATTGGTCAGTTAATGGCAGTCATTAAGAAATTTGCGCGAACGACTGCATTTCATCTGAACAAACCCTTCAGGCTGTTCTTGAGCTGATCCTGTACTTTTGTTTTGATTTCTTCTTTCCTGGCTTCGACTTTCTGTTTGACCACCTCGCTCGCCATTGCGCCGAAATCCAGCGTGTACTTCAGAGCAGCAAACGGGCCGGTAATCCGCACAGGCACGGTGATGCCGCCCACCTCATTCCGCCCTCCCTGACCTTCGAGTGTTCTGGCCAAGGTGGTTTTTGCCAGATAGTTCATACTGCTCTGACCGATGTCGATGTCGCCCGCACCCACCATACGCAGCAACGGCGATTTCAGCGACAGATCATCGTTGTGGGCCACGCCGCTGCTTATTTTAAAATTGGCCTTGAGTTCGGAAAAATCCGTCTTTTCACTCTGATTGGCGGCCTGCGTCTGTGTTTTGCCCAGCATGCCCTGCGCATTGCGCAATTGCCTGGCGATATTGATACCCTTGAGCGCGCCATCGACCAGATTCAGCGACAGATTGCCGTTCATTGCCTTTTTCATGTCACTGACTGTGCCGCCCTGCATGCTGATATTCATCGCGACATTACCGCGCCCCTCCAGCGTATCGAAACCGGCCGCATCGCGGGTTAACGCAGCGACATTGATCCCCTTTAGGGTCTGATTGATACTGATGGCAGGCGTAGCAGCCGCATTCACGCTCAGGCTGCCGTTCATGCTGCCCTGATACAGGCTGGCGGACAAGGGACTGACGTTCATCTGCCCCTTGTGCGCTTTCATATCCAGACGCACTCCGCTTGACTTGATGTTCGCCACCTTGAGCTGCCCGATGCGCAGGCTGCCCTCCAGATTGAGTGCACGCAAGGCGGACAGATCGAGCGGCTGTTCAGGCTGATTCGCACGGGTTTCGGTCTTCTTCGGCAGATACAGGTCGGCATCAAACTGATCCACATCCACGTCGAAGTTAATAGCCGGGTTGCTAAAGCCGTTCACGGCAACTTTGGCCTTCACCTGACTTTGCAACAGACCGCCTGCAAGGTTCGCCTGCACGGTCTGTTTTGTCGCATCCACCTGCACAATGCCCTTCATTTCGCTGTTCACCGACTTGCCCGGCAATTTATCCGATGTCGCGTTCACGGCAATGGTCAGATTGCTCAGGTTGAATTGTTTCGCGTTGAAATTTCCCGTCAGAGGCGAAGTCAGTTTGGCCTTGAAAGCCTGATCCGGCATCTGTACGGACAGATCGAGCGCCAGTTTGCTCACATTGAAAGACTGCGCATTGCCTGCAAGATCGGGCAGGGAGACGGCTGTCACGATATTTCCATTGTCAAGCTTGGCACTTAACGTTAAATTTTCGCCGGAGTACTTGTCCCTGGCAAGATTCAGCGCGGGCGCTTCCAGAACCGCCTCGAAAGGAGCACGAGCCCTGTTGCCCCTGGCGTTCAGCTCGAACTTATTCGCGGTAA
>JAJXTL010000088.1 GCA_021783855.1 Pseudomonadota bacterium
CTTGGGGGCAATTGACCCAGCACAAAGAGTTAAGTCGTTTTGAGCGGCATTAAAATAGCCCCTGTTTTGCCGGGGGATACTTAATCATTTTGACTTCGGGGGGAACTGTGTTGATGCATAAATTGATCGAAAAAAAATTCGACAAATGGGCAAGAAAAATCCGTGATGAACATGGCGTTCCCCTATCGTTCAGGCTATCGAACGGCAAGGAACTCCAACTGGCAGGGGCTGATAATCAACAGGTTGTTGTAACGATCCATAACAAAACAGCCTTGCCGTCGTTAATGAACTCCACACTGGACAAGCTGGCCGATGCCTACGTACAGGAGAAAATCGATGTAAAGGGTGATCTACGGGAAATTATTTCAGTTGCCTATAAGCTTGCAATGTCAAGTAACGCATCCACGCAAACGCGGTTGCAGCGTGTGGTAAAGCACCTTTCGCATTCCAGGAAGTCCGACAGGAAAGCCATCGAATATCACTACGACGTATCGAATGAGTTTTACAAGCTTTGGTTGGACAAAAATATGGTTTATTCCTGCGCTTATTTTGCAAGCGGAGATGAGGATATCGAAACAGCGCAGATGGCAAAGATAGACCATATCCTGAAAAAAATTGATTTAAAACCCAATCAAACCTTGCTGGACATCGGTTGCGGTTGGGGTGCGCTGGTGATACGTGCGGCGCAGAAGTATGGTGCTCAATGTCTCGGTATCACTTTATCGGAAAACCAGTTTACGCTTGCAAACGCCAGAATCAAGCAGGCTGGACTTGCCGGTCGTGTTGAAATCCGTCTTATCGACTACCGCGATCTGGAAGGGAGTTTTGATCGGATTACGAGTGTCGGGATGTTCGAGCATGTAGGAAAAAGAAACCTTCCGACTTATTTCTCGAAAATCCAGCAGTTGCTCAAAGACGAGGGTGTCGCCATGAATCACGGCATCACCTCGACGGATGCCGACAGCGGAGACACCATTCTGGGAGGCGGTGACTTCATTGATAAGTATGTGTTTCCAGAAGGCGAATTGCCGCATCTTTCACTTGTTCTGGACAAAATGCAGCGTAGCGGGCTCGAAATTTTTGACGTGGAGAATCTGCGCCGGCACTACGCCAAAACGCTAGGGATTTGGACGGAGCGATTTGAGCAAAATAGCCAACTCATCCGGTCGCTAGTCGATGAAAAGAAATATCGGATCTGGCGTATCTATCTGGCAGGCTGCGCGCATGCATTCGAAACCGACCAGATTTCAATTTATCAGATTGTTTGCCGTAAGGCAGGAAGGCCGGCAGCGTCACTTCCATGGTCAAGGCGTTATATGTACGAGCAGGAATAGCGACCGCTTGTGACTATGAAAATGCACTTGCCGAAAAAGCTTCTTTCAATGAGGGCGCAGCGCTAACGACGATTACTCATGAATTGGAGCGGCGCCGCATCTTCGCCATCATCCGGCACCTCGGCGTCGGTAAAATAACACGTACCGAGAAGCTGCTGCTGTTTGCTGGTAATATTCACATCGCTGGCAGCGTCAACTAGCCGCCATGCCGCCCCCGACTGGATGGAAATACAGAAGCAGCGCGGCATTTCGCTGGTCAGCTCGGCGATATGGATTGAGTACCGAGACCGGGCATCGTTTTGTCCAAGAATAATGTGCAGGGATTTGTAAGGTGTCACTAATTTATTCTGTCATTCCGAACTTAGATAAAAATCCTTATAAATAAAGTAGTTAGATTTATTTCTTTGCTCGAAATGACAATAAATCAGCGTTTACCTAATTGATTATTTGGGTTTAAGACATAAGGAGCATGCAATGGCTGCCTGGAATATTGGAAAAGTGGTCGGAGGCAAGCAGTGGAGTAAGACGCTGCATTCGCTTTATATCGAGTCTGATATCGATTCATTCGAGGCCGGTCAGTTTGTCAAGATAGCGCTGAAAATTGACGGTGAAGTGGTAGAGCGTCCCTATTCTCTGGTGAATCCGCCCGATAGCAGACCGTTGGAGATTTACTATGTCGAGGTGCCAAACGGTCCGCTGACTCCCCATCTTGTCAAACTGATACCCGGCGATGAAATTCTGGTTGCCTCGCGCGCTCACGGCTTCATGATTATCGATGAAGTGCCTCAGGCTAAGCATCTGTGGCTGATGGCTACCGGCACAGGCATCGGGCCTTTTCTTTCGATTCTGACAACCGACAAGCCTTGGCAGCGCTACGAGCGTGTGGTGCTGGCATATGCCGTACGAACCTTATCCGAACTCAGTTATCAGGAGCGCATCTTGCAAATTCAGGCGGAGCATCCTGAGAAATTTTCCTTTATTCCGTTTCTCAGTCGCGAAACTTTGGATTTTGCATTGTTCGGTCGCATCCCGCAGGCGATTATTGATGGACGGCTGGAAACGCATGCCGGTATAAAAATTAGCGTGGAAAACAGCCAGATCATGCTTTGCGGCAATCCGCAAATGGTGAAAGATACAAGCAATATATTGATTGAGCGTGGTTTAAAAAAACACCGGCGCTTTGAACCTGGCCAAATCACGGCTGAAAATTATTGGTAGGATTGAAAAATAATATTATGCCGAACATCGGGTCGCGCCGGATGTGCGGCATGTGATGAAGATATGGGTAAACGCGCCGGTTCAGATGCGTTCCAGCACTGCCGCAAAGAAGCCGTCGGTGGCGTGCAGGTTGGGGCGCAGTTCCAGATAATCGCCCATTTCCATCGGAATTTTCTGCTGCTGCAATATCTCTCCTGCCGGACGCAAGAGGAAGTCGGGATGCGTTGACAGGAAAGCCTGCACGATATTTTGGTTTTCTTCGGGCAGAATGCTGCAAGTCGCATACACCAGATGGCCGCCTTTTTTCAGCAAACGGCTGGCGGACGCCAGAATGGCGGCCTGTTTCTGGTTCAGTTCCGCGATGCTTTGCGGCGACTGGCGGAACTTCAGATCGGGATTGCGGCGCAAGGTGCCCAGACCGCTGCAAGGCGCATCCACCAGTACGCGGTCTATCTTGCCGGACAGTCGTTTCACCTTGAGATCGTTCTCGTGTGCAATCAGCATCGGCTGGATATTGGAAGCGCCCGAGCGTTTCAGGCGCGGCTTGAGATTGGCCAGGCGTTTCTCGGATACATCCATCGCATACAAGCGGCCTTGGGAATTCATCAGCGCCGAGAGCATCAGTGTCTTGCCGCCTGCACCGGCGCAGAAATCCACTACCATGTCGTTGCGTTTGGGCGCTAACAAAAAGCCCAGCAACTGGCTGCCTTCGTCCTGTACTTCGACCTTTCCGTCGGTAAACAGCGCATCCTTGTTGAGCGGAATTTTTTCCTTGAGGCGGATGCCGACAGGCGAGTAGGGCGTGGCGGTCGCTTCGATGTTTTGTTCCTGTAGTTGCAGCAATACCTCTTCGCGTTTTGCCAGCAAGGTATTGACGCGAATATCCAGCGGCGCACCTTGCTGCATGGCTTGTCCTAAGGTGAGGATTTCTTCATCGGTATAGGATGCGCGCATCTTTTCAATCAGCCATTCGGGCAGTTCGGCTTGCACCGACAACGACTGACCCTCATATTGAACACCCTTTGCCGTCGCCAGCCATTCTTTTTCGTCGCGTTTCAATACCGGTTCGATTTCGCGCAGGTTGTAGCCGCCGAATTTGACCAGATAGGCCAGCGCCATGCGGCGCGGCGTGGCTTTGCCATCACAGGCCAGTTCCAGCAGCAGGCGATGGCGCAGTACACCAAACGCGGTTTCCGCGACGATGGCGCGCTCGTTCGATCCGATGCGCTCGTTCTTGAAAAAATAGCGCAGGGTGGTGTCGGCGGGATGCTCCAGCGGCAAGATGGTGCGCAGTGCGAGGATGATGAGGTCTAGGCGGTATTCGGTAATCAGCATGTCATTTAAATCTAAAAGTTCAGGTGCGGAGTTTAACAGGGAACGGGAATCAGGATTGAGGATAGTGGATTGATGGCGCATCCTGTTCTATTCATCGGATACCCTGATGTCGGAAATCACCATTTCGCCGGCAATTTTCCCGTTTTTGTCGATCTGGCGTATTTTGACAGGCAATAAACGGTATTCCAGACCCAGCCAGATTTCCAGCCCTTCCTCGCCGGGTGCGTGAACTTTGCGCAGCGGCAGGACACGCAGACGGCCTAGACGTGTCTGGATTTCTTCTTCCTCACCGACCTCCAGTTCATAGCTTTCCAGTTTTTTGCCGTTGCTGACATGCATGGGCAGCCTGGCCTGATCCAGCGGCATTTGCGAGAATTGATACAGAAAACTTAAAAGGTCCTGCGCTCCGTCGGGCAGTGGTGAACTGTTGCCACCCGAAAAACTGATTTGTTTGTTTTGCCAGTCGAAGGTGGCGCTTAAAGTCTGATTTTCCCTGGATGTTCGCTTGTTTTCGCTGAATTTGTCCGGGCGTATGCCATGAGAGGTGATCGTGCCGGTACTTTGCTGGTTCAGTTCAAACGTCTTGAACAGGCCTGCGATCCCGGTGGTATTCACGCCTGTCTGCAGGGTGTAACTTTTATCGTCGTTGATATCCAGTCGTTGACGAGCTTCTCCTATTATGAAACCGTTGCCCATGTAGGCGATGAAGGTCAGTTGTGCATGTTTGGGCAGCGGGTAGGCGGGTTGGGCATTTTCTTCAGACATCTCAGATGTCTGTAGCGGAGCGGCTGCGACGGATGATGCCTCAGCGGTTGATGTTTCAACAGGCGGTGTTTGGGCGCTTTCAGCGGGTGGCGTTTGTACAGGAGGCGTAACGGGAGCGGGCTTGCTGGATGTTATGACCGGATTGACGCGTGGCTTGTGTGCGATCCTGGTCTTGTGCGCCGGCTTGGGTTCGGGCGCGATCCTGATGGCTGGCAGAGGCTCAAGTCTGGCGACGAGCGGTGGCGGTGGGGGGGTGATCGCCGCGAGTCGGATCGGGTCTGGCCCGAGCAGCAGCGCGGCATGAATCAGCAGAGATAAGGCAATGGCCAGCGCGATTCTTGCTGCGGGCCGTTTCAACAAGCTCAGTAAAGCCTGAAGACGTGTCACGGCGTGATGTGCAGACCACTCAGTAATTGTACGATCTGCTCGCCATGGGCATCGGTGATGATCATCTTGCAGGGCAACTTGTTCTGCGTCGAGAGCCAGATCTCGGTGCGGCTCTCGCCGGGTTTCGCCTGATTGTCCAGATACAGGCTGTCGCACGATCCTGCCGCCGTATCCAGTTTTCGCCGGGGGCCGACTGCGTAGTGGTAGCTGTCCAGCTTGCTGCCGTCAGTCATCATGAAGTCCAGTGTGGCGACCTTGTCCAGCCCGAGGAACATGAACTGATACATTGCGCTTAAGCGATCCTGCGTGCCTTCAGGTAAGGTTAGCCGCGTCTGTTGCGACTGATGTGTCAGGGTAAGCTGCATCGCATCCCAGTCAAATTCCGCGTGACTCTCCTTGTTCGCATCGCCTTCGCGGATATGGTCGAAGTGCTGCGGGCGCAGGCCGTTTTTATCGATCAGACCACGGCTGTTACTGATGATCTTGCCCGGTTTGAAGGCCGCCAGCAGACCGAGCGGCGTGGTGGTACTGGTCAGTGTGTAATGGTCATCGCTGCGGGTATAGGTTTCGGTCATTTGCCCGACCTTCATGCCGCTCATGAACACATCGTAACTGGCCTGTACGCCGGCGGGTGCGGCAAAGGCGGGGGAGCAAAACGCGAGCCCGAGGAATAAAAAACGCTTCATGTTGTCTCCAGTGCGGGTGAAATCAGGGCCATACCGGCCAGGCTGTGACCGTGGTATATGACCTTGCCGTCCGTATTAAGTTTAATCTGTCCTGAACATAGCCAGCGTATGGCCTGCGGATAAATGCGATGTTCCTCAAACAGCACGCGGGTGGACAGCGAGTGCTCGGTGTCGTCGGGCAGCACAGGCACGGCGGCCTGAATGATGATGGGCCCGTGATCGAGTTCCTGCGTGACGAAATGCACGGTGCAGCCATGAATTCTTACGCCATCGTGCAGGGCGCGGGCATGGGTATGCATTCCGGTATAGGCGGGAAGCAGTGAGGGATGAATGTTGATCAGGCGGCCCTGATAATGCGCAACGAAGTCGGCGGTAAGTATGCGCATGAAGCCAGCGAGTATCACGAAGTCGGGCAGAAAGCCATCTATGACTTCCGCCAGTGCAGCATCGAAACTCTCGCGATCCGGGTGGTCCGTATGCGCCACGACCGCTGTGGGTATGCCGTGCGCCTGCGCAAAAGCAAGTCCTGCGGCACCCGCACGGCTGCTGATTACCGCCGCGATGTTGCAGTTCAGTTTTGCGGCGAGCAGGGCCTGCATGTTGCTGCCGCGCCCTGAGATGAGGATGACGATATTTTTCATGTGATAAATGCGGAAAGTGGTGAGTGGGGAGTGGTGAGTAATGAGTGGAACAAGCTTTTGTCTACTTGCTACTCACCACTCACTATTTACCCTGTTCATTTCACCTGTGTCTGATGTTCATCGTTATTCCTTGCGCGGATCACGCCGATGCGCGTGACGGTCTCTCCCGCCGCCTGCAACCGGCTGATCGCCTGATCCGCATCAGCAGGAGATACGATCACCACCATGCCGATGCCGCAGTTGAAGGTGCGGTACATTTCCTGCTCGGCCACGTTGCCCTGTTCTTGTAGCCAGTGGAACAGTTTGGGCATCTGCCATGACTTGCTGTCGATGTCGGCGACGACATTTTCCGGCAGCACGCGCGGCACGTTCTCGGTAATGCCGCCGCCCGTGATGTGCGCCATGCCCTTGATGGTAAGACTCTGCATCAACGCCAACAGCGGTTTCACATAGATGCGGGTCGGGGCCATGATGACATCAGACAGGGTGCGCTCGCCGTCGAATTTGGCGGAAAGGTCAGGGCGGCTGCGTTCGATGATCTTGCGCACCAGCGAGTAACCGTTGGAGTGCGCGCCGTTGGAGGCCATACCCAGCACCACGTCGCCGGGCACGATGTCAGCGCCTGTGATGATGCTGGCTTTTTCCACCACGCCCACGGCAAAGCCTGCCAGATCGTATTCGCCGACCGGATACATGCCGGGCATTTCGGCGGTCTCGCCGCCTATCAGCGCACAACCTGCCTGCTCGCAACCTGCCGCGATGCCCTTGATGACTTCGGTAGCGGCGGGCACATCCAGCTTGCCGCAGGCAAAATAATCCAGGAAAAACAAGGGTTCAGCGCCTTGCACCAGAATATCGTTGACGCTCATGCCGACCAGATCGATGCCGACGGTATTGTGAATGTTGAGTTCAAAGGCCAGCTTCAGCTTGGTGCCCACGCCATCGGTGCCGGATACCAGCACGGGTTCCCTGTATTTTTTTGAGATTTCTACCAGACCGCCGAAGCCGCCGATGCCGGACAGCACTTCGGGTCGCATGGTACGTTTGGCATAAGGCTTGATATTTTCGACCAGCTGGTCGCCGGCGTCGATGTCTACCCCTGCATCTCGGTAGGAAAGGGCGTTGTTTGGTGGGTTCAAGTTGAATTCTCGCTTTCTTCAGGATGCAAGGTTTAAAATAAGTGCCTGTGCAGTTTCGGGGGACAGGGGCGTGGCGGATGAAGATCATGTGTCGCCTGTCGCTTCAGGGGTAAATTATACTCAAATGGCGCAAGCATTTCAGCGACTTTCGGCACGATGGCGCGAATAGTGGCTGTAACATGCTCATTGAGTGCGGTGTAAAACTAAAGGATGACAATCTGTGAGAAAAAGAGCAGCATTATCCGATCTAAACTGAAGTGATCAGCACGATGCCTAGCCTGCCGGAATTGAACGAGCTGGAAAATATACTGGAACTCGGTCGCCGCCATCTGCAGGTGGGGGTGGCCTGCGAGGTGGACGCAGGCAACAGGCGTTTTCCCGTATACCAGATTTCGCTGGGCAATCCAGATCCCGGGCTGCCCGCGATCGGTTTTTTTGGCGGCATTCACGGTCTTGAGCGTATCGGCACGCATGTATTGCTGCATTTTTTGCGCGGTCTGATTACCCGGCTGGACTGGGACAAGAGTCTGCATCATCTGCTGCAGGAGGTGCGACTGGTTTTCATGCCGCTGATTAATCCCGGCGGTATGTGGCAGGGTACGCGCTGCAATCCGCATGGCGTGGATTTGATGCGCAATGCGCCGATAAATTCAACCGGTCGGGTTCCCTTTCTGTTGGGCGGTCACCGGATCAGCCCTCGTCTGCCCTGGTATCGCGGGGTGGAGGGGGATGCAATGGAAATCGAAAATCAGGCGCTGTGCAGGGTCGTCAGTGATGAATTGTTGTCGCGTTCGTTCAGTATCGCCGTGGATTGCCACTCCGGATTTGGCTCGCGTGACAGGATATGGTTTCCGCATGCGCACAGCGCTCATCCGATAGCGCAGCTGGCTGACATTATTGCCCTGGAAGAATTGTTCGAAAAAACCTATCCGAATAACAGATACCTGTTCGAACCACAAAGCGCGCAATATTGCACCCATGGCGATATTTGGGATTATCTTTATCTGCAATCGGAGCAGGACAGCAGCAAAGTCTTTCTGCCGCTGACGCTGGAAATGGGTTCATGGTTGTGGGTCAAGAAAAACCCCCGCCAGCTGTTTTCGCGTCAGGGTATTTTCAATCCTTCTGTAGAGCACCGCTTGCACCGGGTGTTGCGCAGACATGCTGTCTGGCTGGACTTCATGATGCGTGCAGCCTGCGGTCATGACAGCTGGCTGGCCAAGGGTGCCAGTCGCTGCCGCTTTCAGGAACGCGCCATTGCGCGCTGGTACAGACCGTGAGTACATGGGTGCTGTTGCGTGGCTTGATGCGCGAGTCGCGCCACTGGGGCGACTTTCCGCATCTGTTTCAGGACGCAATCGGCGCATCCGCCGTCGTGACCCTCGATTTTCCGGGCAATGGCAGCCTGCACGCGCAGGCCAGCGCCAGCACGGTAGAGGCGATGGCGAGCTGTGTTCGGGAACAATTAAAACAACGGGGCTACCCGCCGCCCTACTGCGTGCTGGCCTTGTCGCTGGGCGCGATGGTCGCCGTGGCGTGGAGCGGTTTATATCCGGATGAGATCGAGAAGCTGGTATTGATCAATACCAGTTTGGCGCCCTACAGCCCTTTTTATCACAGACTGCGCCCCGCAAACTACGCTGATTTGATGCTGTTGCTGATTGCGGCGAGCGTCGTCCGGCGGGAAAAACTGATACTGCATCTGACCAGTACGCAACGCCATCCGGGGCTGTTGGAACAATGGACGACTTACGCGCGGCAATATCCGGTCACGCGCGCCAATATTCTGCGCCAGTTATACGCGGCGAGCCGGTATCGGGCCTTGCAGCCTGCTGTTCCCGTATTGCTGCTGGCAAGCAATCAGGACAGACTGGTCAATGTCAGATGCTCGCTTGCGCTGGCCGAGTACTGGCAATGCCCTGTTCGGTTGCATCCGGATGCGGGACATGATCTGCCGCTCGACGATCCTGTCTGGGTCGCGCAGCAGGTAAGAGCGTGGCTGAAGTGAAACGCGCGTAGCGATTCGTTTGTCCGGCTTCGCCCCCCCTCGCTGCGCTCTCCCCTCCGGGAGATAACCATCGCTTTGCCATTGTCTTGTGATGGCTTAGTCGGATGGCTAGTTGTTCCATCAGGGTTTGGGTGAGGGAGAGCGCAGCGAGGGTGCCCGGGCATGGCAGGCTTCATTTTCTGAGACTGTGTCACACCTGCCCGTTACCGTGAAAGTCGCGAAGCGATTCGTTTGTTCCCTCTCCCCCTGGGAGAGGGTTTGGGTGGGGGAACCGACCGGCGCAAGCACTTTTATGCTCAGGGGTGGAGCTTGCGCCATGTCGGTTAGTTGCCTGATTGAGCAGGCGGCTTGGCGTGCGCCGGGCGGAAAGCCTTGCACTGCGCCGGGTCGGATTCGAGATAGGCGCCTTCGATCAGATCGATGCAATAGGGACTGCCCGGGAATACCGCGTTCAGGCAATCGTCGATGGCCGACGGCTTGCCGGGCAGATTCACGATCAGACTCCTGCCGCGTATTCCGGCGGTCTGTCTCGATAAAATTGCGGTAGGCACAAATTTCAGCGAAGCTGTGCGCATCAGTTCGCCAAAGCCGGGCATCATTTTGCTGCATACTGCCATTGTGGCTTCAGGGGTGACATCGCGCAACGCGGGGCCCGTGCCGCCGGTGGTGACGATCAGGCTGCAACCTTCCAGGTCGCTCAATTCGATGAGTGCGGCTTCGATGAGCGGTTGTTCGTCGGGAATTACGAGCGCGACGGCTTGCCACGGGCTGGTCAGCACGCGCTCGAACCAGGCGCGCATGGCAGGCCCGCCCTTGTCTTCATATTCGCCGCGGCTGGCGCGATCCGAGATAGTCAAAAAACCGATACGAGCATTAACTTTAAATTCGCGCAAGCGTTCGTTTGTTCCCTCGCCCTCTGGGAGAGGGTTTGGGTGAGGGAGAGCCTGCGAGGGTGCCCGAGCATGGCGGGTTTCATCGTTAGGTGTAGTCACATTTTCATGTTCGTTATTCATGTTTACTCCCTGAAACCGATTTCATTTTGAAAAGCCGTGCCGTCCAGCAATTGCACCGTCACAAGATCGCCCTTTGCCAGACTCGCACCCTCTGTCGGCATGACCAGCAGGCCGTCGGCGCGCGCCATGGACAGCAGTGCGCCGCTGCTCTGTGTGCCGGTAGAGCTGGCGAGGTATCCCGTATCGTCCTGAGTCAGTTGTACGCGGATGAATTCGGTGCGTCCCGGCCGAGTTTTAGCCGGGTGCGCCAGACGCGCGGTCACGGTGCGCCGGTAGAGGCGCGGATTGCCCATCATGCGACGCAGTGCGGGGGCGACGAATTGTTCGAAACAGACCATGCTCGACACAGGGTTCCCCGGCAGCCCAAATACTGCTGTTTTTCCGGTCGTGCCAAATGCCAGCGGATGGCCTGGCTTCATCGCTACGCGCCAGAATTTCATCGAAACCTTCAGTTTTTCGATGGTCGGGCGCACATAATCATGCTCGCCAACCGAGGAGCCGCCCGATACCAGCAGTACGTCATATTCCAGCCCGCGCAGCAGATATTGTTCGAGCTCGGCCGGATCGTCGCGCGCAATGCCGAGCAGTGCCGGTTCAATTCCCATCGCCTGCACCTGCGCCATCAGTGCGTAGGTGTTGGAATCGGGTATCTTGTTCGGATCAACCGGCTCATGCATGGCTTCGAGCTCATTGCCGGTGGAGAGGATCGCCACGCTCGGGCGGCGGTACACCTGCACGTGAGTTGCCTTGACAGTCGCGAGGACGCCGATCACACCCGGCGTGATTTCGCTGCCCTTGGGTAACACCAGCTCACCGAGCTTCATGTTTTCGCCACGGAAACGCACGTGGTTGCCGCTCGCGACGGTCTTGTCCATCTGCAGGGTATCAGATGATACTTGTTGTGTATCTTCCACTTGTATTACAGCATCTGACCCTTGCGGCATGGGCGCGCCTGTCATGATGCGCGAACACTGTCCGGCCTGCACGGTTACGGTCGGCATATCTCCCGCCCTGATATCTTCGACGATTTTCAGGATGACGGGCATGCTTGTCAGATCGGCACTCCTCACGGCAAAGCCGTCCATCGCCGATACGTCATAGGGCGGCAGGTCGCGGTTGGCGAGGATGCTTTCGGACAGTACGCGACCCAGCGACTGTTGCAGTGCGATCGATTCA
>JAJXTL010000294.1 GCA_021783855.1 Pseudomonadota bacterium
GCATAACGCTCAAGCCCAACCACACTCAGAAATTTCTTGACTCGCTTGTGCCGCTCTTCACGGCTGATTTCGGGCAGTTGAAGCAGCGGGTATTCCACATTTTCTGCGGCGGTCAGTACCGGGAACAGATTAAAGGTTTGAAAGATAAAACCGGTGGTGCGCGCACGCAAGTCCGCCAGTTGATTGGATGATCGGCCGGTCACCTCGACATCGTCAATGAAGACCTTGCCATGGGTGGGATTGTCGATACAGCCAATGATGTTCAACAGCGTGGTCTTGCCACTGCCGGAAGGTCCTGCAATGGCCAAAAACACGCCCTCCTCAATGGAGAGTGTGATATCTTCAAGCGCAATAACCTTTTGCTCACCGAGCAAATATTCTTTGGTTACGCCTTCGACCCGGACCAGGCTCATTGCACCTCATCCGTTCGAGGCTGTATCGTTTGAAGGATTAATACCATGTCGATAACCTCCTGTTTTTTTCGTGCCGTTTTTTTAACCTGTTTGCTTTCCCAGTCCCTGATGGGTGCCGCGACAGCTGCGGAGCCGAATACTGCAGAAAGCCCGCTAGCGCGCAGCTTTCTGGAAAAATCCGACGCGACACGGTTTCCGTCCCAAGGCTTTCAGCTTGATGTCGACCTTGCCAGTACGTCGCCTGGGATGACTACTGAACATCGCAAATACCGGATTCTTTCCAAGGGCAACGAAAATACAGTCGTCATGATACTTGAACCCGCGTCGGAACGGGGACAGATCATGCTGATGAAAGACCGTGATCTCTGGGTTTTCATGCCCGACGTTTCCCAACCCATCCGGCTGGGACTGGCCCAGCGCCTGACCGGTCAGGTCGCGAATGGCGATCTGGCGCGAGCCAATTTCTCCGGTGACTATACCCCAAAATTACTACGCACCGAAAAACTGGACGGCGATGATTATTATGTCCTGCAACTGGATGCCGTGGATCGCAGCGTGACCTACCATCGAGTCCTGCTATGGGTCAACAAATCCAGTTATCGCCCGTACAAGGCCGAATTTTATTCGCTTTCAGGCCGGCTGCTGAAGACCAGTTTTTACGAAAACTATGAAACCATGGCGGGGAAACAGCGGCCGACACGTTTGCTGATACAGGACGCCCTAAAGTCTGGCGACACGTCGGTGCTGGACTACAGCAACATGAAATTGCGTGACTTGCCGGACAAAGTTTTCAACAAGGACTATCTCAAGAAACTTCAATAAACATTTTGGAGTGTTTCAAAAGAAAGAAACTGTACCAGGTAATAAACCATGACTAGATCACATTTTGCTCTGCTCACCATGATTGTTGGATGCACCATACTCACAGCCGCGTGCGAAACAGTGAGCACCACGCAAGGCGGAGCGGTAGGCATTGACCGCAAGCAAATCATGTCGCCACTGGTTTCCAGCCAGCAACTTGAACAGCAGGCAGCGCTGACCTATACCAATCTGGTCGGACAAGAAGCCAAGCTAGGTGACCTGAATCCCGATCCTGCACAGACTGCACGGGTACGCCGGATAACCGATCGCCTGATTCCACAAACTACCGTGTTCCGGCCGGATGCATCGAAATGGAATTGGCAGGTCAACGTTTTTCGTTCGCCAGAAGTCAATGCCTGGTGCATGCCGGGTGGCAAAATTGCCGTATACACGGGCCTTCTCGACAAACTGAAATTGACTGATGACGAGATCGCTGCGGTGATAGGTCACGAAATCGCCCATGCGCTGCGCGAACATGTACGCGAACAGGCCTCCGAGCAATCACTGGCACAATTAGGCTTGCTTGGCGCATCACTGGCGGGGGCAGACCAGACTATCGTGAATGCAGGCGGACAGCTGTATCAGCTTGGCATCGGTTTACCGCATAGCCGCAGACAGGAAACCGAGGCAGACCGCATCGGCGTGGAACTCGCCGCACGGGCAGGTTATGATCCGCGCGCTGCCATCACCGTATGGCAAAAAATGATCCAGCTGGGTGGCAGCCGGCCCCCCGAATTTTTGAGTACGCACCCCAATCCGGAATCGCGCATGCAGGATTTGCAGCAATATGCTGAAAAAGTGATGCCGCTGTATTTGCAGGCAAAAAAACGCTAATCAGACAGTTTTGCCCCCACTCAGGATTGCGTATAAAATAGGCAGCCTTTTCTTCCTCTTCATTGCTGTCTCTTTCCATGCGTATCGGTTCACACACTCTCAAAAACAATCTGATTGTCGCCCCCATGGCGGGCGTGACCGATCGGCCCTTTCGCCAGCTGTGCAAACAGATGGGTGCGGGTATGGCTGTGTCCGAGATGGTGACTTCCAATTCACTGCTATATGGTTCGGCCAAAACGGCGCGCCGTGCCAATCACGAGGGCGAAGTGGACCCGATTTCGGTACAGATTGCCGGAGCAGATCCGGCAATGATGGCGGAAGCGGCACGCCATAATGTCGATCGCGGCGCGCAAATAATTGATATCAACATGGGCTGCCCTGCCAAGAAAATTTGCAACGTCATGGCCGGTTCCGCACTGTTGCAAGATGAACCGCTGGTTACGCGAATTCTGGAAGCTGTGGTTAATGCTGTGCCTGGCGTACTGGT
>JAJXTL010000089.1 GCA_021783855.1 Pseudomonadota bacterium
ACGCAAGTCACTCGGTTTCAAATGTCCGGTAGAACTGTTCATGCCAGACGCTTTTGACTTTAAGCTACATCACGCAGCACTTTTTGCACTTGGTGCTTGAAACCGCCAGGCAAGATTTTGATTTATTCTGTAATTTTAGTATTTTTCGTGGATGAAAAGCCTTTTTAATGATTAAAGGCCCCGCGTAACGGACAAAATAGATTATTTAGATTTATCACATCGTCCCTATGGGTAGGCAAACTGCCAGCTCATCTTCATCCAGCGGCCGGGCGGTTGCCAGCTGGTGTTCGAGGACGCGCAAATCCGCCTCGGAGGCGTCCGTTCCTTGTTCTGAACGCCGCCTGACACGCTCGCGCAGGACATCAGGATCGGCTTGTATGTCCAGTATCCTGAAGTCCGCACCAAAACGTTGCGCAAGATTGCGGAACAGATCGCGCTGATCGCGTTCGAGAAACGCGGCATCGACAATCACCGGCCAGCCGGCCCCAAGCAATCCTTCGGCCAGATGCGCCAGATGTTGATAGGTGCGGAGACTGGCCTGCTGCGTATACAGTCCTGCACCAATATCGCCAACGCTTTTGTCCAGCGCGGCCAGGCCTGCCAGACGCTTGCGCTCGACATCGGAGCGAAGACGTATCAAGCCGTTTTTTTCCAACAAGGTTTGGGTAAGCGTGGTCTTGCCGGAACCCGACAGGCCGTGAGTGATCGTCAACGACGGGAAAGTGGAGAGTGGTAAGTGGCAAGTGGAAAATGCAAGTTGTTCGGCCAGTTGCAGGCAGCCTGCTACCTCGGTGCTGCTGGCAATATTGCCTTGTTCGGCGCGCAATGCCGCTACTTTGGCTCTCACCATCGCGCGATAAACCGCGTAATAGCGCAGCAGCGCGATGCCCTGATAGTCTCCTGTGGATTCCAGCCAGGCATTGAGGAAGCGCGATGCCAGACCTTGATATTTCCGATGCAACAAATCCATGTAACAGAAGGCTACTTCCGAGATGATATCTGTCCAGCGCAGCGCCGGGCTGAATTCGAGGCAGTCGAATATCACCAGATGCCCGTCCACCCAGGCCAGATTGGCCAGATGCAGGTCGCCGTGGCATTCCCGCACCCAACCATCCTGCTTGCGTACACGCATCAGCGGCGCAAGACGCGCATGTTCGGTTTCGCACCAGGACTGCAAGACCTCTAACTTGAAACCCGCGCAAGCGCTCGATTGTTCCCTCTCCTTCCGGGAGAGGGTTTGGGTGAGGGAAACGGGCATGGCAGTTTCATTATTCGGGGTAGCTGCTGCCATGCCCGTTAGACGCGCCAATTCTGTCGTATCCTTCAGGCGCGTTGCCAAAACTTTAAAATTTTCCACAACCGGCTTTGCAACCACATCCGGCGCTCCCCACGGACTGTCGGTTGATGCAATCTCGCATTCGAACAGATGAAAATGTGCCAGACGGGATGCCAGTACATCGATCTGTTGATTGCCCAGCTCGCCCCGCGCGGCCAGTTTATCCAGCGTTGCATCCAAGGGAAACTGGCGCATTTTTACAGCATATTCCAGGATTTCGCCAACTTCGCGCAGCGAGGTTGTCTCCCTCTCTCCTTGCTCTCTCCCGCTTGCGGGAGAGAGGGAATGCCTGATGCGCGGCGCTTCAAAGGTACCTGTGATCGCCACCACGTCCAGATAATAATCTGCCGCCAGCCGCCGGTTGAGACGCAGCTCCTCCAGACAATCCAGCTGCCGTAATTCAAGCGTAGTGAAATCCAGAAAACCCGGATTGACCGGCTTCTTGATCTTGTAGGCATAAGCACCTGTCAGCACCACCCAGGAAATATGCGTCTCAACCAGTTGCAACGCTTCCACATGATGGTCATAACAGGCCGGATCGGTCAGCAGCGCACGGATCAGCGGCGGCAAAGATGTACCGTTCATCATCAAGGAAGAATACCTCGCTCCAATTGACTACAAACAACGTCATTCCCGCGTAGGCGGGAACCCAGTTACACAAGGCGCTGGTTCCCCGCTTTTGCGGGGAAGACGAATAAATCAGCGGTTCCTTAGCTGGATTCCCGCCTTCGCGGGATAACCAGCGATTTGCCCGCTTGCGGGCTTAGTCGAATGGCTAGTTGACCTACCAATGACAAGCTAATAAATCATTTTTTAATGAGAACCAAAAACAGGACCTAGCAGCCTGTCGGACTTCAATTTTATTCTATGCAACCTATTGATTTTTAACAATTAAATATTTTCTTAATTTATACGCACATTAATGGAATCAATGAGTTACAAGACAAGTCCGACAGGCTCCTAGCGCAGTTTAGCTCTCTGCAGCCTTGAGTGACAGCGCAAGTTGATACAGCTCACTGCGATTGGCGCCGGTGATTTTTGTTGCGAGCTGCACGGCCTGCTTGAGCGGCAATTCGGCCAGCAGCAGCGTCAATGTCGCCAGCGTCTCGGCGGACAACCCTGCTTCAGGCACCGCGCCCGAGACCAATACGACGAATTCGCCGCGCTGTTGGTTGGCGTCCGACAGCAGCCACGCTTCGGCGTCAGATAACTTGCAGGCATGTATCGTCTCGAACAGCTTGGTCACTTCACGCGCCAGCACGATTTTTCGCTCTCCGCCCAGCATGGCGCACAAATCGGCGACGCATTCGACGATGCGGTGTGGCGCTTCATAGAACACCAGCGTATAGGGATGGAGGGCCAGTTGTTGCAAAGCAGTGCGGCGTGCAGCGGACTTGTTGGGCAAAAAACCGTAAAACAGGAAATGCGGCGCGGGCAGGCCGGAAGCCGACAATGCCGCCACCGCCGCACTCGCGCCCGGGATCGGAATCACCCGCAGTCCTGCTGCCAGCACCGCCTGCACCAGCAATGCGCCTGGGTCGCTCACGGCAGGTGTGCCCGCGTCGCTGACGAAGGCAACGCTCTGTCCCGATTGCAGCATGGCGACCAGCTTTTCCGCCGCACCGCGTTCGTTATGCTGGTGCACTGCGATCAGCTGTCTGGCATGGATGCCGTGATGCTTCAATAAATGTGAAGTGTTGCGCGTGTCTTCCGCAGCAACCACGTCCGCCCCCGCCAGTACATCAAGTGCGCGAAGGGTAATGTCGCGCAAATTTCCTATCGGTGTGGCAACTACATATAATGCGGGTTCCAACTTTTGCGGATGTTCAATATGCAACGTGTACTCCTCATACTTTCGACTTTATTCGCACTATACGCCTGTACCCCTGCGACGGTACAAGGCCCTGACGCAGTACCCGCAGCCATGCCCCGCGCCGAGTTTAAACGCGCAACACCCGCGGCAACCTTTGCCATAAAACCGGCGCCAACTATCAGCGAGTCAGAACTACCCGGGCCGCTGGCACAAAGGCCCGATATGCACATCGCGCTCATGTTGCCTCTGGAATCAGCCAGCTTCGGGGCGGCTGCCCGCGCAGTTCAGCAGGGCTTTATGGCCGCGGCCGGTCTCGATCCTCAGGCACTGCCGGTTCGAGTATATGGCAATCCGGATGAAAACAGCAGCATTGCTGCCGTTTATCGTCAAGCCATCGCGGACGGTGCGAGCGCAGTGGTTGGACCGCTGACCCGCAACGGTGTCGCCGCGCTGGCCGCTGTCAACAACTTCCCTGTGCCTACACTGAGCCTGAACATGGCGGAATCTGTCCCTGCGCACAATCTGTATTTCTTCGGCATGGCCATTGAGGCAGAAGCAAAGCAGGTAGCGCGGCTGGCCGGAAAGCAGGGTTTTAAACAGGCCATCGTAATTTCAGCCGACGAACTGCTTGCGCGCCGCTTGCAATATGCGTTCGAGGAACAATGGACCGCCTCGGGCGGCACCGTATTGCGGGAAATCGACTTTAACGGCGACACTTCATTATTCGCGGATATGGCTGCCACGCCCGATACCATGGTTTTTTTCGCGACCGGCGCCGAAAAATCCCGGCTGATACACCCGTTCCTTCCCGCAAATATGGCGACTTACGCCACCTCGCAGATATTCTCCGGAAATGCCGATACGCTTGTCAATTTCGACCTGGAAGGCGTACGTTTCGTCGACATGCCCTGGATGATGCAGACGCCTGCCGTGCCGGCTTACCCGCGAGCCAATCCGGCACTGCCGACCGACCAGGAGCGGCTCTATGCGCTGGGCATAGACGCATACCGGCTGGTTCAGGTTTTACTTGGCAGACAAACGACGCTGCCGCTGGATGGCGTAACCGGACGCGTCAGTCTCAAAGGGCATACCTTCGAACGCGAAGCCCTGCCTGCGTTGTTTGTGCAGGGCCACGCGCAATCGGCTGATGCGCCCATCGTCCCCGCCGTTCAGATGTTTCCCGATCAGTTCAAGAACGCCTCCGCCGTGGAAGCGGCTTCTGCCGTCGGAGCTGCATCAGCAGTCGTACCCAAGCCTTGAACGGGGAACAGGCCGAGCGCTGGGCTGAGGAATATTTGCAGCGACAAGGTTTGCAGCTGGTGGCGCGCAATTTTCGCAGCCGTTTTGGCGAAATCGATCTGATCATGCGTGAAGATGATGCGCTGGTTTTCGTCGAAGTCAGGCAGCGCAGCCACAAGGATTTCGGCGGTGCAGCAGTCAGCGTGGATATTCATAAGCAGAAACGCCTGATCTGCGCAGCGCAATATTATCTCGCCAAGCTGGATCGCGTCCCGCCTTGCCGCTTCGACGTGGTGCTGATGGACGATTCGGAAGGACTTAACGCGCAATGGCTCAAAAATGCGTTCGAGGCCTGATTCGGTTAATATTCGTTCTCACTACATCGGCAGAAACTGTGAGCATCCTGGTAAATCCATTTTGCGGGATGAAGCGCAAGGAGCCGCGCAGCGAATGACGAGGCATATCATATTGATAGACGAGGAATGAGCGAGCACGCGACACAGCGATTCGCCCGGAAAATGGATTTTATGGACATCAAAAAACGCATCATCAAGCATTTTACCGACAGCGCGGAACTGAAGCTGAAGGTCATGGATACGCTGGCGGCACCGATCGCCGACGCCGCGCAGATTTTTTTCGACTGTGTCACCAACGACGGCAAAATCCTGTGTTGCGGCAATGGCGGCTCGGCAGCCGATGCGCAGCACTTCGCGGCGGAATTGCTGAACCGCTTCGAGATCGAGCGTCCCGGTCTGGCGGCCGTAGCCTTGACGACCGACAGTTCGGTGCTTACCTCTATCGCCAACGACTACGATTTCAGTCTGATTTTTTCCAAGCAGGTGCGCGCGCTGGGTTTGCCCCGCGACAGCCTGCTGGCCATTTCAACCAGCGGACATTCGCCGAATGTGGTTGCAGCCATCCATGCCGCGCATGAACGCAATATGCGCGTGGTCGCCCTGACCGGTCGCGACGGCGGCGAGATGGCCGGCATTCTCAAACCCGGCGATGTATCGATTTGCGTGGACGGACGCAGCACCGCGCGAATTCAGGAAGTTCACCTGCTTGCCTTGCATTGCATCTGCGATGTGATTGATTACCAGTTAATGGGGGAGTAATGATGCGCATGATATTGTTTATAATGCTTCTTTCAGCATCCTTGCAGGGCTGTTTCCCTGTAGTCGCAGCGGGCGCCGGAGCCGGCGTGCTGATGGCGCAGGACAGACGCACCAGCGGCGCCTATGTCGAGGATGAAGCCATTGAGGCCAAGGCGTTCGACCGTATCGGCAAACAATTCAAGGACACCGTGCATGTCAATGTCACCAGCTATAACCGTGTGGTTTTGATCAGCGGCGAGGTGCCCAGCGACGATGTCAAGGCTCAGGTTGAACGCACCGTCGCCAATATTCAGAATGTAGTAAAAATACACAATGAGCTGGCCGTTACAGGCTTGAGCTCGTTGACATCGCGCAGCAACGATTCCCTGATCACATCGAACGTCAAGCTGCGCTTCGTCGGCGACAAACGTTTCAGCGCCAACAGCATCAAGGTCGTCACGGAGCGCAACACCGTATATTTGATGGGCATCGTCAACCACAAAGAGGCCCAGGCTGCAGCCGAAGTGGCCAGCGGCTCCAGCGGCGTGTCCAACGTCGTCACCCTGTTTGAGTATGTAGACTAACATGCCGGTAGCTTTTGAAACCAAGCTGTGCCGGCCTGAGCAGATCGCGCAGCGGGTCGCCGCGTTGCCGCGCCCGCTGGTATTTACCAATGGGTGTTTTGATGTGCTGCATCGCGGACATGTTACCTATCTCGCGCAGGCGCGCGCGCTGGGCGCTTCGCTGGTGGTGGGCGTGAACAGCGATGCGTCGGTAAAACGGCAAGGCAAGGGGGGTGATCGCCCGATCAACACGGAACAGGATCGCATGGCGATACTCGCAGCGCTTGAATCGGTCAGTCTGGTTGTTCTTTTCGATGAAGACACCCCGCTCAACCTGATACTCGCCTGCCGCCCCGATGTGCTCGTGAAGGGCGGCGACTGGACACCGCAAAACATCGTCGGCAGCACGGAGGTACAGGCTTGGGGCGGCACGGTACACAGCATCCCGTTTTTGCACCAGCGCTCTACAACTTCTTTATTGAACAAAATCAGATCATTATGAACCCTACCGAAATCATCCTGCACCAGAAATCCAGAACGCTCGAAATCGCCTTCGACGATGACACGCGCTACCAGTGGCCTTTCGAGTTCCTTCGCGTGTTCTCGCCGTCTGCAGAAGTACGCGGGCATGGCCCCGGACAGGAAGTGCTGCAAACCGGCAAGCGCAACGTCCTGCTCACCGGTGTCGAACCGGTGGGGACTTATGCGATCAAGCTGATATTCGACGACGGGCACGATACCGGACTCTATACATGGCAATATCTGCAAGAACTGGGCAAATACCAGGACGGCATGTGGCATGATTATCTGACCCGGCTGGAAGCCGCAGGCAAGAGTCGCGACTAACGATCATGGCAAGTGGCTATCCCTCGCCGCTTCGCGAGTTTCACGTTTATGCATACTGTCACACCAGGCTGGTGTTCAGTTAATGAAAGCCGGATTCCGTCATGATATAACTACTAGCCATTCGACCAGGTTGCTAAAATACACCAACCAAGTTGCAGGTTTACGCCGGAATGACAAAACCTAAGGAGTTGATTATGAGCAAAACCACCCATTTCGGTTTCGAGACCGTAGACGAAGCAGATAAAGCGCGCCGCGTCGCAGGTGTGTTTACCTCGGTTGCTGGCAAATACGACATCATGAACGATCTGATGTCGGCAGGACTGCACCGCATCTGGAAGCGGTTTGCGGTCAGCGTCAGTGGCGTGCGCACGGGCCAGCGCGTGCTGGATGTGGCAGGCGGTTCGGCCGATCTGTCCCGGTTGTTTCTGAAACAAGTCGGCAGCAGCGGGCAGGTCGTGCTCACCGACATCAACAATGCCATGCTGCGCGTGGGACGCGATCGTCTGCTCGATGAAGGCACCAATAACCCGGTTGCCCAGTGCGATGCTGAGTACCTGCCCTTCCCGGACAACTATTTCGATTGTGTGAGCATCGCCTTCGGTCTGCGCAATGTCACACACAAGGACGCCGCGCTGCGCGAGATGAAGCGCGTGCTCAAGCCGGGCGGGCGCGTCATCGTGCTGGAGTTTTCCAAAGTGGCCGCTCCGCTGGAAAAAGCCTACGATTTTTACTCCTTCAAGCTTCTGCCGCAAATGGGCAAGCTCATTGCGAACGATGCCGACAGTTACCGCTATCTTGCCGAATCCATCCGCATGCACCCGGGGCAGGAAGAATTAAAACAGATGATGATCGATGCGGGTCTTGAGCGCGTCGAATACTTCAACCTGACCGGAGGCGTCGTCGCCGTGCATAGAGGATATAAATTGTGATGGTTTCAGCATCGCGAACTATTTCACAAGTTTTTGGTCTGATCCGGTCTGCGCAATCGTATTATTGAACAGGACGCGACAATGGGTGACGATTTTCCCGCCTTCCTTCGGGAAGAAATAACGGCGGAGATCGTGCTGAGCCATGTAAATGGTCTCAGGTTGACAGGATTTTTACGTTTTCGGTAACCAGACCAGCATGAACAAATACGACAAACTTAAAAAACACGCCATATCGACATTTTTCCATCAATTTGAAGTTTTCGTAATGATGGGGCTCGTTATTCTGATTTCAATCATGATTCTCGCAGCCTTTTGGGGGCTGGTCGTTGAAACTTATCATCTTGTTCTTCACGGCGCTTTTAACACGCTTGATCATAGCGCTTTTCAATCCGCATTCGGTATGGTCATGACACTGCTGATTGCCATAGAGTTCAGCCGGATAATCATGCATACATACATCGAAGACGGTCGCGAGGTCATCGTAAAAACTGTCGTGCTGATCGCAATTCTTGCCGTATCACGGCAGTTTATAGTATCCGAGATGGCTGATATTTCGGCTTTGACCCTGGCCGGCCTGGCTTTTTCGCTTTTATCTCTCGGCATAACTTACTGGATAATGGAGCGGGCACCCTTGCCAAAAGACAGGCAACTTCCTGAGGAATAGTCACGGGATGCAGTGCATCGTGGAACAAAGCGGTAGTATTGCCAGCGTAAACAGGCTGAGTGAGGATCACAAATGCTGAAGTTTGAGTGGGATGCAACCAAAGCTTCATCAAACGAAGCAAAACACAAGGTTGCTTTTACAGAAGCGGCCACCATTTTTAGCGATCCGCTAGCTTACACTTTCGACGATCCAGACCATTCTGTAGGCGAACATCGGTTGCTGACTTTCGGTATTTCCAATAAAAACAGATTGCTGGCTGTAGTGCATCTTAATGGCAGACGCGGCATCCGCATTATCAGTGCCCGCAAGGCAACAAGACATGAGCGAGGAATTTATGAACACGGATAAGGATGAAATGCGTGCCGAGTATCGGCGCGAAGACCTGGGCAAAGGGGTGCGCGGAAAATATGCTGCCCGCTACGCGGCAGGCACCAACCTTGTTTTGCTGGATGACAAAGTTGCCAAAGCATTCCCGACTGCGGAAGCAGTCAATAGCGCTTTGCTGGCATTGCTCACACTGACCGAACAAACTGCGCGAATCACAAAGCAGGCAACTACTCGCACCTCCAAGCGGCACACTGGGTAGTGCAAACTGGCGCTCGGGATGATCAAGCACTAGCAGACTGTCGGACTTCAATTTTTATTCTATGCAACCTATTGATTTTTAACAATTAAATATTTGCTTAATTTATACACACATTAATGGAATCAATGAGTTACAAGACAAGTCCGACAGGCTCCTAGGGCGCAAACTATGAACAATACTGCCGAATTTGTCTAAAGGTTTGGCCCGCTGTTGGATACGCTGCGTGACCTGGGGAATTCTGGAAAGCCGAGAGAGGTGTCTGACCGCATAGCTGTCCCCATTTTTCACCATTAATAAATCACAGGAAATCACATGAGCGCTTTGCCAAAATGCCCACTATGCAGTTCTGAATTCACCTACGAAGATGGCGACAATTACATCTGTCCAGAATGCGCGCATGAGTGGTCTAAAAATACCTTTGTCGAAGGCGGAGAGCGGCAGCGCGTCTATAAAGATGCCTTTGGCAACATACTGAATGACGGCGATTCGGTCACGGTAATCAAGGATCTGAAGGTCAAGGGCTCTTCTTCGGTCGTCAAGGTGGGAACCAAGGTTAAAAATATCCGTCTGGTTGATGGCGACCATGATATCGACTGCAAGATCGACGGCATCGGCGCGATGCAGCTGAAGACCGAGTTTGTGAAGAAGGCATAGCCTGAGCGCCAGAGATGCATTACGCCCCGCCGGCAGACAGCGGCCTCGACTTGATCTACTGCGACGAGTCCCTGCTGGTGGTAAACAAGCCTGCCGGTCTGCTGTCAGTTCCGGGGCGAGGAGCAGACAAGCAGGACTGCCTGTCTGCAAGAGTCCAGAAAGATTTTCCTGATGCGCTGGTCGTGCATCGCCTCGACATGGCAACATCCGGTCTGCTGGTCTTTGCACGCGGTGTGGAAATGCAGCGCCGCTTGTCCGGAATGTTCCGTGAGCGCTCCGTTACAAAGCGCTATGTGGCGGTAGTGGCTGGAACGGTGCAAGCTGAAATCGGTGAAGTAAATCTACCTATCGTCGCTGACTGGCTCAGTCGCCCGCTGCGCAGGATCGATAATCAATCGGGCAAACCTTCGCAGACGTTCTACCGGGTGCTGGCGAGGTACGTTGACAGCACACGAATGGAACTGACACCGATAACCGGTCGAACCCACCAGTTACGTGTACACATGGCGGCAATTGGTCACCCGATTTTAGGCGATGTCTTGTATGGAATTCCTGCGAGTGCGCCACGGCTGCTGTTACACGCCCTGTCGTTAAGTTTGCCTCACCCGTCAGGCAATTCGTCGCTCAACTTTGTGTGCGCGCCGATGTTCTGAATGACTTTCGTTATAATGGCGCAGTCTGTTCACACTCAGGAGCCTTCATGTTCACCAACAAGCGCGTCGCATTACTCGGCCTGAGTTTTATCGCCATGATCGTCACAGGCTTCGCCGCCTATATCTGGATAGCCTTGCACTGGAGCTATTCCGAAGGGGAGCGCGCGGGTTTTATGCAAAAGTTGTCCAAAAAAGGATGGTTATGCAAGACCTGGGAGGGCGAGCTGTCTTTGGTTGCGTTGCCAGGGGCCGCTCCCGAGAAGTTTGATTTTTCGGTGCGGGATGAGACCATCGCGCAGCAAATCAATGCGGGTGTCGGCCAACGCGTTGCGCTCACCTATGAACAGCACAAGGGGCTGCCGACTTCCTGCTTCGGCGAAACCGAATATTTTGTGACTGCGGTCAAAGTCGTCAGGTAACAGGTAGCCTTTCAAAAATAAGCTTAGCCTGAACAAGGCTGCCTGGTCAGCAGTATCTTGGCAATGATAGGGTTGCTGTTATACTTCGCCCCGTTTCATCCGAAGAATGAGGAATATATGAAAAAATTATTGATATTGTTGACGATTGCTTTAACTTGCCTGAGCTTGTTTTCCGCAGCGGCGGAAGCCAAACGTTTTGGCGGCGGCAGCAGTTTCGGCAAGCAGCGGACGATGGCTCCGCAGCAGGCGCAGAAATCGCCGGCAGCAGCACCCGCTCCCGCAGCTACCGGCAACAAGTGGCTGGGTCCATTGGCAGGTCTTGCAATCGGCGCGAGCCTGGGCGCGATGTTTGCCGGTGTGCTGGGCGGCGGCGCGTTGGGCAACATGCTCATGCTGGTTCTGGCAGGCGTGGCCGTGATGTTTGTGATTTCCATGTTTCGCAAGAAACAACAAGCTCCCATGCAGTATGCCGGAGCGGGCGCGCCTTATCAGGCGCCGCTGCAACAACAGTACTCGGGTGGCAGCGCCGCACCTCGAAGCGGGCATATCCCGGCTGATTTTCCGGTAGAGAGCTTTCTGCGCAGCGCTAAAACTTCGTTCATTCGTTTGCAGGCAGCGAATGACCGCAAGGACCTGAACGACATCCGTGAATACACCACGCCTGAAATGTTCGCCGAGATTTCCATGCAGATGCAGGAGCGTGATGCTGCAATCCAGAATACCGAGGTGATGGCGATCAATACTGATTTGCTGGAAGTG
>JAJXTL010000090.1 GCA_021783855.1 Pseudomonadota bacterium
GTAATTGATCATGTTTCGGCCACTGATCGAGACAAGGCAATGGCAGTTGTTAACCGTTTGGCAGGGAAAGCATCCGCTGCTGAAACAGCGGCGACACCGGACGATTTTCTCAAGCAGGAGTTCTTGAATTTAAACCTGGCTCGACTGAATATTGATGCGCAGTTGCAGACTGTTATCGAGCAACGAGTAGATGAAATTCACAAATCCATGAGAGTTGGGGCGTCATTGGCAACAGTCTTCTTGTGCGGGAGCACATTGGAGGGGTTGCTGCTTGATGCCGCAAGCAAACAGCCGCAACAATTCAATAGCGCGAAGTCCGCGCCAAAAAACAAAGATGAATCAGTAAGAGCGCTTAATGATTGGACGCTGGATAGCCTAATCAATGTTGCGCATGAGGTAAGCCTTTTGTCTTTGGATGTTAAGAAATATGGACACGCGCTGAAAGATTTCAGAAATTACATCCACCCGCGTCAGCAAGCTTCGCAGGGATTCCGTCCAGATCAACATACAGCCAAAATTAGTTGGCAGGTGTTGCAAGCTGCCATTGCTGATTTAAGTGGACAAAGGAACAAGTGAACAGTCAGGCTGATGAGTGTCGGGGTGCAGGTGGCGGTGAACGCTTAGCGAAGGGAATGGGATAAGCGATGGAGCAGACAAAAATTCATATTTTCCAGGCCGCAGACGGTGTGGTGCGGCTTGAGGTTGCCCTAGATCAGGATACGGTGTGGCTGAACCAGCGCCAAATGGCGGAATTGTTCGACAAGGATGTGCGGACAGTAAACGAACACATCCATAACCTGTTTGACGAGGGAGAACTGGTTCCTGAGGCAACTATCCGGAAATCCCGGATAGTTCAAGTGGAGGTTGAACGATGAGTAATATCAAACTCTTCCAGAATCAGGAAATCAGGGGGGCAACATGAAATCGCATCACATGGAAACATCAGTAAAGCTTCACGCGCTGCTTGAATTACCTGGTGAAAACGAGGTGGTGGAGTTCAAGGAGGCGAAGAATGGCTACGATTTCACCAAACTGGGTAAGTATTTTTCCGCATTGAGCAATGAGGCCAATCTGAAGCGCCAGTCTGCTGCCTGGCTGGTGTTTGGCGTGAAGGACAATCATCAAGTGGTGGGTTCAAGCTTTCGCTCGTCGCGCAAGGATTTGGACAGTCTGAAAGAAGAAATCGCGAACAAGACCACCAACCGGATTACCTTTATTGAAATTCACGAAGTGCAACATGCGCATGGGCGGGTAGTGCTGTTTGAAATTCCCGCCGCACCCAAGGGGTTGCCCATTGCATTTGACGGGCATTATTACGGACGGGATGGTGAGGCATTGTCGCCGCTGAATCTGGAGGAGATCGAGCGCATACGTGCGCAAGCAACGACGGAGGATTGGAGCGCGGCAACAGTACCCAGCGCTGGGTTGGACGATCTGGATGCCGAGGCATTGCAGGTCGCACGAAAGAACTTCAGGAATAAATTCCCGGACAAAGCTGCAGAAGTAGACGGCTGGGATGATGCCACTTTCCTGAATAAGGCCAAGCTGACCATCAAGGGGCGGATCACGCGAACTGCATTGTTGCTGCTCGGTAAGGAAGAAGCTGAACATTTACTCTCACCTGCTGAGGCCAAGATACGCTGGCTATTGAAAGACGCCCAGGGGAATGATCGCGATTATGCGCTGTTCGGCATGCCGTTGCTACTTGCCGTGGACAAGGTGTACGCCAAAATCCGCAACCTGAAATATCGCTATCTGCTTGATGGCACTCTATTCCCGGAAGAGACGGACCAGTATGAGCCGTATGCCATACGGGAGGCGCTTAACAATTGCATTGCGCATCAGGACTACACGCTGGCTGGCCGCATTAATGTGATCGAACGGGATGAGAGCCTGACTTTCACCAATTTGGGTAGTTTTGTGCCGGGTGATGTGCAGCGGGTGGTGATGGAGGATGCGCCGGAGGAGCATTACCGCAACCGTTTTCTGGCTACGGCCATGTTCAATCTGAAAATGGTGGATACGGCGGGTGGCGGCATACGCAAACTTTTCATGTTTCAGAAAGCACGATTTTTCCCATTCCCAGATTACGATATTTCCGATAGGCGCGTGAAGCTGACTCTCATGGGTAAAGTGCTGGATATGGACTATGCCCGTTTGCTTGCCAGCAATGGTGATTTAACATTTCAGGAGGTAATTGCGCTGGATAAGGTGCAGAAGCGTTTGCCGCTCAATGACCAGGAAGAAAAAATGCTGAAAGCCAAGGCGCTAATTGAGGGGCGGAAGCCGAATTTTTTTGTAGCTAAAGCAATTGCACAAAAAACTGGACAGAAAGCGAGCTATAGCAAGTACAAGGCTTTTGATAAGCAGTATTACCTTGATCTGATTTGCAAGGCGATTGGCGAGCATGGCTCGCTTACACGCAAAGACATTGACGAATTGCTTTGGAGCAAACTGCCGGACTGGATGGATGAGGTGAAGAAGAAACACAGGGTTACCAACCTGATGACAGAATGCAGGCAGCAAGGAAAGATTGTCAACGAAGGTTCTGACACTCAACCAAAATGGGTCATTTTAAAATAAACCTGATAGATATTTAAAAGAGAAATATGCTAAAAAATATAAATACTTTTATGTATTTCAATGTGTTGACATCTTTTAAATCAAATGAGCTCATGAGAGTCTGCATTGTATTGACCTGCGTGAAGGTGAGCTGACATGTCGAGAAAACTCACTGAATCCGCCATCGAAGACTTTGCCATCAAGCTGTTTGAGCGCTTGGGCTACAGCTACGTTTACGCGCCGGACATTGCACCCGATAAGGTGAATGGCGAAGCCAGAGAAGGTGCCCTGGGGCATGGCGAACAGCCGGAGCGTAGCCATTACGGTGAAGTATTGCTGACAGGGCGGCTGGAGCAGGCAGTGAAGCGTATCAATCCCACGTTGCCGCCTGCGCTGTTGCATGACGCTCTCAAGGAGGTGCATCGCATCAGTTCGCCCGAGATGTTGGCGAACAACGAAGTGTTTCACCGCCTGCTAACCGAAGGCGTGAAGGTGAGTCAATCACTAGACGGCTTTGATCGCGGTGATCTGGTGTGGTTGATTGACTTCGCTCACCCGGAAAATAACGAGTTCGTCGTCGCCAATCAGTTCACGGTGATCGAGAACCATCAAAACAAGCGGCCTGACTTGGTGCTGTTCGTCAACGGCATTCCGCTGGTGGTGATTGAGTTGAAAAACGCCATTGATGAAAACGCCACGATCAAAGCGGCGTATCAGCAACTCGAAACCTACAAACAGACTATCCCTAGTTTGTTTACATCCAATGCCTTGCTGGTGATCTCCGATGGACTGGAAGCCAAGGCGGGTTCGCTTTCCGCAGGTTTGAGCCGTTTCATGGTTTGGAAAAGCGCAGATGGCAAGGCAGAAGCCTCGCATCTGGTAAGCCAGTTGGAAACGTTGATACTAGGTATGTTGAACAAGGCTACGCTGCTGGATTTGTTGCGCCACTTTATTGTGTTTGAGAAGAGTAAGAAAGAAGACCCGCAAACCGGCGTGATCAGCATCAGTACGGTGAAGAAACTTGCGGCTTATCACCAGTATTACGCAGTGAATGCAGCGGTGGCTTCGACGTTGCGCGCGGCAGCCGTGGCGGATGTATTGCGTCAATCGCCCGTCAGTTATGACTTGCCGGGCGTGGCGAATCAGCCCAAGGGCGACAAGAAGGCCGGTGTGGTGTGGCATACTCAGGGTTCGGGTAAGTCGCTTTCCATGGTGTTTTACACCGGCAAGATTGTGCTGGCGCTGGATAACCCAACCATGCTTGTAATTACCGACCGAAACGATCTGGACGATCAGCTGTTCGATACCTTTGCCTCATCCAAGCAACTGTTGCGGCAGGACCCAGTGCAGGCAGCGGATCGCGGGCAGTTGAAGGAGTTGCTGAAGGTGGCCTCGGGTGGCGTGATCTTCTCCACTATTCAGAAATTTCAGCCCGATGAGGGCAATGTGTATGAGCTGTTGTCCGACCGCCGCAATATTGTTGTGATTGTCGATGAGGCACACCGCACGCAATACGGCTTTAGCGCCAAGACCGTGGACGATAAAAATGCCGATGGTGAGGTGATTGGCAAAAAGGTGGTGTATGGCTTTGCCAAATACCTGCGCGACGCGCTGCCAAACGCAACCTATCTGGGTTTTACCGGCACACCGATTGAAAAAACTGATGTGAACACCCCGGCGGTGTTCGGCAACTATGTGGACATCTATGACATTGCGCAGGCGGTGGAGGATGGCGCGACGGTGCGGATTTATTACGAAAGCCGTCTGGCAAAAGTCGGCTTAAGCGAAGAAGGCAAAAAGCTGATTGCCGAACTGGACGAAGAGCTGGATCAGGAGGAACTGACTGATACGCAGAAAGCCAAGGCTAAGTGGACCAAGATGGAGGCGCTGATCGGCAGTGAGCAGCGTATCAAGAATATTGCGAAAGACATCGTCAGCCATTTTGAGGCCCGGCAGGAGGTGTTTGCAGGCAAGGGTATGGTGGTGAGTATGTCGCGGCGCATTGCCGCAGAATTGTACAAAGAGATCATTGCGCTCAAGCCTGGGTGGCACTCTGATGATTTGAACAAAGGCGCAATCAAGGTGGTGGTGACGGCTGCCTCCAGCGACGGCCCGCTACTGGCCAAGCATCACACCACCAAAGAGCAGCGCAAGCAATTGGCCGAGCGGATGAAGAACGACGACGATCCGCTTAAGCTGGTGATTGTGCGCGATATGTGGCTTACCGGCTTTGATGCACCGAGCATGCACACTCTCTACATCGACAAGCCGATGAAGGGTCACAACCTGATGCAGGCGATTGCGCGGGTGAATCGGGTACATAAAGACAAACCGGGTGGCCTGGTGGTGGATTATCTGGGTATTGCCGCTGACCTTAAGGAGGCGCTGTCGTTTTATTCCGATGCGGGTGGCAAGGGTGATCCTGCATTGGCGCAGGAGCAGGCGGTCAGCCTGATGCTGGAGAAGCTGGAAGTAGTGTCCGCCATGTATCACGGCTTTGCGTATGAAAATTATTTTGAATCTGAAACATCTCAAAAGCTGTCGCTAATTCTGGCTGCGGAAGAGCATATTCTCGGGCTGGAGGATGGTCGAAAGCGCTATATCAACGAGGTGACCGCGCTCTCCCTGGCTTTTGCCATCGCTGTGCCGCACGAGCAGGCCATGGATGCACGCGACGAAGTGGGATTTTTTCAGGCGGTGAAGGCGCGTTTGGCCAAGTTTGACGGTACGGGGGCAGGACGCAGCAACGAAGAGATCGAGACCACCATCCGCCAAGTGATCGACAAGGCGCTGGTGTCGGAGCAGGTGATCGACATATTTGACGCGGCGGGCATCAAGAAGCCGGATATTTCTGTTTTGTCCGATGAGTTTTTAGCTGAGCTGAAAGGTTTTGTACACAAGAATGTTGCGCTGGAAGTGCTGAAAAAATTGCTCAATGACGAGCTTAAAGCACGCGCCAAAAAGAATCTGGTGCTGAGCAAGAGCTTGATGGAGATGCTGGAGAACGCTATCAAGAAATACCACAACAAGATATTGACCGCTGCCGAGGTGATGGAAGAACTGATCAAAATCAGCAGGGAGATCGTCGCTTCCGATGCCGAAGCCTCGCACATGGGCCTGAGCGATTTCGAATATGCGTTTTACACGGCGGTTGCCAATAACGCCAGCGCAAAAGAACTGATGCAACAAGACAAGCTGCGCGAGCTGGCGGTGGTGCTCACGCAGCGGGTGCGTGAAAATGCATCGATAGACTGGACGATCAAGGAAAATGTGAGAGCCAAGTTGAAAGTGATTGTGAAGCGAACCTTGCGCCAATTCGGTTATCCGCCTGACATGCAGTTGCTCGCCACGGAAACGATCTTAAAGCAGGCTGAGATGATTGCGGAAGAGCTGGCTCTGTAATGCCAATCCGCATAACCAATTTCGAAATTTTCATAGATTCTCGATTTTTGCGCTACAGAGAATTGAACACACAAGCTGATCCTGGCGACAAGACTCAAAAACGCCAGTAAGCATTCGAAAGGTGGAAATATGAGCTTTCAACCCGTAAAGTTCTACCAGACCGGCACCTACACCGTCGGTAACCGTCTGTTAGCGCCCAATGAGCGCAGCGTGCAGGCGGACGAGGGGCGCAACAACTCGATCAACTCCGGACATCGCGCGTGTCAGGGTTGCGGCGAGGCGCTGGGCGCGCGTTACGCAATCGATGCGGCGATGGCCGAGAGCAACAACCAGTTGATCGCGGTCAATGCTACCGGCTGTCTGGAAGTCTTTTCCACCCCCTATCCCGAATCATCCTGGCAGGTGCCGTGGATACATTCGCTGTTCGGCAATGCACCGGCGGTGGCCACCGGCATCGCGGCGGCGATGAAAGTGAAGGGAAAAACCGACGTGCGCGTGGTGGCACAAGGAGGAGACGGCGGCACCACCGACATCGGTTTCGGCTGCCTGTCAGGCATGTTCGAGCGCAACGACGATGTGCTGTACATCTGCTACGACAACGAGGCCTATATGAACACCGGCGTGCAACGCTCCAGCGCCACGCCGCCTGCCGCACGCACCGCAACCACCATGCCGGTAGGTGCAGAACCCGGCAACGCATTCGGCCAGGGCAAAAACCTGCCGGAAATCGCCATGGCTCATCAAATACCGTATGTGGCCACCGCAACGGTCGCCGATCTGCGCGATCTCGAATATAAGGTCAGAAAGGCAATGGGTATGCACGGTGCTCGCTACCTTCATCTGTTCGTACCCTGTCCGCTGGGCTGGGGCACTGCCTCGCATGACACCATCCGCATCGCGCGACTTGCCAAGGAGTCCGGCATGTTTCCGGTATTCGAGGCCGAGCACGGCGAGGTCACCGGCGTGCTGAAGATACGTCACAAGGTGCCTGTGACAGACTATCTGCAGCCGCAAAAGCGCTTCGCACATCTGTTTGGTAAACACGCGCATCCGGAAACCGTGGCGCGCATACAGGATATCGCCGACCGCAATATACGCAAGTACGGATTGCAGGACGAAGGAGAAAACGATCATGCAGCATAAACCCTTCGCGATCACGTTGAAGCCGGGCACGTCGCTGGCCAATCTAACCGGCACCTGGCGCACCGAACGGCCCGTTTATCTCGACCGCCTGCCGCCGTGCAACAACGCCTGTCCTGCCGGCGAAAACATACAGGGCTGGCTGTTTCATGCCGAATCAGGCGATTACGAGCAGGCCTGGCGCGTGCTGGTACAGGATAATCCGCTGCCCGCTATCATGGGGCGCGTGTGCTATCACCCCTGCGAAGGCGCATGCAACCGGGGCCAGCTGGACAATTCGGTCGGTATCAACTCGGTTGAACGATTTCTGGGCGACGAAGCCATCCGTCGCGGCTGGAAATTCGACGCGCCACCCGCCGCTACCGGCAAAAGGATATTAATCGTGGGTGCGGGGCCCTCAGGTCTGTCGGCCGCCTACCATCTGGCGCGCAGGGGCCATAGCGTCGAAATACAGGAAGCGGGACCCTTGGCCGGCGGCATGATGCGTTTCGGCATTCCCAAGTATCGATTGCCGCGCGATGTGCTGGATGCGGAAGTGCAGCGCATCCTCGATCTGGGCGTGACGTTAAAACTCAATACAAAAATCACCCGCATCGAGCAGAGCATGCAGGGCTTCGATGCGGCCTTTCTCGCGGTCGGCGCGCATATCGCCAAACGCGCGTTTATCCCGGCAGGAGACGCGGCGCACATCGTCGATGCGGTGTCGCTGCTGCGTTCGATGGAAGGGGAAGACAAGCCCATGCTGGGACGTCGCGTGGTGGTATATGGCGGCGGCAACACGGCGATCGACGTCGCACGCACTGCCAAACGGCTGGGCGCAACGGATGCAATCATCGTCTATCGACGCACCCGCGAAAAAATGCCCGCACATGATTTCGAAGTGGAAGAGGCGCTGCAGGAAGGCGTGATGATCAAGTGGTTATCCACCATCAAACAGGCCAGTGAGGGCACACTTACCGTCGAAAAAATGCTGCTGGACGACAAGGGCATGCCTCAGCCGACCGGCGAATATGAAACGATGGAAGCCGATTCGCTGGTGCTGGCGCTGGGTCAGGATGTCGATCTATCTTTGCTCGAAGGCGTGCCGAATCTTGAAATCAAAAACGGCACGGTCGTCGTATCGGATAACATGATGACCGGACACCCAGGCATCTTCGCGGGTGGCGACATGGTGCCCTCCGAGCGCACCGTTACGGTAGCGGTCGGGCACGGCAAGAAGGCGGCGCGCCACATCGACGCCTGGCTGCAAGGAAAAACCTGTGAACCCATGCCGAAACATGAACTGGCGGACTTCTCCCGTATCAACCCCTGGTATTATTCGGATGCCGACAAGACCGTGCGGCCGATGCTGGATCTGATCCGCCGCCGCACCAGCTTTGACGAGGTACAGGGCGGCCTCAACGAGACCAACGCCTTGTTCGAGGCGCGCCGCTGCCTGTCCTGCGGCAACTGCTTCGAGTGCGACAACTGTTACGGCGTATGTCCCGACAATGCGGTGATCAAACTGGGTCCGGGCAAGCGCTTCGAGTTCAACTATGACTACTGCAAGGGCTGCGGCCTGTGCGTGACGGAGTGCCCGTGCGGCGCAATCAAGATGGTACCGGAAGAGACCTGATGGGACTGATTTCACAACCGCTACTGATCACAGCTTTCATGCTCGCCATATCAAACCTGTTTATGACTTTCGCCTGGTATGGCCATCTGAAAAACATGGCGGCCTCTCCCTGGTATGTCGCCGCTCTGGTAAGCTGGGGCATCGCGCTGTTTGAATACCTGATTCAGGTTCCGGCGAATCGCATCGGTTACACCATGCTTAGTCTCGGGCAGTTGAAAATCCTGCAGGAAGTCATCACACTGTCGGTCTTTGTACCGTTTGCCGCGCTGTACATGAACCAGCCGTTGAAATGGGATTACCTGTACGCAGCGCTGTGCATGATGGGCGCGGTGTATTTTATTTTCAGAACTTAAATAATGAACAAACCAGCACACATACACATCCTCGGGATCTGCGGCACCTTCATGGGCGGCATTGCCGCCATCGCCAAACAATCAGGCTACCGCGTCACCGGTTGCGATGCCAATGTCTATCCGCCGATGAGCACGCAGCTACAGGCACAGGGTATCGAACTCATCACCGGCTTCGGCATCGAGCAGCTTGAACTCAAGGCTGACGTTTACGTGATCGGCAACGTAGTCACCCGCGGCAATGCGCTGATGGAAGAAATTTTGAATCGCAATCTGCCTTATGTCTCCGGTCCGCAATGGCTGTCTGACACCCTGCTGCGCGATCGCTGGGTGCTGGGTGTGGCGGGCACGCACGGCAAGACGACGACCGCGTCGATGCTGGCCTGGATACTGGAACATGCGGGGCTCAATCCCGGCTTCCTGATCGGCGGCGTACCGCAGAATTTCGACATTTCGGCGCGCATCACCGAGTCACCGTTTTTCGTCATCGAAGCCGATGAATACGACACGGCATTTTTCGACAAGCGTTCAAAATTTGTCCATTACCATCCGCGCACCGCGATTTTGAATAATCTTGAGTTCGACCACGCCGACATTTTCGCCGATCTTTTAGCGATTGAAACCCAGTTTCACCATCTGGTGCGCACCATACCGGGCAACGGCCTGATCGTTTCCAATGGCCGTGAAGCATCATTAGGCCGCGTCATCCAGCGCGGCTGCTGGACACCGGTGGAACAGTTCGGCGCTGAGAGTGGCTGGAACATAGATTCCGAAAACCGTGTCACGCTGAACGGCAAGCTGCAAGGCACGCTGCACTGGGACTTGCTGGGCGAACACAATCGCATGAACGCACTGGCAGCGCTGGCCGCCGCGCGTCATGCCGGCGTGCCCATTGCGCTGGGTCTGGAGGCTTTGGGCCAATTCAAGAACGTGAAACGCCGCATGGAAATTCGCGGTGTGGTGAACGGCATCACCGTTTATGACGATTTCGCCCACCATCCCACGGCCATCGATACCACCGTCGCGGGGTTGCGCCAAAAGGCGGGAAGCGCGCGAATACTCGCGGTACTGGAACCGCGCTCCAACACCATGAAACTGGGCGTGATGAAAGATGCGCTGCCCGGGAGCCTGAAAGACGCCGATCTGGTGTTCTGCTATTCAGGCAACCTGGGCTGGGATGCGAAGGGTGCGCTGGCACCTATGGGTGAAAAAACATTGGTCATCGATGATCTGGATGCCCTGATCGAAGTCATAGCAGCAGCCGCTCTCCCCGGCGATCACATCCTGGTGATGAGCAACGGCGGATTCGGCGGGATACACGACAAGCTGCTCAAACGATTGTCAAACTGCTGAGTCTCAAAGCTCGAACACGTGACCGCGCTGCAACATCTGCGGACTGAATTCAGCAACGGCTATTTGAACTTCGCACATCGTTTCCTGCTCATGCCCGGCTTCCAGATGCACGACAAACAGCTCCACCTGACGATGCAACAGGCGCAACCCCTGCACCAGCAGATTTGCCGTCATGTGGCCGGAACGCGCGGCTCCGTCTGCATTCCTGTTGCGAAAAGTGTTCTCAATCAGCAGATACTTCAAGTTTTCGACATGGTTTAACGCCTCCCAGAAATCCGCGCAGAAAGTGCTATCGCCGCTGTAAACAAGACTGGCGGCGCCACTGTCGACCCGGTAGGCAACGCAGGGAATGGCATGAAGCGCCGGCAGCGCAGTGAAAAGGCGTCCATCCACTTCTATCGTTGCGCCCGATCGTAACGGAAAAAAACGGATGTAAGGATGGTCAATTGTTGGCAGCACAGTGTAATCAGGCCACAGACGTCCGTTAAACAGGTGTTCCCTGAGAGTCGCGATGCTCTGCGGCAGCGCATATACCGTCAGCGGTGCTTCGCGAAAACCGCCTGCGGCGTCGGCCAGCATCGGCAGCAACGCACAGTGATCGAGATGTGCGTGGGTGAGAAATACGGTATTGACGGCAATGGATTGCGCAAGCGTCAGCTCGCCCGCACCGGTTCCGGCATCGATCAGTATGTCATCGTCCACCAGATAGCAGGTCGTGCGAAGTTCACCCGTAATGCTGCCGCTGCAACCCAGCGTCGTGATACGCATAATTCCCCTCAAGCTGCCAGGCAACGGATAGCCAGTACCCTAACTTTCTGCATCCCCCAAATTCAACTCCTGTATCTTGCGCGTCAGCGTATTGCGCCCGATGCCGAGCAGAGTAGCGGCTTCGATGCGTCGTCCATTGGTGTGATGCAGCGCTTGCAGAATCAGTGTACGTTCAAACTGTGCAACCAAACTGTCCATGATACCCTCATCCCCGCGCTGCAAAGATGCGTCAACCTGACCGGCAAGCGCGGTGATCCAATCTTCGG
>JAJXTL010000091.1 GCA_021783855.1 Pseudomonadota bacterium
ATCTCAATTTATGCATCAACACAGTTCCCCCCGAAGTCAAAATGATTAAGTATCCCCCGGCAAAACAGGGGCTATTTTAATGCCGCTCAAAACGACTTAACTCTTTGTGCTGGGTCAATTGCCCCCAAGTTGCGCCCTCAACTGCTCATACCATGTTATCCTGCTTGCTCCGCTTAATCGGTAGAAAAGGAATGATTGATGTTTGGATAATGCCAAGGGGTGAATGTTTTAGCACCAAGATTCCATAGCGAATCGATATTTCTCACGTATGTGATTACACGGTGCTCCTCGGCATCAATCAAATCATATAAGGCAGTCCGGTGACCCGAGTCCGGAGAGCGTTCGAACACGCCGACCTTGGTAGTCCAGGAATCCCCGTGGTTCAGAGCCCCGGATATATCATTGAGCTGTTGTATATACGCATTGAGCGTATCCTGACTATGCGCAAAGTAGAATTTCGCAGCGACTATGGCATGTAGCTTTCCCTTGCGCTCACCGATAAACTGGATGGGAGACAGCAATCCTGCCATGCAAATCATCTCAATCGCGTCAAGGACACGGGTGTCGTGATCATCGTCCCATATGACGGCAAAGTCATGAACCTCCGGCACCGCCAAGGGTGCTCGAACCACGTCGAGCCATTCGACGCTGCGAAAAACAGAGTAGTGGGCGCCACAACCGAGGTAACCGAAGGGTTCCGGTTCGTCGTACAGGCAAGAAAACAATGTCGAATAGGCAGGCGTACTCATTTTGCGACTCCGATCGCGTCAGGTCGTGCAAGCCCAACACCTGTCGGACTGTCCGAATTCCGTGAGCTGCCTGTCTGCTTCAACTCTGATTTACGCTCCTCATTCATATATGGAGTCGATATTGCGCGTGGGCCATGGTCTAGTAAAACAACAATTTTCTTCGCATCGTTACTCGTGAACGCATGTTCATGAGATATTTTGTCAGCTTCAGCTTTATCAATGATTTCCCAATCGGGCCCCGCAAACGCTGTTGAGGAAACAGCCATTGACAACAAACCAACGATCACAATATTTTTTGAATTCATTTTTTTTCGTTTAGCGTATTCAGGTTCGACGTGATTAATGTTGGCTGGTTTGCGCGCTGCTTCATCGTCCCACTTTTCCGGGTTGATGAGGCTGCCATCGATGTCCATTTTCGTCTTGATTTGTGCAGTCATGCTTGCGCCCCCATATTTAATGTATTTAAAATATTCCTTTTAATGATGTTACAGTGGCGAACAAATACAAATCAAACGATATTAATTTATATACAATATCGGAATAAACGATACATGAGGCTACCAAACAAGTGGATATCGATCAGGCACGAACTTTTTTAGCCATCGCAGCATATGGAAGCTTTATCGAGGCATCGAGAAAGCTGCATCTGACACAATCCACTGTGAGCGCACGCATCCAGCGTCTGGAGGAAGAATTGGGAGTGCATTTATTTGTGCGCAACCGTTCTGGTGCCACCCTTACAACGGGTGGACGCCGTTTTTTCGAATATGCCAAGCGCCTGATTCTCACTGCGGAGCAGGCGCGTCAGCGCGTTGGGTTACCCAGCCGCTATCGGGGCGCCTTACGTATCGGCGGGCGCATTGCGCTCTGGGATGGCCTGCTGCCCGCCTGGATGCGTTGGATGAGTGAGCGGACAACAGATGTAAGTATTCGCTCCGAAATCGGCTTTGAAGAGGATCTGATGCGGCATCTGATCGAGGGCACACTCGACATCGGGCTGATGTACACCCCGAGTCACAGCCCTGGTCTTATCATCGAACATCTCTTCGACGAGACACTGATGCTGGTAAGCAGCCGTAAGGGCGATACAAAACCACAAGCCGACTACATCTATGTCGAGTGGGGACCGGCTTTCGACATCAAGCACACACAGGATTACCCCTATCTGGAGGCGCCGCAGCAAACAGTCAACATCGGTTGGCTGGGTGTGCAACTGATCCTTGCAAATGGAGGCACCTGCTATTTGCCGGAACGTATGGCTGAACCGCTGATTTCCATCGGACGCTTACATGCGGTGGTTGGCGCGCCGCGCTATGCACACCCCACCTACATGGTCTATCCGAAAGAACACGACAATCCGGTTATCCCTCAGGCACTGGAGGGACTGCGCTCATTGACAGGTTCGACCGGATTTCTGCTAAAAACCGGCTATGGAAATGACAACATCCACGCGGAAGAATTTTCAGGCTACTGATGACAGTTTAAGAGCAAACCATGAAAATCAGGATTAAGAGGGTATATGAACAACCGGACGAGCATGATGGTCGGCGTATCCTCGTAGACAGGCTCTGGCCGCGCGGTTTAACTAAGGAAAAAGCAAGTATTGATCTGTGGCTCAAAGACATTGCCCCCAGCACGAAGCTCAGAAAATGGTTTTCCCACAACACGGACAGGTGGGAAGAATTCAAGGAACGCTATCTTGCTGAACTAAGAGAAAATAGCGAGCAAATCCGGATCTTGAAACAAGCGCTGAACAAAGGCATCGTGACGCTCGTCTATGGCGCTAAGGATGAGGAGCATAACCATGCGGTCGTCATCCAGGAAAACAGCTGGTTATTCCATTAGTTGGAAGGAGTGCCAGGACGGTTCGGGATTGGCGATCTTATTGGCAAAAAATTATCCCTCTTCCGCACCCAAGTCCGCGAAATAATATTTGGTTTGACCGAAATCCTTGGTTCGAGAAAGAGCTAGTCCCTATGCTTCGACGGCGAGTGTCCGAGGCACTTGAAACATAATACGAGGCGGATCAGAGCGTTACGGCCTGCATACCACGCTGCCCGGCCACTTGTTGCACGACTGTGACGATTTCTTCGCAGAGCACATGTTCATCGCCGTCCGGAAAACGCGCCAACACGCTGCGGGCAAATTCGCTGATGGTGTGGAGCTGTCCGGTTTGATCCTTGGTCAACGGACGTGCCGCCTGAAAAAACAACATCCCGCGGCGGCGGGTGATGGCCAGCAGATAAAATTCAAAACCATGCGAGGTAACCTGCTTGTCGCGCACCTCGAAGTATTTCGTCTCGCAGGATGTTTCATCAGAGGGTCCGATACGGCGCGCGAGCTCCTCGATAAACGGTTGCGCCAGATTCAGGTGAGGAGCTAACGTCATGTGATATTGCCCGGGCCGTTCGATGACCAGCGGATTTTCCAGCGGCGGCGTCTTGCCGGAACGGAAAAAAATCAGATACAGAATGCTCAGGGTAACAAGGGTGGTAAATTCAATCATGGCTCTCTCAATTTAAGGTATTACCCGCAAGGGGCAGGACATGTAATGACTGCTATTTTAATGATGAATGTCTAAACTTGAGCATTTTTTTGAAGAATAAAAGTACGATAAATAATGAATGTTCCGGCTAGCAGCGATGTGCCGGTACCGACTGCGAGCGGAAACCAAAAATCAGGATGGCTGATCACAAAAGGCAATAGACCGACCGCCACCGCCGGAGGCGCATGCAGCCTGAACGCCCTGATTATGCCCATCGCAAAGGCAATGACAATAATAACCGCCAGGGGACTGTTACCCAATACCATCACGGCACTGACACCGGCGGTTGCCGTCAGCATGCAGGCAAGCACCAGCAGAACAGGCTTGCCTGCCCATGGACAGACATCTGAATGGGCAAACATTTCAAAGGCAATCACGATGAGCGGAGGAAAAATGATAAAGCGCAACCCGGTCAGTTTTGCCAGATAAATATCAGCCAGCAAAAAAATCACAAAGAAAGGCAGCCATGAATAATGTCCGGGTGCCTGTTCGACAATATCGTCGATCACGTCTGCCAAATTTGTTGTCTTGTCGATATGCGTGGAAAATACTTTTTTATAAATGAAAAAACTGAGTACCAATAACGAGGTACCCAAAATAATTGAGGCGGGATACCACCAGCTTTTTTCTTCCAGGACAATCGGCAGTAGTCCGGCTGAAATGGCCGGTGCAATGGGGGAATTTAACAGCTTGATAACCAGCAATGCAGATGAGATGGCCAGTAAAACAGACACGACGCTATAACCCAGGTTCTGTTCGATCAATACGCCGATTATGGCAGTAAGCAACGGGGTAACAATCAACATGATCGGCGCTTTGGCCCATGTTCCCTTGGGACGGGTAAAAATATCATAGGCCAAAGCGGCGAGTTCCGGAAAAAGAACATAGGCGATACCGGTCAAGGCGGCAATCTCGGCTATCCCGCCGATATACGCAAGCGATATTATCTCGCCGATGAGGAGCAGTCCGATAAATTTTCTAAATTGTGGTACCAAAATATACTTTCAGTTTTTTTGAGGGGGTAGATGCAGGCTGGTTAAAGCAATACGCATCGTGTTGTGAGGTATTTCTCAAGAGAGAGCCCCACGCACAACCTTGACCATACAGAGTCTCGCTCATCGGCAAACTATCCAGGGAAACACCGAATAAATCGCCCGTTCGTCCTGAGTCAAATAGGGTGGCATAACAAATTGATTGCCTTGTAGTTAACTCAATCGTGCTTCGACATAACCCGCTGATTGGCGGTCGTTACCTGACAGCTTATAAGCAGTGGTTTAGACGCCGTTTTCTTACGTCTTAGTCCAGTACTTAGCTGCCCCATCAGTCGAATGACTAGAAGTTAACGCAGGCTCTGATAAAACCGCTAAGTATTGACTAAGCACGAACGGATTAAATCTGGGGTTCCTCAATGTTTCAGGGCGCTGCAAAGAAATCAACCCGTACTCCATCCTCTCGGGCGTTTCATGCCGGCTATCTTGCACGCCTGCTTCACATAGCCGTACGGAAACAACTCAAATATCCGGTTGCGGGATTCGGAACCCAGCCGATCGGCCAGATGCTTCATCACGTGACGAACATCGGGCGCGATCTGATGTTCGGCGTAATATTCGCGCATGAAGTTAATCGCGTCCCAGTGATCTTCCGTCAGTTGAATACTTTCCTGGCTGGCGAACTCACGGGCAATCTCTTCATTCCAGGCTAATGGATCTATCAGGTATCCTTCTTCATCAGTATCGGGCAGTTGCATATGCTTTCCATCCTTTCATTTTCAAATTAATCTTTCAATTTAAAACCAGATTTCAGGGTAACGCCGTGAAGCGGGTATGTTATTCACCAGCAAGGCTACAACAAGCAAAATCAATGGGGCTGCAGTAGCGGATACCAGTACATATAAATATCCCGAATTATGAATCGCCGGAGACCCGATTACCGCTATCAAAGCTGTCGCGGCGGCAGGCGGATGCAACGTTCTGCTGGCATGCATGATAGCGATGGCAGTAGCAACAGCCATCGCCTCTGCGAGCCATGGATATTGGTGAAAAATCTTCCAGCAGCTGACGCCTACGATAGCGGAGAGGAAATGCCCCCCCACCAAATTGCGCGGTTGAGCCAACGGGCTTCGTATCGCACCGTAAATGAGGACGGATGAGGCACCCAGAGAACCGATCATCAGGGAGAGATCAGTCCCTTCGAAAAAGAAGTGATCCAGCCAGGCTACAACAGATATACCTAAAAATGCACCTATCCATGACCACAGAATTTCGGTGTTACTGACTCGCGGTGGCGTACCACGGGTTGAGCCTTTCATTTTGTACATATATTCACGAAATCTCATGACAATTCTCTCAACTTGTAAGCTGCGAAAAAGTCCTTGCGCAGCAACAAGCCCAGCAACCGCCCATCAGCATCTACCACCGCCATACTGCGTCCGGGATGGCAATGAAACGCTTCCACAATTGCCATAAATCCCGCGTCTGCTCTGACCGTGACTGGCGGTTTCGTCATAGCCTGACTGACTGTCGTATCATGGCAACAGTGCGTAAACTCGAACGCATCGTCGAGCATTTTCAACAACAATTCCAGAAAACTGTCTGCCTTCAGGCGTTTCAGGAAATCCGTTTCCGTGAGCATGCCGACCACACGTCCTTCGGCATCCACCACCGGCAGCCCTTTGTAATTTGAATCGGCAAGTGTTTTTGCCGCCTGATCGAGCGTAATACCCGGCTGCAGTGGTTTTACGTCAGTCCGCATGATGCTGCCGGCCGTGACTCCCGCGAACAGACGCCCAACCGCATGACGATGTGCCAGGTGGTATATTTCACGAAAATCTTCTACGGTGATATCCAGATAGCCGGGAATATGCCGCATCGCATCCAGAACATCGTCGTCGGTCAACTCCATCTCGGACGCACTGTCATCTGGAATGTTATCCGTATTGTCAGAAAACTTCGGCATCATATTTTTATCGTCATTTAGAGAAACGTGTTTAACCGTAAAAAATTTTCCGCTAACCTGAAGGCGATGGAAGCAACCATCATTCGCATGCTTTATGCTCTCACGTTGACCCGGCAATAACCGGGTCTGGCTGCGGATCGAATATCCCGGGAACATTGAAAACTCCCTGCAACCCGGACAACTCCTTGCGATGCAGACAGGCAAGCTCCGTTACCAACTTGTCGCCTGCTGCCGTGAGATGTATTTCCACCTCGCGCTTGTCTACTGTTCCGCGTTTTCTGGATACCAGATCCAGCTTCTCGCAACGCGATGCCAGTGACACAACACCGTGATGGTGTGATTGCAACTTCACAGCCAATTCGCTGATGGTCGCCCATTCACGCCCCTTATATCCCTTGACATGCAGCAGCAACAGATACTGGAGATTGGTAACTCCATGTTCATGGGTCAATTTCTCACTAAACCTCATGAAACATCGCAACTGATGACGAAAGTCGGAAAGCGACTCGAACTCATTCTTGCTGAAGCCGGTTTTCATCGTATATTTTGCCTACACATCACGTGGCGGTAAATTAACATCACATTATGATATTGTCAACTTGTGATATTTTTACGTGACAATCACACAGCATGATCAATTAACAGCCATTATTATCGACATAGGGGAACGTGACCAGGCCGAAATACGGCAGATAGCCGTCATGATCAAGCACCAAATGCAGCTTTACGGCACCTTTGGCGCGGCGGAATTGAGCCCAGTCATACATCGACAGGCACAGGTCGATCATGGTCGAGTCAAGGCTGACCAGTTTGATTTTGAAACGAAATTTTTAACCCGCAGCTTTGGCTGCCACGGCACCAGAGAGATTGGATAAAACTTTTTCAAACAACTCCCACGGACGATGCCCATAGTCATAGGACAGTGACGAGCGCGCTGGCGCTTCAATACCCAGATGGCTCAATTTGCCTTCACAGCTCTTCAGTCCGCCCTCAATTTCACGCAACGAATGCGCTCGACCCAACTGGCAAAACAGCATGGCAAAGAACTGGCTCCAGCTCGATAGCCTTTGCTGCGATGTTCCGCCTTCGTCTCTTTAACGAGACGTTCAAAGTCGGTGCGCGGAATTAGCTTGAGTGTTTGGCTGAACATGCTTCATGATGCTTGCACGTCGGGTCTCCTTCGGTCAGGCAATGCTGGGTTTGGCGATTCACCAGTACATTACACCCTTGGATGATCCGGCGTCATAATCTGTTTTGGACAAGAGTGAATTAATTATATGAAAGTTCATATGCGCCATTTTATGCGTGTCACAACACTCGTATTGGTTCGCTCATGATTGTGCCTCCATCTGATGCTTCAGTGAAACGTGATTGGCACTGGCTTGCATCGCCGTTCGCACTCGTTCGGCATCCCCGAGATAATAGTGTCGGACCGGTTTCATATCCTCATCCAGTTCATACACCAGCGGGATGCCGGTAGGAATATTCATCTCGGCAATATCGGCATCCGACACGTCGTCCAGATATTTAACCAGCGCACGCAGGCTGTTGCCATGAGCCACGATCAGCACGCGCTTTCCTGAACGCACCGCCGGCATGATGATATCTTGCCAACAAGGCAAGAAGCGCTCCAGAGTATCCTTCAAACATTCAGTAGCAGGTATCTCATTCCGGCTGAGCGCACTGTAGCGCGCATCATGCCGTGGATGTCGCGGATCGTTCTCGTCGAGAGCGGGCGGACGGGTGTCATAGCTGCGCCGCCAGAGTTTGACCTGTGCCTCGCCGAACTTCCTGACCGTCTCTGATTTATTCAGACCCTGCAGCGCACCATAATGCCGCTCGTTCAAGCGCCAGTCCTGCTGGACGGGAATCCACATCAGCTCCATCTGGTCCTGCAGCAGCCACAGCGTCCTTATCGCGCGCTTCAACACGGAAGTGAATGCAATGTCGAAGATAAACCCATGCTCTTTCAGGACATGCCCGGCTTCGATTGCTTCTGTTTTGCCGTGTTCGGACAAATCAACGTCTGTCCATCCGGTGAAAAGATTCTCCTTGTTCCAGACACTTTCGCCGTGACGCAAGAGAACAATTTGCCCGGTAGCGCTTTGTCGAACGCGCTTCATGTAGCGCCAACCCCGTTTTTGATTACCACCTTGACCGCATATTCCTTCGCTGCATTGGCAAAGGTGTCATACGCTTTCAGAATTTCCGGCAGTTCAAAACGGTGGCTCACGAGTTTTTTTGCATCAAGACGCCCCGACTCGACCATCTTGAGCAGCATCGGTGTTGTGCCCGCATCGACCAGGCGCGTGGTCAACGTGATATTGGAACGCCAGAGTTTTTCGAGGTGCAGCTCGACCGGTTTGCCGTGCACGCCCACGTTGGCAATACGCCCGCCTGGGGCGATGATCGCCTGACAGATGTCGAAGGTCGCTTTGACACCGACCGCTTCGATAGCCACGTCCACTCCGGCATCCTGCGTCAGCGCCAGAACCCGTTGCGCCGCCTTGCCATCCGCGCTGTTTACGAGCTGTGTCGCACCGAATGTGCGCGCGGCATCAAGCCGGTTATCGTCCAGATCAATCATGATGATTTCGGCGGGGGAGTAGAGTTGCGCGGTAAGCAGTGCAGCCAGGCCGACCGGCCCGGCGCCAATGATCGCCACGGTGTCCCCCGGTTTTACTTGTCCGTTCAACGTCCCGCATTCCAGGCCGGTGGGCAGAATGCAACTGAGCATGACTGCCGCCTCATCATCGACTTCGGGGGATAGACGGTACAGCCCGGTATCCGCATAAGGGATTCTTACGTATTCGGCTTGTGTGCCGTCAATGCGGTTGCCCAGCAGCCAGCCGCCATTGCTGCAATGGGAATACATCGCTTTCTTGCAGAAGCTGCACCTGCCGCAGGAAGTAATCAGGGAGATCAGCACCTTGTCTCCCTTGTTAAAATTCAAAACATCTTTCCCCGTTTCCTCGACGATCCCAACGCCTTCATGGCCGAGAATGCGCCCGTCCGGAATCGTCGGCACATCGCCCTTGAGTATGTGCAGATCGGTTCCGCAGATAGTGGTCGTGGTGATGCGCACGATGGCATCCGTTGTCTCTTTGAGCGTTGGTCTGGGTCTGTCCTCCAGCGCCAGATTATTTGGCCCGTGATAGACCAGCGCCTTCATCGTGGTGATAGCGTCTTTGTCAGTGGCAGAATCGGTCATGGGTATTCCTTTCGGTCAATCGAGCTGATTTAACGTGAAACTCGTGAAGCGACGTACCGTACCCCTCGCCCTCTGGGAGAGGGGGAACGGGGGTGAGGGAACGATCATGGCGAGTTTGCGAGTTATTGCCCACTGGGCAATATCCCTGCGAAATAATTGCATCATCAGGGGTGGCTTTCTTGCCATGATCGTTAGACGAGTTGATTTATTTTGGCCATTGACCGGCCCGCACTGCGCAGCGCCTCTGGACAATCCAGCCGCCCGGTATGAATCTCAACAAATACCAGACCATCCGCCGCAGCGGCTTTATCCAGAGCATCTTCAAGTTCACCTTCAGTGTGAACATCCAGACCCAACCCACCGCCGAACACTTCCACCAGCTTGTGATAGCGCCACGGTTGTATGTCGTTATAGGGCCGATCAACGATCACCCGCTCGATGGTGTAGCCGTCATTATTGAGAAGAAAAATGATGGGCTTGAGGTCGTAGCGGATCATGGTCGAGAGATCCTGACAGGTAACCTGAAAAGCACCATCCCCCACAAACAACACGACACGGCGCTCTTGTGCGGCCATGCTGACACCCAAGGTGGCGCCGACCGTATAGCCAATCGAACCGTAAAAAGTCTGGCCGATGAAGGTCGCACCTTCCGGCATCAGCATCTCTGCGGCACTGAACAAAGACACGCCGGTTTCGGCGATGACGATCGAATCCTTTTCGACAAAATGGCTCATGCGGTCGAAGAAGCGCTTGATAGTCAGCGCTTGCTCCGCATCAGGCAGGTATTGCTCTGTATGCCGGTGTACGCAGCCATCGGCTGCGCGCTGAATCGCAAGCGTTGCAACATCGCGCCGGGCCAGCTTTGCCGTCAGTCCGAGAATGAAATCGCGCAGATAAACATTCTCGAAATAATGGTGTTTGATTTTAACAGTACGGATGTTGGCACTGATCGTTTTCAAGTCGTCGAGCCGTGTGGTGAATCCGCCCGTATTGAAGTCGGTCATCAACTCCCCCAGTTGCAGGATGCAGTCCGCCGACTCGACCCGCTCGCGCACATAGTCCCGACTGCGATCCCCCTCGAACAGACCGATGAATTGCGGGTGCTGCTCAGACAGGACTGTCTTGCCGAGCATCATGGTCACATAGGGAAAGCCGGTTTTATCGAGTAAACCCGAAAAATCCTCTTGCAGCTTGAAGCGTATCAACTCCACGCCGCCGATCACCACCGGCTTCTGCGCCTGATCCAGCATGGCCAGCGCTTCATTGATCGCCTCATCGAGCGCGCTTGGGTCGCTGGGGGCATGCACTGGAGAGGGGAAAGCGCCAGGCCGATTGCATTTCATCATCACCACGTCAGAAGGGATACTGATGTAGACCGGCAATTGGTAATAAAGACATGCCGACAACACCCGGTCGATTTCATCTGGCGCAGTTTCGCCGGATGAAAGCTGAGTAGAGGCGACGGTAATTTTCTCGTACATCTTCAGGGGAATCTGGTAATCGCCCAGGGTATGGTGCAGCAAAGGGCGAGTGCGGAAATTGATCGTCGCGGGCGAGCCGGTGATTGCCACCACCGGCACTCTTTCGGCATAGGCTCCCGCCACGCCATTGATGGCGCTCAGTTCCCCGACGCCAAAGGTGGTGGCGAAAGCGCCTATACCCCGGATGCGCGCGTAACCGTCAGCGGCATAGGCCGCATTGAGTTCGTTACAGGTACCGACGTATTCCACTTCGCTGTTCAGTACCTGATTGAAAAAGCCGAGGACAAAATCTCCCGGCACGCCAAACAGATGATCCAACCCGATTTGCTTAAGCCGGGTGAGCAGGTATTCGGCAACGGTGATCTTTGAACTTGTCATATAGCGATACTCCTAGTGTAGTGTTGCATTCTGTTTGGAGCTTAAACGACTGTTGGCGCGGATGACCTTTTGCAGAATATCGCGAGCGCTTTTAGTCCAGATAAACGGTTTGGGTTTGGCGTTA
>JAJXTL010000092.1 GCA_021783855.1 Pseudomonadota bacterium
GCTGCTGCAAACCGCCAAAGCCAACGGGCATGAACCCTACACCTGGCTGCGCCACGTCATGCGTAACCTGCCCGCCGCCCGGACGCTGGAAGAATTTGAAGCCCTGTTGCCGTGGAATTTGCATGCCCTGGATTTAACCAGCAAAATGATGGTCTGAACAGGCTGTAGTTTGTGGCTCGCTTACTCGCCATCAACGGCAAAAACGTGATATATCGAATCAAAATTTACAGCAAAATTTGGACTCAACCTCAGAAAATCTTTCTATTGTGTTCCACACTTACCGAGATATAGATCATCTTTATCTGATGGCGAGTGAATCTACTTTCGGACACTATCCATTCATTAAAAATGCTGGATAAAACGCGTGTTGTGATGGCAACAAGCTTGGCCTTCATATTGATGACAATAGAGAGCTATGTTCTGCATCACAACTAGGCGTTTTCGATAGTGTGCCTCCCACGTAGTAGCATTCCCAAGTTTTGTATTCATGAATATTGTCGGTTTCTGGATTAGCTGGGGAATCATGGCAAGAGAAATGATTGTCATGATTTATGGAAATCTCAATAAGCGGAGCCATCTCTACATGAAATCGATAGTCCCTTTCCTTGCTATGGTTTGGATGGCAATGTTTATAGCAGGTTTTGCGGCGTACCCGGGTTCAAAATACCTCTATGTGACGTTTTCGTTTGCATTCCTTGCCATGATTGCAGCGAGCATTACCAGGCAAGTATCATACAGCTTCACTTTTCTTGGCGTATTTCTGTGGTTGGGTTTTTGGTTAAAGCTCGTGGTTTATTTGGCAACAAAAACTGTTTATGTCGAGCCAACCGGGAATTTCAATGGGACTGAATCCTCTTGGGACGAGGTGTTATGGGTTGGCATAGCCGCCAGCACTGGAGTAATAATAGCCAGAATTCTTTATTCGATTGTAGTCAAACAAACAACCATGAAAATGTTTGCAGGGGAAATAGATGTTCCTGCGTGGTATTTTCATAGTCGTAAATTGGTTTGGATGTTATCCCTTATATGCATGACGACAGTATCCATATTAAATGTTATCTATGGCATTTATCAGGAAGGTCCACTATCTAGAACCATCCTTATCTGGCCATTAAATGCGGTGGTATACTGGTTACTGAGCATTGGTTTTGCAATGTGGTGCGCAACCTTGTTTTATTGGGATTCTGTATTAAAAAAGGGGATTGCTGGCATATACATATTTATGGTGGGATCCTTTATTTCGTCTATTTCTCTATTGAGCAGGGGCACTTACCTTTTTCACATAGCATCGCTAATTTTCGCTGTTCTTAAAAACAGTAAATTCATCGTTGGGTTTTCTCATAATCAACTTGTTAGAATTACATTGGTTTCCCTAACTTTATTTTTGCTATGCGTAATTAGTGTGACGATTTTAAGAAGTCATTATTATTTTGACGAGCAGACCAGCCAGCCAGTCAGTCAGCCAGCCAGCCAGTCAGCCAGCCAGTCAGCCAGCCAGTCAGCCAGCCAGTCAGTTAGCCAGATGCCAATGTTTCTGGATATTTCAAGATTGATTGTAGGGCGCTGGATTGGCCTCGAAGGTGTAATGGCTGTTTCTTCCTATAAAGAGAAGGGGGTGGATTTTTTTCAAAGGATGGCATCAGAAAAGGCAGCGGTGGGCACGCTCAAGTTCTACGAACAAATAGCCAATTCAGTTTATCTAAAGTCTGATTTAACCAAGTTCAATTTTGGAAGTGCCCCTGGTGCGGCGGCTTTTTTCTATTATTCTGGCTCATTGTGGGTCGTTTGGTGTGGCATGTGTTTGCTGACACTTTTTCTCCTGTTTAGCGAGCTTTTTGTCTATTACATGACCAAGAACACATTCCTTTGTTCCGTCTACGGATTTTGGGCGGCCTTTGCACTTGTACAGTTTGCTGCCGTGCCGCGAATTATGGTAATCCATTTCTTTATGCATGCCTGCGGAATTCTTTTTATCTGGTTTGTTCAGTCTGAGAAAGCTTCTTTTGTTATGAATAGAGCATTTTTATTGCTAGGATACGAGAAATAATGGTGTCTCTAAAAAATTTGTCACACAATATGTATTGTTCAGGTGACTATCTTGTAACAATCGAAAATTCAATAAACATTATGAGTGTCCGTCTTTTGGGAGGGGAGACCTTAATGGTTCTGGCCAAGGGTAATGTGAATACGTGAGACTGTTTATACAGGCAAGCAATGTCCATCAGGGTGGGGGAAAGTCACTGCTGTGGTCGCTCATTGAGTCATTGAATGCCTCAAAGCGAACTGTGCTGGTGCTGGATGGCCGTATGCAGTTGCCTAGTGGTATGCCGCAAAATGTACAAATAAAAAAAGTTATGCCATCAATTCTGCAACGTTTAAGCGCAGAATTATGGCTGAGCCGAAATGTCCAGTCACAGGATGTCGTGCTGTGCTTTGGCAATCTGCCACCGCTGTTTAAATTGCGCGGGCGCACAGTGGTTTTTGTGCAGAATCGCTATCTGATCGATGATATACCATTGCATGGGTTTCCGCTTAGGGTGAAACTCAGGCTGACCATCGAGCGGCTGTGGTTGTCTGGCAGGATGTCAAACGTCAGGGAGTTTGTCGTGCAGACACCCACGATGAAAAGATTGCTGGAAATAAAAACCCAAGGCAGAGTGCCGATAAGAGTTCTGCCATTCGTGGCGGAGCGCGATGGCTATACCCGCAGTGTGGTGCAGCCAAATATGAAAGAAATGAGCGAGTTTGATTTTTTGTATGTTGCATCCGGCGAACCGCACAAGAACCATCTTAAGTTAATCGAGGCATGGTGTTTGTTGTCTGAGGAAGGGCTATTTCCTTCGCTGTGTCTGACCATTAGTGAAAATCGTTTTTCTTCGTTATGTAAAGAGATTGAGGTGTTGCGCCAGCGTCACAGATTGAAAATCGTCAATGCAGGAGATCTGCCTCATCAAGATGTCGTCGCACTTTACAATAATGTTGGCGCGATTATTTATCCTTCAACCTTTGAATCATTTGGTTTGCCATTGATCGAGGCACGCCAGGCAGGGCTGGCTGTGCTGGCGCCCGAGCTCGACTATGTGCGCGATGTGCTTGATCCGGAACAATCCTTCAACCCTGAGTCTGCGGTATCGATAGCCAGGGCAGTCAAGCGTTTTATGGGCAAGGATGAGCAGGCGCTGCCTTTGCTGGACGCCGACGGGTTTCTGAAGGCAGTATTGGGAAAGGCTGAATAACTTGCGAGTATTGATTGTTTCCCAGTATTTTTGGCCGGAAGATTTCCGCATCAACGATGTTGTAAAGACCTTGATTGAAAAAGGCATGCAGGTCGAAGTGCTGACCGGCAAGCCGAATTATCCGGTTGGGAAAGTATTTGCGGAGTATCGTGCGTGGGGATGCCAGTGCGAATCTCATGACGGAATGACCATCAACCGCATTCCCCTGATTGCAAGAGGTGGTGGCGGTTGGAGGTTGGCGTTGAATTATTTGTCTTTTGTTGTCTCGGGACTGATATTCGGCCCCTGGTTGTTGCGCAGCAAAAAATATGATGCGATTTTCGTATATGCTCCGTCGCCTATACTTCAGGCCATTCCCGCCATCTTTCTCGGCTGGCTGAAAGGCTGCCCCGTCGTGTTGTGGGTGCAGGACTTGTGGCCGGAAAGCCTGTCGGCGACAGGGCATGTGAAAAACAGGGCTGTTCTCAAGGCGGTAGAACGGATAGTGCGCTTCATCTATCGTCATGTGGATATGCTGCTGGCGCAGTCTCATGCGTTCATCGAACCCATCAAGGCATTGGCATCCGGCACGCCAGTGAGTTACCTGCCCAACTCCGTCGATGAGAGTTTTTTGAAGCCGGTAACGGAAGCTGTGCCGCAAGTCGCAGGTCTGGGGACTGGCTTCTCCGTGATGTTTGCCGGCAACATTGGCAGCGCGCAGGCCGTCGATGTGATTGTCAAGGCGGCCGAATTGCTGAAGGATCATGCAGACATCCAGTTCGTTGTTCTCGGCGATGGCAGTCGCCGGGAGTGGATGCTGCAGCAGGTTAAAACACGTGGCCTGGCCAACATGCATCTTCCAGGCAGATTCCCGATCGAAACGATGCCTGGATTCATGCAGAAGGCATCGGTTCTTCTGGTGACTTTGGCAGACCAGGAAATCTTTCGCTATACCATCCCCAGCAAGGTACAGGCCTATCTTGCTGCCGGGCGTCCCATCCTGGCATGTCTTAATGGAGAAGGTGCCAACCTTGTTGCAGCTGCGCGAGCTGGTCTGACGGCCCCTGCCGGGGATGGCGGCGCTTTGGCGGAGGCCGTACTGCGCATGTATCGCATGACGCTGGCAGAGCGTGAGGCAATGGGTGCCAGGGGTCGTTTATACTATGCTCAGCATTTTTCGCACGACATGCTGGTCGATCAACTGATCGGGCATTTGCAGTCGGCGTGCAACCAACGGCAAAGAGAGAACGAATGAGAATACTGGTATTGGGTGCTAGCGGCATGCTCGGAAACGCAATGTTGCGCGTGTTGAGCGAGAAAGAAGATATCCAGGTTTATGGCACGATGCGTTCGGAAAGCGCAAAGCGATTTTTTCATGCGGACATTGCCGAGCGGCTGATCTGTAATGTGGACGTCGGGCAGAACGATTCGCTGACACAGACGTTCGTGCAGGTTCGCCCGGACGCGGTGGTCAACTGTGTCGGCCTGGTCAAACAATTGGCCGAGGCTGACGATCCTTTACAGGCAGTGCCCATCAACACGCTGCTGCCGCATCGCCTGGCCAGATTGTGCGATCTGGCGGGAGCGCGGCTGATCCATATGAGTACAGACTGCGTCTTCAGCGGCGAAAAAGGCGGTTACCGCGAGTCTGATGTGTCCGATGCTACGGATCTGTATGGCAGGACGAAATATCTGGGTGAAGTCGATTATCCGTACGCCATCACCTTGCGTACTTCCATCATCGGCCATGAGTTGCAGTGCGCGCATGGCCTGGTCGGCTGGTTCCTGTCGCAACAAGGCAAATGCAAGGGTTATACGCGGGCGATTTTCTCCGGCGTACCGACGGTCGTGCTGGCACAGATCATTCGCGATGTCGTGATCCGCCATCCCGAACTGCATGGCGTGTATCATGTCGCAGCTGACCCGATCTCCAAATATGACCTGCTCAATCTGGTGGCAAAGGTCTATGGCAAGCAGATCGAGATCGTTCCGGACGACGACCTGGTGATCGACCGTTCGCTCGATGCTTCGAGGTTCCGTGAGGCGACCGGGTATGTCGTTCCCGAATGGGATGAAATGATCAAGTTGATGCACGCATATAAATAGGCGCAATTGTATGTTTAAAGACAAGATATTGATGATCACAGGCGGTACGGGTTCTTTCGGCAACACGGTGCTCAAGCGTTTCCTTTCGACCGATGTGCGCGAGATCCGTATCTTCAGCCGCGACGAGAAGAAACAGGAAGACATGCGTATTGCGCTCAACAACAACAAACTTAAATTCTACATCGGCGATGTGCGCGACTACGACAGCGTGTACCAGGCGATGCGCGGCGTGGATTATGTATTTCATGCGGCCGCGTTGAAGCAGGTGCCCTCGTGCGAGTTCTATCCGATGGAAGCGGTGCGCACCAATGTCATTGGCACCGAGAATGTGCTGAATGCGGCCACCGCGAGTGGCGTAAAGCGCGTGGTGGTGCTGAGCACTGACAAGGCTGTGTATCCTATCAATGCGATGGGTATCTCAAAGGCGATGGCGGAAAAGCTGATGGTCGCCAAGTCGCGTATGCAGAGGGAAGGCGAGACGGTGTTCTGTGCCACGCGCTACGGCAACGTGATGGCGTCGCGCGGTTCAGTCATCCCGCTGTTCGTGTCACAGATCAAGCAAGGCAAGCCGTTGACGGTGACCGATCCGAACATGACGCGCTTTTTGATGTCGCTGGAAGACTCGGTAGATTTGGTGCTCTATGCCTATGAGCAAGGCCAGCAGGGCGACATCTTTGTGCAGAAGGCGCCTGCATCGACGGTCGCCGATCTGGCGCAGGCGCTTAAAGAGTTGTTCGGGAAAAACAATGAGGTGCGCATCATCGGCACGCGCCATGGCGAGAAGCTGTATGAATCGCTGATCTCGCGCGAGGAGATGGCGCATGCGCAGGACATTGGCGGATATTACCGGATTCCGGCTGACAACCGCGACCTGAATTATGCGAAATACTTCAGCGAGGGCGAGGAGAAGATATCGCGTTTGGATGATTACACTTCGCACAACACGGAGCGGCTGAACGTGGAACAGGTGAAGGCGTTGTTATTGAAACTGGATTACATCCGGGAAGAACTCGATGCTTAAAGTCATGACCATCGTCGGGACGCGCCCAGAACTGATCAAGATGAGCCGCGTGATCGACGAATTCGATCAGCACACGAATCATATTCTGGTGCATACCGGGCAGAACTACGATTACGAACTGAACCAGGTTTTCTTCGAAGATCTGGGCATCCGCAGGCCTGATCATTTTCTCGAGGCGGTGGGCGAGAATGCGGCGCAGACCATCGCGCGCGTGATCGAAAAATCCGATGCGGTGATGGAAAAGGAAAAGCCTGATGCGATCATGCTGTACGGTGATACCAACTCCTGTCTCGCGGTCATCTCCGCCAAGCGCCGCAAGATTCCGGTGTTTCACATGGAGGCGGGCAACCGCTGTTTCGACCAGCGCGTGCCGGAAGAGCTGAACCGCAAGGTGCTCGATCATCTGAGCGACATCAATCTGGTGCTGACCGAACATGCGCGGCGCTATCTGATCGCCGAGGGCATACGCCCCGAGACCATCATCAAGACAGGCTCGCATATGCGCGAGGTGCTCGATCACTACATGCCCAAGATCCAGCAATCCGATGTGCTGCAGCGCATGGGGCTGGTTCCGAACAAATACTTCATCGTCAGCGCGCACAGGGAAGAGAATGTAGACAGCCCGGAAAACATGGCAAACATGGTGGAAACGCTGAATGCACTGGCCGAGACTTACGATTGCCACGTGATCGTTTCCACCCACCCGCGCACCAGGAAGCGCCTGGACGAGATGGAGCTGGGCAGGCTTAATCCGTATATCCAGTTTCTCAAGCCCTTCGGCTTCTGTGATTACATCAGGTTGCAGATGGAGGCGTTGTGCGTCGTGTCCGACAGCGGCACCATCACAGAGGAGTCGTCGCGGCTCAATCTGCCGGCGATCACCATCCGCAATGCCCACGAGCGTCCGGAAGGCATGGATGTCGGCACCTTGATCATGAGCGGGCTCAAAAAGGAGCGCGTGCTTGACGCAGTGCGCGTGATCATCGAGCAGCATGACAGGAGCAGACGCATCATGCAGCCGGTGGAGGATTACGAGGCGGGCCCTGTCTCCAAGCAGATCCTGAGGGTCGTGCTGAGCTATGTCGATTACGTGAACCGAACCGTATGGTCCAAACCAGTTTGAACAATCCTTCCGTGCTGGTGACCGGGGCGAACGGTTTTGTCGGGCGGGCGCTGTGCGACGAGGTCATGAGGCGCGGTATGCAAGTGTGCGGCGCTATTAGAGCTCGCGATCAATTACCCTCTGGAATTTTGCCGGTGTCAGTCGGTGCGATAGACGGAGCGACCGACTGGAGTAAAGCCCTGGCCGGCGCGGCAGTGGTGATACATCTTGCCGCCCGAGTTCACGTGATGCGCGATAATGCTTCCGATCCGCTGGAAGAATTCCGCAAGGTCAATGTGGCTGGCACGGAAAACCTGGCAAGGCAGGCAACCAAAGCCGGTGTGAAGCGGCTGGTGTATGTGAGTTCCGTCAAGGTCAACGGCGAGCAAACTGCTGACGTGCCTTTTTCAGAAACCGATACCGCCAATCCGCAAGACCCTTACGGCGTTTCAAAGTGGGAGGCCGAGCAGGTGCTCCATCAAGTCGCCAGGGAAACAGGATTGGAAGTTGTCATCGTGCGTCCGCCGCTGGTTTATGGCGAAGGGGTGAAGGGCAACTTCGCGCAGATGATGAAGGTGCTTGATCGCGGCATTCCGCTGCCGCTGGGATCAGTAAAAAATCGCCGCAGCCTGATCCATGTCGGAAACCTGATCGATGCGCTGATCCTTTGCGCAACACACCCTATGGCTGCCAACCAGACTTATCTGGTGTGCGATGGCGAGGATGTCTCCACACCGGACTTGCTCCGTGAACTGGGTGCTGCGATGGGTCGTCCTGCGCGCCTCTTTCCCTGCCCGCCCGTTCTGCTGAGACTCCTGGGCAGGCTCGCCGGAAAATCGGATCAGTTCGAGCGTCTGTTGGGTTCGCTTCAGATCGACAGCGGCAAGATACGCCGCGAACTGGGCTGGAAGCCAACCTTCACCCTGTCGGAAGGCTTGCGCAGGGCCTCGCCCAGAGCTGTCGGATGAGGCAAGTGGCCGTGATAGGAGGCGGGCCTGCCGGATTGATGGCGGCAGAGGTGCTGAGTCAGGGCGGGATGCAGGTCGATCTATATGACGCGATGCCTTCCGTTGGGCGCAAGTTCCTGATGGCCGGGAAGGGAGGAATGAACATCACACATGCCGAACCGCTGGATGATTTTCTTTCGCGCTACGGCAAACGCCGCAAGGAACTCGCACCATTGCTTGAAAGCTTCCCGCCCGATGCATTGCGCGAGTGGGTGCACGGCCTGGGCATCAATACATTCGTCGGCAGCTCCGGGCGCGTGTTCCCTTCCGGCATGAAGGCGGCACCTTTGTTGCGCGCCTGGCTCACCCGCTTGCGCGAGGCGGGCGTGCATTTTCACATGCGCCATCGCTGGCGCGGCTGGGATGGAGAAAATATTGCATTGCGCTTTGATACGCCTCGTGGTGGGGTTGCTGCAGATGCCGATGCGGTGGTGCTGGCTTTAGGCGGCGGCAGTTGGGCGAGACTGGGTTCGGATGGCGCATGGGTGATGCAGCTCGCGCAGCGCGGGATTGAGGTTGCGCCATTGCGCGCTGCGAATTGCGGTTTCGATGCGGGCTGGGGCCAGCATTTCCGCGAAAAATTTGCAGGCCATCCGTTGAAGTCCGTCATCGTGAGTTTTACCGATGCGGCAGGCGGCATTCATTCCAGGCAGGGCGATCTGATGATGACTGAGACAGGCGTTGAAGGCAGCCCCATCTATGCGTTATCTTCCTTGCTGCGCGACGAAATCGAGGCGCGCGGCAGCGCGGTCGTTCACATCGATCTTGCGCCAGGCAAGAAGCTCGACCGCATCATTGATGAGCTGGATCACCCGCGCGGTTCGCGCTCGATGGCCAGCCATCTGCAGAGCCGGGCAAACATCAGGGGCGTGCAAAGCGGACTGTTGAGAGAGCTGCTGCCAAAGGAGGATTTCAATCATCCGGAAAGACTGGCTTCCGCCATCAAGTGCCTGCCGCTTGAGCTCATCGCGTGTCGACCGCTGGATGAGGCCATCAGCAGCGCGGGCGGTGTGAAATTCGAGTCGCTGGATGAGCACCTGATGGCGTTGCCCGGCTTGTTCTGTTGCGGCGAGATGCTGGACTGGGAAGCGCCCACCGGCGGCTATCTGCTGACTGCCTGTTTTGCCAGCGGACGACACGCAGGGCTCGGTGCGCTACACTGGCTGGAGCACAGGCGCGATGGCGCATGACCGCAGGCGATTCCATGAACAGCGTTATTTCCGCCCTTGTCGAGGCGTTCAAGACTTTTTTCCAGCCCAGGATGTTGTCCCTGGTGCTGTGGCCCATGCTGGCAGCAACGGCTCTTTGGGTGGGGTTTGCCGTGTATTTCTGGGGAAGCTGGATCAATCAACTGACTGCCATGGTGCAATCAACGCCTATGCAGCAATGGGTGGAACAGGGGTCCTTTGCAATAGCCGCACATTACCTGATCAGCATCCTCCTGGTGTTGCTGCTGTTTCCGGCGATTTATGTGACCGCGCTCTTGATCACCGCGATCGTCGCGATGCCTGTGATGGTGGCCCATGTCGCGCGCAGAGATTACCCGGAGCTGGAACTGAAGAAGGGAGGGAGCGTTGCAGGCAGCATCGTGAACGCGCTGGTCGCGATCGTCGTGTATTGCACAGGCTGGGTGCTGAGCCTGCCGTTGTGGCTGTTCTCCCCGTTCGCACTCATCCTGCCCATCGTGCTGATGGCCTACCTGAACCAGCGGCTTTTCCGCTATGACGCGCTGAGCGAACATGCAAGTCAGGAAGAGTACAGGCAGGTGATAGAGCGGTCCTCATTCAGACTCTACCTCCTGGGTGCGATGGCAGGCCTGTTGCAGCTGGTGCCCCTGATCAGTTTTTTTTCGCCCGTCTATGTGGGGCTGGCGTTCATCCATCTTTGTCTGGCGGAGCTGAAAGCATTGCGCCAGTCCGGGGCGGGCGCATGAACCTGAGGGAAATCATGCGTCAGGACAGCAACAGGCTGAAGGATATGCTCGGTCTCGATGCCAACGAGGCGCGCATCGAAGTGCAGTGTCTGCTACAGGCGGTGTTGGGAGTCAACCGCGCCTACCTCATGACATATCCGGAGCGTGCACTCGACGCCGATGAATCAAGCCGCTATGCCGGACTGGTTGAGCGGCGGCTGCAGGGCGAGCCCGTTGCATATCTTCTGGGAGAGCGCGAGTTTTTCGGCCATGTATTCAGGGTCACGCCCGCCACGCTGATCCCGAGACAGGATACCGAGCTTCTGGTCGAGCTGGCCTTGCAGCGCATCGATCAGCAAAACATGCGTTATGTCCTGGACATGGGTACGGGCAGCGGTGCTGTCGCCATTTCGATCGCGCATGCGCGCCCATATATTGAAGTGGTCGCGGTCGATGCTTCCGAAGCCGCGCTTGATGTGGCGATGGGCAATGCAAGATCGCTCGGCGTGCACAACTTGCGCTTCCTGCATAGCGACTGGTTCTCGGCGCTTGAAGACGGGCGCTTCGACCTCATCGTCTCCAACCCGCCCTATATCGAGGCGGATGACGCGCACCTGCAAGCTTTGAGATTCGAGCCTGCCAGCGCGCTGGTGTCCGGCATGGACGGGCTGGACGACATCCGGCGCATCTGTCTGGGTGCCGCGAACCACCTTGATTCCGGGGGGTGGCTGATGCTGGAGCATGGCTACGATCAGGCGGCAAGCGTGTGCGAATTGCTGCGTCAGTCGGGCTTTGCCGAAGTTTCATCCGCCAAAGACCTGTCGGGCTTGGAACGTGTGAGCATGGGCCGCGCTTGACGGTGGCCGAATTGTTCTGCAATAATACCTGACAATTTAATTCGGGTAATAATCATGAGCACAGACATACAGCAACGCATACATCAACAAGTCACCGGAAATCCGGTGGTTCTTTTCATCAAGGGCACGGCCAAGTTTCCCCAGTGCGGCTTTTCCGC
>JAJXTL010000295.1 GCA_021783855.1 Pseudomonadota bacterium
GTGGATCACGCCATCGACTGTGTATACCGGGTCAGCGTGCGTGGTGGGGCGCGTGGTTTCAGCGCATCCTCCCTGATCCACCGCGACATCGACGATCACAGATCCCGGCTGCATCAGGCTGAGATCAGCCCGCCTTATCAGGCGCGGGGCGGCAGCGCCCGGTATCAGCACGGACCCTATGATCAGGTCGGCCTGTTTAATCTGCTCGAGCAGGTTGTGGCGGCTTGAATACAGCGTATCCACAGGCAGCGTTTCATCCAGATGGCGCAGCCTTGCAATCGATATATCCATCACCGTGACGCGCGCTCCCATGCCTGATGCAATCACGGCTGCATTCTTGCCGACTATGCCGCCACCCAAAATGAGCACGTGGGCGGGTGCAACACCCGGCACGCCGCCCAGCAAAACGCCGCGCCCGCCATAGTGTTTCTCCAGATACTTCGCGCCTTCCTGTACAGACATGCGGCCAGCCACCTCGGACATCGGGGTGAGCAAAGGCAGTTCGCCGGATGCTTCTGCCACGGTTTCATAGGCGATGCAGATCGCTCCTGAATCGAGATGCGCCTGCGTTAGCGCAAGGTTGGATGCAAAATGAAAATAGGTGAAGACGATCTGGCCTTTCTCCATACGAGGCCATTCATCCGTTATCGGTTCCTTGACCTTGACGATCAGTTCCGCTTGCGACCAGACTGACTTGGCATCTGCAATCAGTTGTGCGCCTGAATTTTTGTACTGCTCGTCTGAAAATCCGCTGCCCATTCCGGCGCCGCTTTCGACCGCCACGTCATGCCCTGCCTCGATCAGCGCGGCGGCACCTGCGGGGGTGAGCGCTACCCTGTGTTCGTTCGCCTTGATTTCCTTTGGTACGCCGATCTTCATTTCTGGGGTCTTCCGGATGGAGGCTTAAGGTTGTACGGAACATCATATGCAGGGTGCATAGCGCATAATCAACGGGGCCGTAGAGGATGAAAAGTTGAGTCTTCGATAAGGGGCAGCAGGCCATTTGCAGTGATCCCACTTTCTTTCGGCAGCGCCAGCATGTTGAACGAGGCAATATTGCCATAGATATTCTCGCTTTTGCCCGAAAAATTATCGGGGTTGAATAGGGGGGGGATATGCCACCATAGCTTGTAACCCGCATCCCAAAGCCATTCAATCAGCGCCTTCGATTTTTCGATTCTGTCGTTTTCGAGATAAAGTATCGGTCGGCTTTGCGCTATGGTGCTCGTTGCGCCTTCAAGCACTCTTTGCTCGAATCCTTCCACATCGATTTTGATAAGTCCAACGTCGAACCCGGGAGGCACGAGGTCGTCCAATCTTGCCGAACGAACCCGTTGGCTGCCGCTGCCATCTTCGCGCATGGATACTCCGCCAGAGTTATTGTCCTGCTCATAGTTTGGCGCTTCAAACGTCAGCCAGCCTTGTGTGTCGCTGCAGGCAGCATTTTCTGCCAGAACGTTGAACAATCCGTTCAGCGCAAGGTTTGCACACATGTTCTGAAACACCACGGGCTGGGGTTCTATCGCCAGCAGACGTCTGCCCATGCTTGCCAGTTTCTTGGCCATCGATATGGTGTGCGTGCCGATATTGGCACCGACCTCGATAGCATCTTTTCCGCCAAGCAGCTGATCCAGGATCTGCCATTCAATTTCGCCGTATTCCCCATACATGATCATAGCGCGTCCGAGGTATATGTCATGCGGATTGACGAGAAAGCGGCCATGCCGGCAATCGACTAACTGGTAGGGGCTGGGGTGATTTGAATTCCTGGCCAATTCCTTCTGGATCGCATCCAGATTTTTCTGCGCAACTGCACATGCGGGGTCGATACGCAGCGCGTTGCGAAAGCTTGATGCTGCCTCTTCAAGCCGGCCCACATCCTGCAGGCAAACACCAAAGTTGTAATGCACTTCGACGTCCTCTGGGGTGAGAAGAGCGGCCTTCTGGATGGGGATGAGCGCATCTGAACTTTTCCCCATCATTTTTAACGCGACGCCAAGCGCTTTCCAGCCTGGCCCATAATGCGGAAAACGCGATGTCATCGTCAGTGCTTGGGCTGCAGCCTCAGTCAGATTTCCTTGGCTGAACAGCAAGATTAACGAATCGATTTCATGCGGCTCAGGGTTATGCCTGTCATGCGATATGGAATTTTCCATCTTTTCTTAATCTCCTGTGGGCGGCACCTTTGCCAGCGATGTTGCGCATTGTAGAGCAATCCCCGTTTCCTTGGTTCTTGGCTTGAAAATTGACATGAGGCGATAAAACGCACAAACTTATGCCCGTGCCGATTTGATATCAGCTTGCCGGGGCACAGGCGCATTGCATCACGCGCTCAAACATACCAGCTAAAGCGAGGACACCCGTTTTGGCGCAGGCTGAACGGGTTTTCTTTTTGGGTGGAATTTCTTGGGTAATTCTGTAGGCATCGTCAGGGCAGAGCGCGCATCGTTCGATGAACCGCTGGCATTTCGCAGCGGGGCTGTGCTGCCGCGCTACGAGCTCGTGTATGAAA
>JAJXTL010000093.1 GCA_021783855.1 Pseudomonadota bacterium
GGCATTGGCATTGAGTACCCGCATACCACCCACCAGAACGGTCATTTCAGGAACCGTCAGGGTCAGGAGGTTCGCCCGATCAACCAGCATTCCCGTGGGCGAGAGGCGATTGTTCTTGCCGTAGTAATCGCGGAATCCGTCTGCGGTCGGTTCGAGCACAGCGAATGAGTTCACATCAGTCTGCGCTTGCGATGCATCCACACGTCCCGGCGTGAAAGGAACCTTGACGTCATACCCGGACTTCTTTGCGGCCTGCTCAACGGCTGCAGTTCCGCCGAGAACGATCAGATCGGCGAGCGACACCTTCTTGCCGCCGCTGTTGAAGTCTTTTTGAATGCCCTCCAGACGCTTCAGCACCTTCGCCACCTCATCCGGATTATTGACAGCCCAATGTATCTGCGGTTCGAGGCGTATGCGCGCCCCGTTAGCTCCGCCGCGGAAGTCGGTGCCGCGGAAGGTGGCGGCAGACGCCCAGGCAGTCCTGACAAGTTCGGGAGCGGTCAGACCCGAGCTAAGAATCTTGGATTTGAGCTGACCGATATCCGCTGCGTTAATCAGGACATGATCGGCGGCTGGAAGCGGATCTTGCCACAGAAACACGTCTTTCGGAACGTCGGCGCCAAGATAACGTGAGCGCGGCCCCATGTCGCGGTGCGTCAGCTTGAACCACGCCCTGGCAAAGGCGAGCTCAAACTCCGCTGGGTTTTCGTGGAAGCGCTTTGAAATCTTGCTGTAGACCGGGTCGAACTTCAGCGCAAGGTCCGTCGTGAACATCATCGGCGCATGGCGCTTCGACGGATCGTGCGCATCCGGCACGAGGTCTGCGACGCTCTTGTCGCTGGGCATCCACTGGATCGCCCCTGCGGGGCTCTTCGTCTGAACCCAATCATAAGCGAACAGATTGTCAAAGTATTGCGTGGTCCAGGCAATCGGGTTGACAGACCATGCGCCTTCCAGGCCGCTGGAGATGGTGTCCTCGGCATTGCCCTTGCCGCACTTGTTCTTCCAGCCTAAACCTTGCTCCTCTATGCCTGCGGCGGCAGGCTCGGGACCCAGGCATTTGGACGGGTCGTGGGCGCCATGGGCTTTGCCGAAGGTGTGCCCTCCGGCGATCAGGGCAACCGTCTCTTCATCGTTCATCGCCATACGACCGAACGCCTCGCGAATATCCTTTGCCGCAGCGAGCGGATCCGGGTTGCCGTTCGGCCCTTCCGGATTCACATAGATCAGCCCCATCTGCACTGCGGCAAGCGGTTTTTCAAGCTGTCCGTCGCCGTTGTGACGCTTGTCATCCATAAACTTGGCCTCAGGGCCCCAGTAGACCAGGTCGGGCTCCCAATCGTCCGGCCGGCCACCGGCAAATCCGATGGTTTTGAAGCCCATGGATTCCATCGAAACAGTGCCTGTCAGGACCATCAGGTCGCCCCATGAAATCTTGCTGCCGTATTTCTGCTTGATCGGCCACAACAAGCGCCGCGCCTTGTCCAGATTAACATTGTCAGGCCAGCTGTTGAGCGGTTCGAAGTGCTGATCAGCGCCATCGGCACCGCCGCGGCCGTCCCCCATGCGGTAGGTGCCCGCGCCGTGCCACGCCATGCGAACGAAAAACGGCCCATAGTTGCCATAGTCTGCGGGCCACCAGGGCTGTGAAGTGGTCAACACTTTCTTGATGTCATTCTTCACGGCAGCAAGGTCGAGAGTCTTGAACTCATCAGCATAGTTGAAATTGCCGCCATAAGGATTGGACTCGGCGGCATGCTGACGCAAAGGACTGAGATCCAGTTTGTCAGGCCACCAGAATTGGCTAGACATCGGTTGACCCTGACCCTGAGCATAAGCAAGACTTGATGTCACGACCGGTGACATAGCTACCGTTAAAGCGGCAAGTAATAAAGGTAATGTTTTTTTACGCATTGCAGTTTTCTCCTTGAAAGTAGGGACAAAAGTGGTTGCCGGATGGCTGGCCCACAAGCGCAATGTAAACAGGAGTATTTGATAAATCCAATTGAATTATCAAACCAATGTGATTTACTATGTAAATCGAATCGGGTTGGCTTAACAATTATGCCGGAATGCATAGATAATTCAGTCTAGTGACGGGCGGGTTGCCGGTAGCTGTTGACTTGCACTTGATTGCATGACGGGTAGGGCTTGCTTTACACTGCCGTGGTTTTTCATAAGGAGTGGGGATGTCGGCATTGAGTCGCAACGATTACCGGACCCTGGTGTTGTCCGCCCTGGGCGGGGCGCTGGAATTTTATGACTTCATCATCTTCGTGTTTTTCGCGGTGGTGATAGCAAAATTGTTTTTCCCGCCGGACATGCCTGACTGGCTGAGGCAACTGCAAACCTTCGGCATCTTTGCGGCGGGGTATCTCGCGCGCCCGCTGGGCGGCATCGTGATGGCGCACTTCGGCGATCTGGCAGGGCGCAAGCGGATGTTCATGCTGAGCATCCTCCTGATGTCTTTGCCTACCCTGGCTATCGGCCTGCTGCCTACCTATGCAGTGATCGGCGTCTGGGCGCCGCTGTTGCTGCTGGCGCTGCGCATCATGCAGGGTGCGGCCATCGGCGGGGAAGTGCCGGGCGCCTGGGTGTTTGTCACCGAGCATGTGCACGCGCGCCATGCGGGAGTCGCTTGCGGCATTCTCACGGCGGGCCTGACAGGCGGTATTTTGTTGGGGTCGCTGGTGGCCACCGCCATACACCAGGTTTATACGCCGGAGGAATTATTAAATCGGGGTTGGCGCGTGCCGTTTATTTTAGGCGGGTTGTTTGGCTTGTTGTCGGTGTGGTTGCGACAGTGGCTGCATGAAACGCCGGTGTTCAAGGAGATGCAGGCGCGCCAGATGCTGGCCCGTGAGCTGCCGTTGAAAACCGTGATACGCGCGCATCGGGCATCCGTGATTCTGACCATGGCGATGACCTGGCTGTTGTCAGCGGCGATCGTGGTGATGATACTGATGACGCCGGTGCTGGTGCAAAAACTGTATTCGATTCCCGCCACCGTGGCCTTGCGGGCCAACAGCATTGCAACCTTGTTTTTGAGTGCTGGCTGCATCGTGTTTGGCGCACTGGCTGACCGTTTCGGCGCCGGACGGGTGTTGATGGCGGGTTCTGCGATGTTGGGTTATACGGCGATGCTGTTCTATAGCCAGATGGCCACAGTGCCGCAATACATCAACGAGTTGTACGCGCTGTGCGGATTTTTTGTCGGCGTGATCGCCGTGGTGCCGAGCGCGGCGGTGCGGGCCTTTCCGCCTGCGGTGAGATTCTCGGGGCTGTCATTTGCCTATAATGTAGCCTACGCGGTGTTTGGCGGACTCACGCCGGTACTGGTGAGCATGTGGCTGCCGTTCGATCCGCTGGCCCCTGCGCATTACGTATTGCTGCTAAGCGGCGTGGGCGTACTGATCGGTCTGTATTTGTGGCGTACCGGCAAAGGCTGTTACGATTGAACGGATTTTTATGCGACAATACAAAATTCGTCAGCGCAAGCCATGTGCGCGTTGATAGTGATGTAAATAAGGCGAAACGTGTTTTTAGATAACTTCAATCAATTGTTGGCAGCCGATATGGCTGCAGTCGATCAGGTGATAGGCCAGCGGCTGCACTCGGAAGTGTTGCTGGTCAATCAGGTCGGCGAATACATCGTCAACAGCGGCGGCAAGCGTCTGCGACCGGCACTGGTGGTATTGTCCGCTCATGCATTTGCCTATCAGGGCACGCATCATCACGATCTGGCGGCAGTGGTCGAGTTCATCCATACCGCGACCCTGCTGCACGACGATGTGGTGGATGAATCCGGCCTGCGCCGCGGGCGCGAAACGGCGAATGCGCTGTTCGGCAATGCGGCGAGCGTGCTGGTCGGCGACTTTCTGTATTCGCGCGCGTTTCAGATGATGGTCGAGGTGGGCGAGATGCGCGTGATGCAGACACTGGCCGATGCGACCAATGTGATCGCCGAGGGCGAGGTGTTGCAGCTGCTCAATTGCAATGATGCCGATGTCCAGGCTGACAACTACATGCGCGTGATCCACTGCAAGACGGCCAAGCTGTTCGAGGCGGCGATGCGGCTGGGTGCGATGTTGGGCAAGGCTTGTGCTGCCGATGAGGCGGCTGCGGCGACCTACGGCATGCATCTGGGCACGGCCTTTCAGTTGATTGACGATGTGCTTGATTACTCCGCCGACGAGCAGGAGACAGGCAAGCATCTGGGTGACGATCTGGCCGAGGGCAAGCCCACCCTGCCGCTGATTTATGCCATGCAGCACGGCACGTCCGAGCAGGCGAGCGTCGTGCGTGCTGCGATTGAACAGGGTGATGTGAGCAAGTTCAGCGATGTGCTGCAAATTATACATGCTACCGGCGCACTGGATTTTACCCGTCAGCAAGCCATGCGAGAGGTCGAATTGGCTTGTTCGGCGATCAGTAGTTTTGTCGATTCCAGGTACAAAAAATGTCTGCTGGAATTGGCGCATTTCGCCGCCACACGGCGATACTAATCTAAAAGCTGCGGGGTGTAGCTCAGCCTGGTAGAGTGCTACGTTCGGGACGTAGAAGCCGGAGGTTCGAATCCTCTCACCCCGACCAACAGGAGTTTTCATGAGTCGCCTATTATTTCTGTTCGCCATTGCGGCTGTCGTTTACCTGCTGATCAAGTCCTACCGCAAGGCGGCACCTGAAAAGAAGCAGGCGGCGGCTGAAGATATGGTGCGTTGTGCGCACTGTGGCGTGCACCTGCCGATAGGTGAAAGCATTCATGCGGGCGAGCAGTATTTCTGCTGTGCGGCGCATCGCGATGCACAGAAAAAATAGATAGTACATTGGACGAGCAAGCTAAAACTGCTGATTCCGCACCGGCTGATTCCACAACAGCTGATTCGGCACCAGCCGATTTCTGGCGTTCGCTGAATTATTTCAATCTCTATCGTCTGGTATTAGTCAGTTTTATCGTTTTGATCGCGCTGGTGTTTGACGCTAGATCGATGTTCGGCGTGGAAAAAGGGCGATTGTTTCTGACGACAGGTTTGTTGTACGCGTTCGTCGTGGCATTGTCATTTGTCCCGCTACGCCTGCGCTGGTTGCCGTTTTCCTGGCAATTGGCGGTGCAAGTGTGCAGCGATATCGTTGCCCTGACGGTGTTGGCTCATGCCAGCGGTGGTGTGCAGAGCAGCGTCGGGCTGTTGCTGATGGTCTCGATGGCCGTGGCGGGTATCATCAGTCGCGGCAGGATCACCCTGTTTTTTGCGGCGCTGGCGAGTATTGCCGCTTTGCTGGAACATGCGTTTGCAGTGTTGTATGACGATGCGCATGTGGCGCAATTTATTCAGGTCGGCTTGTTGTGCGTGGCTTATTTTGCGGTAGCGGGTCTGGCGCACAAGCTGGCTCAGTATGCGCTTGAAAATCAGAAGCTGGCGCAGCGTCGGGGCCGGGATTTGATCGGTATGGCGGAGGCGAACCGTCTGGTGATGAAGGATATGCAGGATGGCGTGCTGGTGGTGGATGAGCACGACAGGATCGTGCAGATGAATCCCAGCGCGGCCCATATGCTGCACAAGACGGGAGTTTCAGGAGGGCAGTTGGAAACTGGTTTCCCGCTGTTGTATGAGCAATATGCCTTATGGAAAGTTAACGCGGTGAATGCACGCATCACCTTGCAGCTCGACGGAGGCTTGCAGGCAAGATTGCGCTTTGTCGGGGTGGAACGGGAAGCGGCACAGGGCGCAGTGATTTTTCTGGAAGATATGCGGCATGTACAGGCGGAGGCGCAACAGATCAAGCTGGCAGCGCTTGGGAGATTGACTGCGAATCTGGCTCATGAAGTGCGCAACCCGCTGTCCGCCATCAGTTATGCAACAGAGCTGTTGCAGGAGGAGTCGATCGATGCCGGGCAGGCGCGGCTGTTGCATCTGATAAGGGAAAACACGCAGCGCATCAACCGGATTGTGGAAGATGTGCTGCAACTTAACCGGCGCGATCGCGCAAGGCCTGAAACTTTCGATCTTGCCGTCATATTGCCGGTATTCGTGGATGAATTCAATCAGGCTGAAGCAGTAGTGCCCGGTGTGCTGGTGTTGCAGGCAGAGCAGGACGGGACGGTCAGTTTTGATCGCGGACATTTCAGGCAGGTGCTGTGGAACCTGTGCCGCAATGCGCTGCATTACGGGCGTGGTATGCCCGGCAGCCTTGCACTGATAACAGGGTTCGAGCGGGGGCGCGCGATGCTGGAAGTGCGCGACGACGGGCCGGGTATCCCGGTTGAACATCAATCCAACCTGTTTGAGCCGTTCTTTACCACCGCAGAACAGGGCACGGGACTGGGTTTATACATTGCAAAAGAACTTTGTGAGGCAAATGGTGCCTGGCTGGCATATCATGATCTGGAGGCTGAGCAGGGAGCGCGCAAGCCGGGCGCCTGTTTCCGCATAACCTTTGGTGAGAGAAGGCTTGGAAAAAGACCGGGACGGGACAATGACGGATAAATCGATGCGCGATAGCTTGCCGGGACAGGAGCGCAGAGTTGTGCTGCTGGTGGACGATGAGCCGGACATACTCGAATTGCTGGAAATGACCTTGCTCAGGATGGGGCTGGTCGTGGATAAGGCCGGGGGCGTGAGCGAGGCGATAGCCTGTCTTGCTGCGAATCATTATGACTTGTGTCTGACCGATATGCGCATGCCCGACGGCGACGGGCTGGAGGTGGTGAAATACATCACACAAAAAAACCTTGACGTGCCTGTTGCAGTGATTACTGCGCATGGCAATATGGAAAACGCGATTACCGTGCTCAAGGCGGGCGCCTTTGATTATCTGGCCAAACCGCTCTCTCTGGAGCAGTTGCGCAATCTGGTGAAGTCGGCGCTGAGTCTGCCGCAGGCAAGCCCGTCAGGAGACAGGCAATTGCTGGGACATGCGCCGGCGATGCAGAAGGTGCGTGATCTGATCGCGCGGGTGGCGCGCAGTCAGGCGCCGGTGCATATCAGCGGGGAGTCGGGGAGCGGCAAGGAACTGGCAGCACGCCTCATCGTGCAAAGCGGTTCGCGCAGCAATCAGCCGGTGATTGCGGTGAACTGTGGCGCGATCCCGGAGAATCTGATGGAAAGCGAGTTCTTCGGTCATAAAAAAGGCGCCTTTACCGGAGCTGACAAGGAAAGGGAGGGTTTCTTTCAGGCCGCAAACAATGGCACTTTGTTTCTCGATGAGGTGGCCGATTTGCCGCTGCATATGCAGGTCAAGTTGTTGCGTGTGATACAGGAAAAGCGCGTCCGAAAAGTCGGTGCGACCACCGAAGAGGCGGTGGATGTGCGCATCATTAGTGCGACGCACAATGATCTGAGTGAGCGCGTAAAGTCAGGTCGGTTTCGTCAGGATCTTTATTACCGCCTGAATGTGATTCCCATCCAGATGCCGGCGCTTCGCGAGTTGCGTGAGGATATTGTTGAAATTGCGCAGAGGGCGCTGGCGCGTGCGGGGGGGGCGGTGCGATTTTCGGAGGAAGCGTTGCACGCGTTGCAGGCATATGACTTTCCGGGTAACGTTCGCGAGCTTGAAAATATTGTCGAGCGCGCGCTGGCTTTGTGTTCGGACGGTCTGATCACGGTAGAGGATTTGTATCTGGAACCGGTTGAACAGGTGCAGTCCGACGTGGGAGAAAAGAGCGATAAGTATCCGCTGCCGGATTATCTGGATCGGGTTGAAAAAGAAGCGTTGCTGGAGGCGCTGCAGCAGACTAATTTTAACCGTACCGCTGCTGCGAAACTGCTGGGACTGACGTTTCGCACTATGCGCTATCGCATGGAACGGCTGGGCATTAAGAGTCCGGCGGGTACAGACGATGCGGATTGACAAAAACGGCTGGCTGACAGATGTCGAGCGCATTTCTACGCCCAATTTTGATGCGCGACCGACCGGGGAAATCTACCTGCTGGTAATACACAACATCAGTCTGCCGCCCGGCGAATTCGGCGGGGATGGCGTGCAACAGTTGTTTACCAATACCCTGAATCGCGATGAACATCCCTATTACCGCACGATCCCCGAAGGGCGGGTGTCATCGCATTTTTATATCCGCCGCGACGGGCACTTGATTCAGTTTGTCTCTGCGTTGCAGCGCGCCTGGCATGCGGGCGCATCCATCTGGCAGGGGCGCGCGCGCTGCAATGACTATGCGATCGGTCTGGAGCTTGAAGGCAGCGATAATCAACCGTTCACCGATGCGCAATACGCCGTGCTGCATGAATTGACGCTTGCTTTACGTGCGGCATTCCCGATAAAAGGCATCGCGGGTCACAGCCACATCGCCCCCGGTCGCAAGACCGACCCTGGACCGTATTTCGACTGGCAGCGCTATCTCACCCGATTGCCCCTGCACCGGTGAGACCCGCCCCGCACAGATGCCAAAGGAGTGAAACTTTGAATATGGACACGCTGAAATACATCGTCAGAATTCTGTTGATCGCATCGTGTTGTCTGACAACAGCCGTTTTGGCCGCCCCGAACCCGGCATGTGGCGAGCAGGTGTCGCTGGGCAAGTTGATTGCCAATCCAGCCGCATATCATGGCAAGGCTTTGCGGGTCGTGGCCTATATCACGATCGACTTCGAGAACATGACGGCATGCCCTTCTGCAAATGAAACACAAATGAAAAACTGTCTCTGGATCAACATAGACGATGGTTCCTATAAAACCGATCAGGACTACCCGCGCTACGAGGCGATGTTGCAGAACTGGAAACGCTTCGATCGCCAGACCGTCGCCATCCGTGCGACCTTCGACAAGGACGAGAAAGGCCATTTCAGCATGTGGCCGGGCGGCCTCGTGAACGTCACCGAAGTGTCTGGGCAGCGGGAGGTCTGGAACTTCATTACAAAATCTACCGTATTGCGCAACTGTTTGAGCGAAAAATAAAAAGGTGCGTGGTGCATTCCGTGCAGCACTCGTTTAAACCAGAATACCTAGGCCGTTTGGCATATTGATTGTTGCCCCTTGAGCGAGTAGGGTGCGAATACGTGTCGCATTCCATGCACCGAAACACTGCATCACCCGGATGCCTTCCATGCCCCCCGTAAATTGATCGTAATTGTTACGGAAGGGGCGCGCCATGAAATCCTTCATCAATTGTCTATTCCTGATCTTCGGCGTGCTGCTGGCGAATATCGCCCATGCCGAATCCCCGCGCGAGCAACTCAGCCAGATGGTCGAGCAGTTGCAGCAATCGCCGAACGACAACGCCCTTCGCGAGAAGATCATTAAGCTCGCACCAACACTGAAACCCTCGCCCGCCTTGCCCGATGCGGCGGTTAGCTTCGAGGGCCGCGCGCAGTTCGCATTCAGGAGCGCCAAGTCGGAGGACGATTTTCTTGCGGCAGCTCGCGAGTATGAAAAAGCCGTCGCCGCCGCGCCGTGGATTCTCGGTTATTACGCCGACCTGTGTACGATCTACGAGAAAGCGGGCAAATTCGAGGACGCCAAGCGCCACTGCGGGTTTTACCTGATCGGCCTCACCGACCCCGCGCAGATCACCGATGTTAAGCGGCGGATTGCGGGGCTGGAGTTTGGGATTGAGAAAGCGAATTCACCGCAAGCGAAGGTAGAGCGGGAACGTACGCAGGCTGATCGGGAACGTGAAGAATTTGCGGCTTTCCTTCGTCAGAATGAAGGGGCAATCTTCAAGAATTTTGATTGGAATTCAAACAAGAATATAAGCTGGCGGGAAGCGAAAATCTGGTCGGAGGCGAAAATAGAAAATGGCGCCGTCTTTTTTGGGACTTACGATCAGCGTGAGGACTTCCTTAGAAACAACCCTCACGAGCGTGGCAGGCCTACACAGTATTCAGCGCCTACTAAAGTAACGGGATTCACTACCACTCGCGACTACCAATGCGACTTACCAAACCATTGCCTTGAGACCCTGACTTTCTCGCGTGATGGCATGTCTATCACGCGTGAAACTGCTGAAAGAAACACCACGAAAACAAGCACACATGTTTATCAGAGGCAGTAGCCCGGTAGGGCGGGTCACACCCGCCGTTGCAGCGGGTCATACCCGCCGTTGCAGCGGGTCATACCCGCCGTATAACACGCACAACAACCAACACATCATGCCCAACTATCGCCGCGCCAACACCGAAGGAGGATGTTATTTCTTCACGGTGAATACATTACGCCGACAACCGTTTCTCGTTGACGCGGATGTTCGCGCCGCCCTGCGCGAGGCGATTGAAACGGTGCGAACGACGTTGCCCTTCACCATTGACGCGTGGGTATTGTTGCCCGATCACTTGCATTGCCTGTGGACGTTGCCGCCGGGAGATGCGGATTTTTCCACGCGCTGGAAGTTGATTAAAACCAAAGTGACGCAACGATGTGGGGCCAGGTTGAGGCGCGATGAATACCTGACCGCGCGCCGCAAGGAAAAACGGCAAGGTTCGCTGTGGCAACACCGCTATTGGGAGCATCTGATTCGAGACGAACGCGATTATGCCCGGCATGTGGATTACATCCATTGGAATCCGGTCAAGCACGGCCATGTGCAATGCGTGGCGGATTGGCCGTATTCCAGCTTTCACCGCTATGTGAAAGAAGGGATTTATCCGCACGATTGGGTAGGGAGGGTTATACCGGTGCCGGGACAAAAGTTTTTCGTACCCGCCATTACATGGGACGTAGGGCGGGTCACACCCGCCGAAACACAAGATAACAAGGTGGAATTTGGTGAGTGACGTTGAAATGGCGGGTGTGACCCGCCCTACGGGAGAAAAAATGAAACACACATATCACATCAAGATGCACACGGCGCTTTGGGCAATGTTGAGCGTTGCCTGCTTTGCATCCGCTCCAGCAATGGCTTGGGATCAAAACCCGACAGGAAAATGCATGAACTGCGATGGTTCTGAGTCAGGTTCCAGAGGAAGCACATCCACCCCCAGCTACGACTACGGAGCCGCACCGCGCGCGCAGCAAGCTGCGGCCGCTGCTGCTGCCGAACGCCAGCGTCAGGCAGAAGCCGAGCGCGTCGAGCGCGAACGTCAGGCCGAGGAAAAGCGCCAGAAAGATGCCGCGTTCATTCGCGGTCGCGACTCGGCAGCGGGCACACTCAAGGGATCGTCTGGTTCAGCGATGGATCAATTGAAAGGCCTTTCTGGCGCGGACAATTCCGGTCTCAAGGGCAGCGGGTTCGATACGGGTAGCACCGGCTTAAAAGGGCTGCGGGGCAGCGACTCGGTGGTGGATAACCGCAACAAACCGGCCGGAGTGGGTGGTAAATCAAAATCAAAGGTATCGCACGCTAAATCAAAACCTCTGCCCCACACCGACACCTCGGTGG
>JAJXTL010000296.1 GCA_021783855.1 Pseudomonadota bacterium
GAAGTCATCGAAGGGATAGTCGGCAGGCACGTTGACGGTCTTGCTGATCGACGTGTCGATATAGGGCGCGACGGCGGCAACCATTTTCATGTGATCGAGCGCGGAAATCTCAAGCGCGCTGACGAAAGCTTCCGGCAGATGATCCATATCGCCGCCCAGCTTTTTGTAGAGCCGCCAGGCGTGGTCTTCTACCGAATATTCCTTGGTCGTGCCGTCCATCATGCGTTTCTTGCGCGTGTAAAACCACGAGAAGGCAGGTTCAATGCCGTTGGAAGCATTGTCGGCGAAGGCCAGCGAAATGGTGCCGGTGGGTGCGATGGACAACAGGTGGCTGTTGCGGATGCCGTGCTCGCGGATGTTGCTCTTCATCTCATCCGGCAGGCGCGAGGCGAAGCGCGGGGAGGCCAGATATTGTCCGGCATTAAGCAGCGGGAACGCGCCGCGCTCCCTGGCCAGTTCGATCGAGGCAGCATAGGCCTCGTCGCGCATGATGCGCGTGATGTCGGCGGCAAAGGCGCGCGCCTGATCGGTATCGTAACGCAGGTTAAGCATCACCAGTGCATCGCCAAGACCCGTATAGCCCAGGCCGATGCGCCGCTTGTTCTGCGCCTCCTGTTGCTGCTCGGTCAGCGGCCAGGCGGTCACGTCCAGCACATTGTCCAGCATGCGAACGGCGACCCTGACCAGTTGCTTGAAGGGTTCATAGTCGAATCCGGCATGCACCGAGAAGGGATTCTTCACCATGCGCGTCAGATTGATCGAGCCCAGACAGCAGCAGCCATAAGGAGGCAGGGGCTGTTCGGCGCAGTTGTGGACATACAGTCCATTGGCATCGAAGGCATGCACGTCGGACACGGTCACGTCATACACATCCTCCACGCCATCTTCTTCCAGTGACTGAACAGTTGCGACGAAACGTTCCGTATTCGGACGGCGCTGATAATCAGTCAGTAAGCCATTCAGCTTTTTCATCTTGTCGCTATCTGCAAAGCCGATCAGTTTGGCATAACGCCCGATATTATCTCCGCTGATAATGAGTTCATGCAGTGTCTGGCAGGCATATTCCCTGGAGCCACCTTTTCCGTCCGGCAATGTTTTCATGCCTTCAGAGCGGCGATTCTGGTAGATGGTGGAGATGATGCCGAGACGTTGCAGCATGCGCTGCACGGCTTCCAGATTGCCGAGGTCGATCTGTGTGAGGCGAACACTGATGCCCTTTTCCTGCGAACCTTGCACCGAGCCATCGGCATCGAACATGCCGCGCAATACCCCGCGATAGAAGTCGGATGAGTCTGTTTCAATTGCAGCCGTGAATTTTTTGTTGCCGGGCGTCAGGCCCAGTTCCAGTGCCAGCGTGCGTAACGCGCCTGTTACCAGACGATATTCTCCGCGACCTTCAACCGGTTTTTGCCAGCCGTTGAAGTCGCTGCGGTGCGGCAAGGTGCGCGCAGCCTGTTCGGCAGCAAACATGACACTGGCAATTCCGGCGGAAGGGGACATGTCGCCACCGTTGGCGATTTTCAATGCAGCAGAATCCCAAACGCTCAGCACAGCTTTGTCGTTCTTGAGCGTGCCATCACCGATCAGCAAACCGATCAGATAGCCTTGCTCTTCACTGTGCGCGCCGCTCCATGCCTGACTGGCGCGATGATCGTGCAACACAATTTTGTCACCGGAGCAGAGTTCGCATGCTTTGACCCACTCCGTTTCGCGCACATAGCGCGTCATACGGGAAACGCGCAGCACCTGATGGTCGGCGGTCAGACGCAATGAATGTCCTTCGGCAGTTTTCAGACGCAGCACCGGTTTGGTGCCGGTAAAGAAAAAGCCTTGCGATTCGGTCGGGCAGGACTTGCCGTCGATCAATGCGGCGAAGGGTTTGCCGATCAGTTCGCGCACCTGGCGTGCGCCCAGTTCGGTCATCACCCAGGTGTCAGAGGTAACGCATGGATTGGTCGCCTCGATCACTTCGCAATAGGACAGGTTGTTGTCGCGGTTCATCAGGTCGATGAACAACACACCCGGCTCGGCGTGATCGTAAGTGCTCTCGATGATCTGGCGCCACAGGTCTGCGGCTCGAACTTTGCGATATATCCACAGTCCGTCGGCGCGCTGTGTTGCACCCGCTTCCCTGATTGCGGCGGCAGGTTCGGCCTTGTGCACCAGTTCGAACTCCTGGTCGGCTTCAACCGCCTGCATCAGTGCATCGGTGACGCCGACGGAAATGTTGAAGTTGCGCAGGTCGCCTTGATCCTTGGCGCGGATGAATTTTTCGATGTCGGGATGATCGCAGCGCAACACGCCCATTTGCGCGCCGCGCCGCGCGCCAGCCGATTCGACCGTTTCGCAGGAACGATCGAACACGCGCATATAGGAAATCGGCCCGCTGGCACGCGAGTTGGTCCCCTTTACCAGAGCACCTTCGGGACGAATGGACGAGAAATCATAACCCACCCCGCCGCCGCGCCGCATGGTTTCGGCGGCCTGCTGCAAGGCGTCATAG
>JAJXTL010000094.1 GCA_021783855.1 Pseudomonadota bacterium
CGCAAGATACTTCACTTCCATGAAGGCCTCTGGCCCCACCATCGCACCGATGGAGATGGGTTCTGCAGGGTCCAGCACCTGGCGCGGTTCAAACGGCGGAAGATAAGCATCGACCTGTTGCTGCGATGGAATGTCCACGCGCTCGAAGGCGTGCGTCAGGATAAAACCGTCCATGCACACCATGATGGGCATGGAAAGCTCTTCTGCCAGGCGGAATGCCTGTATGTGCAGGTCGACCGCTTCCTGGTTGTTTTCGGCGAACAACTGCATCCAGCCCGAATCGCGTTGCGAAAGCGAATCCGAATGGTCGTTCCAGATATTGATCGGCGCGCCGATGGCGCGATTGGCCACCGTCATCACGATGGGCAAGCCCAGTCCCGAAGCGTTGTACACGGCTTCGACCATAAACAGCAGCCCTTGCGAGGCGGTCGCGGTATAGGCACGACAACCTGCAGCGGATGCGCCGATCGACACAGACATCGCGGCGAACTCGCTTTCCACGTTGATATATTCGCAAGGTGCGAGCCTGCCTGCCTTGACCATTTCACCCAAAGCTTCCACGATGTGCGTCTGCGGCGAAATGGGATAGGCGCAGATCACCTCGGGACGGCACAGCGCAATCGCCTCGGCAACCGCCTTGGAACCCTCTATCTGTTTAAGCATGCATACTCTCCTTCACCAGATGATAGGCTTCTGTTGCGGCCGCGATATTGCCGATCGCCACCTGACCCTGAAACTTTGCATTGATCGCCTTGATCACCGATTCCAGCTTGATGATACCGGACAGGGCCGCAAATCCTGCCAGCAGCGGCACATTGGGAATGGGTCGCCCAATGTGCCTGATCCCGAGTTCGGTTGCTGGCAATGAGCGGAGGTGCTCGGCCTTGTATGCTCCGACCAGTTCGCTTATGCCGAGTTCTTCAATCCTGTGATGCGAATTGAGCAGAACAAAGCCGTCCTGTTTCAGCCCGGCAAACACGTCGATCTGGTGCAGCAGCGTGGGATCCTGGATGATGACTGCATCGGGTTCCACGATGGGTTCGCGTGTACGGATCTCTCGGTCTGATATTCGGCAGAATGCCACGACGGGTGCGCCGGTACGTTCGGAACCAAAACTCGGGAAAGCCTGGGCATGGCGACCCTCCTCGAAGGCTGCAATGGACAGCATTTCGGCCGCCGTTACGACGCCCTGCCCGCCGCGACCATGAACCCGAATCTGGAACATGCACCCTCCCTGCAGAATCTTAGGCGCGCGTCAGGCGCACCGAACTATCAGTTTACACCCAACAGCTCCACATCGAATACCAGCGTCGCATTGGGCGGAATCACGCCGCCCGCGCCGCGAGCGCCATAGCCCATGTCGGGCGGTATGATCAGCGTGCGTTGCCCGCCCACCTTCATGCCTGCCACGCCTACATCCCAGCCTTTGATCACATGCCCTGCACCAAGCGGGAATTCGAAGGGTTCGCCGCGATCGCGCGAGCTGTCGAATTTCTGGCCCTTGTGGTCAGGCGCTTTTTCATCGTACAGCCAGCCTGTGTAATGCACCGATACGTTGTGCCCCGGTGTGGCTTCCGCACCCGTGCCCAGTTTCACGTCGGTCTTGATAAGTGTACTCACGGTGCTGTTTGGCGTAGCTGCTGGCGTAGTTGATGCCATGTGTTCGGAGCATGCAGTGGAAATGAAGGCGCCAGACAGCAGCAGGGCGAATAACAGTTTGGAAATCAGATTCATTTAGGTCTCAATGTTGAATGCAAAGATTGAAAAAGTAGCCGGCTGCGATTTACTGCACGCCCAGCAATTCTACGTCGAATACCAGGATGGCATTTGGCGGAATCACGCCACCCGCGCCGCGGCGACCATAGCCCATCTCGGGCGGGATCACCAGCGTGCGACATCCGCCCACCTTCATGCCGGCCACGCCGACATCCCAACCCTGTATCACCTGCCCCTGGCCCAGTGGGAATTCGAACGGTTCATCGCGATCGCGCGAACTGTCAAACTTCACGCCCTTGTTCTCCGGTGCGTTCTTGTCGAACAGCCATCCGGTGTAGTGTACGCTGACCATCTGCCCAGCCATGGCCTCGTCGCCTTCGCCGACCATGGTGTCCGCGATGTCGGTCTTGATCACCTTAAGCAGCTTCACGTCGAATACCAGCGTGGCATTTGGCGGAATCACGCCGCCTGCACCGCGCGGGCCATAACCCATTTCCGGCGGAATCACCAGCGTGCGGCTTCCGCCTTCCTTCATGCCGGCCACGCCCTCGTCCCAACCGCGAATGACGCGCCCCCCGCCCAGCGGAAAATCGAACGGTTCATTGCGGTCGAGTGAGCTGTCGAATTTCGTGCCCTTGTTGTCAGGCGCGCTCTCGTCGTATAGCCAGCCGGTGTAATGCACGATCACGGTTTGTCCGGCTTGCGCTTCTGCGCCTTCGCCCAGTTTGGTATCAGTTTTGATCAGTTCGGTCATGTTGCATTTCTCCATTTCATTGATGCAGGTGTGCGGCCAGTTCAGAGCACGCGGTGGTTGATAAAGACCGTCGGAAGGACTGTCGGCGGTAAAAAATTAGGCGTTTCATTGGATTGCTTTTTTAATTTTGAGGTTATGCGGTTTTTAGAAAATGGCTTCTGATCATTCTGGCCATGGCGTTCGCATCGGTCGTATCGCTGCTTGCCAGTCCTTCGATGACGCTCGCTTGATTCTGTGGCGGCTGATTCTGGCTTGCTTTCCATTTTCCGGACAGCCTGGTGATAGTGATTTCAATTCCAACAACAGCCTCGATCAGTTTGTCAGTGAATTCGGAAGGCGCATCCGAAACGGCCCAGGGTTCGGGAAGCTGCGCTTCGTTGTGCGCTGTGAGCGCTTCAAGCTGTTTGCGAATCCAACCGGCATCATCGATCACGCGTAAAGTGCCATGCGCGTGAACAACGGCATAGTTCCAGGTGGGAACGACTTTTTTCGTTTCCTTCTTGGTGGCATACAAGGTGGGCGAGATGTAAACATCAGGCCCATGAAAAATGGCCAGCGCTTCAATGCCATGTTGAAAATCGCGCCAGACGGGATTGGCACGGGCTACGTGACCGCACAGTGTTCCGAATGGCGCGGGTTCTGTTACAAGATGCAACGGAATGTGGTTTGCATTGAGTCCCTGCGATGACATCGTGACCAGCGTGGCAAGCGGCTTCTCACGAATTAATTCGTGCATGATCCCAATGTTTTTCTCCTCAAATTGCTTCGGTATGTACATTAGTAGCTCAACACCGGTGCTAACCAGCGCTCTGCGGTTTCAATGTCCCAGCCTTTGCGCCTGGCATAGCTTGCCACCTGGTCTTTGTCTATCTTGCCGGTCGCGAAGTATTGCGATTTCGGGTGCGAGAAATAAAAGCCGCTGACCGCCGCGGTGGGCAGCATTGCAAAGCTTTCGGTGATCGTGATGCCCGCCTTATTCGGCGCATCCAGCAGTTCGAACAAAGGTCCTTTTTCGGTGTGCTCCGGGCAGGCCGGGTAACCTGGCGCGGGGCGGATGCCGCGATACTTTTCATTGATCAACGCGTCGTTGTCAAGTGCCTCATCCGCAGCATAGCCCCAGAATTCGCGGCGCACACGCTGGTGCAGCAATTCGGCAAATGCTTCCGCCAGACGGTCGGCCAGCGCTTTCAACATGATCGCGTTGTAGTCGTCGTTATTTTTTTCGAACTCTGCAACATGCTCTTCTATGCCGATGCCGGCGGTGACGGCAAACCCGCCGATGTAATCCGCAACGCCGGATTCCTTCGGTGCGATGAAATCTGCCAGGCAATAGTTGGGAATGTCCGCAGGCTTCTTGGTCTGCTGGCGCAGGTTGTGCCAGGTCATCGCCACCTTAGCGCGTGTGTCGTCGGTGTAGATTTCGATATCGTCGCTGTTTACCGTGTTCGCCGGGAACAGGCCGAATACCGCATTGGCGGTGAGCCATTTCTCGGCTATGATTTTTTCCAGCATCGCCTGCGCATCGGCAAACAGTTTGCGCGCCTCCATACCCACCACCTCGTCCTGCAAGATTTTCGGGTAGCGCCCCGCCAGCTCCCAGGACTGGAAGAACGGCGTCCAGTCGATATACCCGGCAATCTCGGCCAGAGGATAATCGTTCAATTCCTTCACGCCGATGAATGCAGGCCTGGGCGGCACATAATTTTCCCAGTCGGTTTTGAAGCCGTGCTCGCGAGCTTCGGCAAGCGAAACATATACGGCGCGGGACTGTCTTTCCTCATGCTGCTTGCGTGTCTCGGCGTATTCGGTTCTGATCGAGGCGACGTACTCGTCACGCTGCGTGCCTGATAGCAGGTTGCTGCACACGCCCACCGCGCGCGAGGCGTCTGTGACATACACCGTTGCGCCTGATGGATAATTGGGCTCGATTTTCACTGCGGTATGCACGCGAGAAGTCGTAGCCCCCCCGATCAGAAGCGGTATCTTGAAACCCTGGCGTTCCATTTCCTTTGCGACATGCGCCATCTCTTCGAGCGATGGCGTGATCAATCCCGACAGGCCAATGATGTCCGCATTGTGCTCGCGCGCAGTGTCGAGGATCTGCTGGCAGGGGACCATCACACCCATGTTCACCACCTCGAAGTTGTTGCACTGCAGCACCACCGTGACGATGTTCTTGCCGATGTCGTGCACATCGCCCTTGACGGTCGCCATCACGATCTTGCCTTTGGGTTTGCTGTCGCCCGAGCGCAATTTTTCCGCCTCGATGTAGGGCACGAGATGCGCAACCGCCTGCTTCATCACGCGCGCGGATTTCACGACCTGAGGCAAAAACATCTTGCCTGCGCCAAAAAGATCACCCACCACGTTCATGCCTGTCATCAACGGCCCTTCGATCACCTCCACCGGGAACTTGGCATGCAATCTTGCCTCTTCGGTGTCTTCGACGATGAAGGTGGTGATGCCGCGCACCAGCGCGTGGGTCAAGCGCTCCTGCACTGTTCCTTTGCGCCATTCCAGATCCTCGGTCTGTTCTTTGCCGCCGCCCTTCACAGTCTCTGCGATCCTGACCAGTTTTTCGCCCGCATCAGGATGGCGGTTCAAGACCACGTCCTCCACCGCTTCGCGCAGCTCTTTCGGGATCTCCTCATACACGCCCAGCTGCCCCGCGTTGACGATGCCCATGTTCATGCCGGCTTTGATTGCGTGATACAGGAACACGGTGTGTATCGCCTCGCGCACAGGCTCGTTGCCGCGGAATGAGAACGACACATTGGATACGCCGCCGGAAACTTTCGCGTAAGGCAGGTTCTTCCTGATCCATGCGGTCGCTTCGATGAAGTCCACCGCGTAGTTGTTGTGCTCCTCTATCCCCGTTGCGATCGCGAAGATGTTGGGATCGAAGATGATGTCCTCAGGCGGAAAACCCACCTTGTTCACCAGGATGTCATAGCTGCGTTTGCAGATTTCTGTCTTGCGCTGATAAGTGTCCGCCTGCCCCTGTTCGTCGAAAGCCATCACCACGGCAGCAGCGCCATAGTTGCGCACCAGCGTGGCGTATTTGATGAAATTTTCTTCGCCTTCCTTGAGCGAAATAGAATTGACGATGGACTTTCCCTGCACGCATTTCAAGCCCGCTTCGATGATGTCCCACTTGGATGAGTCTATCATCAACGGCACTTTGGAAATATCCGGTTCCGAGGCGATCAGGTTGAGGAATTTCACCATCGCGGCTTTGCCGTCCAGCATCGCCTCGTCCATGTTCACGTCTATCACCTGCGCGCCGGTTTCAACCTGCTGCTTGGCGATTTCCAGCGCCTCTTCATAATTACCTTCCAGAATGAGTCGCTTGAATTTGGCAGAGCCAGTGACGTTGCAGCGCTCGCCCACGTTGACGAACAGCGAGCTTTCACCGATGTTGAATGGCTCAAGGCCGGACAGGCGGCATTCCACCGGATTCTTTGGCAACTTGCGCGGCGGAATATCCTTCACGGCGTCGGCAATCGCCTTGATGAATGCGGGTGAAGTGCCGCAGCAACCCCCGATGATGTTCAGGTAACCGCTTTGCGCCCACTCCTTGATCAGGCCGGACATATTCTCCGGCGTGTCGTCGTAGCCGGTTTCGGCCAGTGGATTGGGCAGCCCGGCATTGGGATGGGCGCTCACGTAGCAGTCCGCCACGCGCGACAATTCCGCCACATACTGGCGCAGCTCTTCGGCACCCAGCGCGCAGTTCAAACCGAATGAAATGGGATTGGCATGCGCCAGCGAATTGTAGAACGCCTCGGTCACCTGCCCCGTCAGCGTGCGGCCGGAAGCATCGGTGATGGTGCCTGAGATCATGACAGGCAATTCGGTCTTGCGTTCTTCAAACACCTGCTTCACCGCAAAGATCGCAGCCTTCGCATTGAGCGTGTCGAATATCGTCTCGATCAGAATCAGATCCGCGCCGCCGTCCATCAGGCCGTTGGTGGCCTCGGCATAATCCGTCACCAGCTGATCAAAGGTGATGTTGCGCGCGGCAGGGTCGTTCACGTCGGGTGAAATCGTTGCTGTCTTGTCGGTAGGACCCAGCACGCCTGCGACAAAGCGCGGCTTCTCTGGTGTGGCATACTCATTGCAGGCCTCGCGCGCCAGCGCCGCACCCGCCTTGTTCAGCTCGTAATTGAGCTCGGCCATGCCATACGCCTTGAGCGTGGTGGCATTCGCACCAAAAGTGTTGGTCTCGATGATATCCGCACCGGCTTCCAGATATTCGCAATGGATCTGTTTGATCACGGCGGACCTGGTCAGCACCAGCAGATCGTTGTTGCCCTTCAGATCGCGGTGCCAGTCCTTGAAACGCTCGCCACGATAATCCGCCTCGGTCAGCTTGTGACGCTGTATCATCGTGCCCATCGCGCCGTCCAGTATCAGGATGCGTTGCTGGAGATGCTGTTCGATAGGGTGTCGAATCATGGCTTGTTGTCGTCAAAAATAGTCAGGCATTTTATCATGCTGTCATCCTTAAGCGAAAACGACAAAAGATCAGTTCTTGTCCATGCGCCGATACTGCACGGCTTCGGCGATATGCCTGCGCTCTATCGTTGCACAGCCTTCGAGATCAGCGATGCTGCGTGCGAGCCTCAATACGCGGTGATAGGCACGCGCGGAAAGATCCAGCCGCGTGATCGCCAGCCTTAACAGCGCCTCGCCTGGCTCATCCGGTGTGCAGTAGGTGCCGGTTTCAGTCACCGAAAGCTGTGCGTTGCATTTTTGCTGGCGCACAAGCTGAGTTGCGCGCGCAGCTTCGACACGCGACTGTATCAAGGCGCTTGCTTCACCCTCGGCCTTGCCAAGCAGATCATCCTGCGGTACCGCGGGCACCTCGATCTGGATGTCGATGCGGTCGAGCAAGGGACCGGAAATCTTGCCGCGGTAATGCGCAATCTGATCCGGCGTGCACCGGCACTTGCCGCTGTAATGGCCAAAATAGCCGCACGGGCAGGGATTCATCGCCGCAATCAGCTGGAATTGCGCTGGAAACTCGGCGCGACGGGCCGCGCGCGAGATGGTGATGCACCCCGACTCCAAAGGTTCACGCAACGCTTCCAGCACGCTGCGATCGAACTCTGGCAACTCATCCAGAAAAAGCACGCCGTGCAAAGCCATGGAAATTTCACCCGGGCGCGGATTGCTGCCGCCGCCGACCAAGGCCACGCCTGATGCCGTGTGATGGGGTGCGCGATAGGGGCGCATTTTCCATTTGGACACATCGAAACTGCCATCCAGAGACTGCATCGCAGCGCTTTCCAGCGCCTCAGTTTCCGTCATGGCCGGCAGGATGCCCGGAAAACGTGCAGCCAGCATCGATTTTCCGGTGCCCGGCGGTCCGATCATCAGCACGCTGTGACCTCCTGCAGCGGCAATTTCCAGCGCGCGTTTGACCTGCTCCTGCCCCTTCACCTCGTTCATGTCCGGGTAATGCGGTACAACGGACATGGGCTTGCCGGAATATGGCATGATTGCATCGCGTCCGCTTAAGTGAGCTGCGACCTGAAGCAGCGTTCTGGCAGGATAAACAGCAGCGCTATCGACGAGCGCCGCCTCTGCCGCGTTCATTTCCGGCAGAATGAAAGCGCGCCCTGAACCTGCCGCGCGATAGGTCATCGCAAGCGCACCGCGTATCGGGCGCAGCTCCCCGGTCAACGCAAGCTCTCCGGCATATTCATAACCTGCAAGCTTGTCAGCAGGAATTTGCCCGGTTGCCGCAAGTATCCCCAGTGCAATCGGCAGATCATAACGTCCGCTTTCCTTGGGCAAATCAGCGGGCGCGAGATTGACGGTAATGCGTCGCGCTGGGAAATCAAACTGACAGTTTTGCAGTGCAGCACGCACGCGCTCCCGGCTTTCCTTGACTTCGGTTTCAGGCAGACCCACGATGGTGAAACTGGGCAGACCACCCGCCAGGTGTACTTCGACGGTAACCAGCTCGGCTTCCATGCCGGATAGTGCGCGGCTGTAGAGCACCGCGAGGCTCATGGGATCATTCCTGCGACGCGGACGATCCGGTCGATTTGCCGTGCTCCAGTTCTGTCACGCGCGCTTCGAGCGCAGCCAGCTGTTCGCGCGTGCGGGCAAGCACCTGGGTCTGAATATCGAATTCCTCGCGCGTGACCAGATCGAGTTTGGCAAAGCCCTGCGCCAGCAAAGCGCGCATGTTTTTTTCGATGTCCCTGGCCGGGCTGTTCTTGACAGCATCGTGCAACTTGCCTGACAAATCTTCAAATACCTTTGCGTTCAGCATGAGGTTCTCCTTGTTTGAGGTGGCGAGTTTAACAGAGCTGCAGCGCTCGCGTCCTGATCGATCTGTCACCCTGCAACCGGATGCAGATCGATCAAAGATCAGCGAATTTAGAACGTTCGAGTGACGGAGGCAACCAGAACCCCCCTGCCCAGATCGTTACCCAATACAGTGTAGGCAGCCGTTGCGTTGGTCTTGCTGTAAGTCAGACCCGCCACATAACCGCTGAAATCCTTGCTTACACTCAGCCTGTAATCATCATAACTCAACGCGGCAGGGCCGCTGCCGGCATACTGCCCCTTGAAATCCTGCCTGCCGTAGTGCGCACCCAGCGTGATGCCTGTGTCAGCAACCGGATAGTTTGCGCTAAGATCGATGTAATTTGTGCCTCTGGCATCTGCCACGCCAAAAGTATTACCCAGGCTGTAGGAATACTTCAGGGAAATCCACTTGTAGCCGATCAGACCGTAGACTTCGTCGGTGTTCGCCTTGGCAGCGCCAGCTGCAAAGGTGGCAGGATAGGTGCCGGGATAGTTGTAACGCAGGAAACCCAAATCATAGTTGAAATCGGTCGCAAAACTGTTCTTGAAACCGAAATAGGTATCCAGTTCCAACCCCGCGTTGTTGGCGCCATCCGTGCCGCCCGTCGCAGTGTACGTATCGCTCAGCCAGCTGATGCTCGAACCCCATGCGCCAGCATAGAATCCGCTGGAATGCGTATAGTCAAATCCGCCCTGCAGCGCGGGTTTTCCGCCGGTCTGCGAAATGCCGCGGTACAGATAATTGCTCACCAGGCTCACGTTAGCGGAAAACGGCCCCTCTTCGGCAAAAGCAGGTAAATCTGCACACAGACAAATAAACAACAATAACTTGCGCTTGCTCAACATACTCATCTCCTCCCTAAATTTTCTTGTTGGTTTAACCCTGTTTTAACAGGGTACGAGAGTGTATCAAAAAACTCATTCCAGAATGGTTAATGGGGTGCGCTGGTATTGCGTACCAGAAGCTGCCCGATACCGGTGCATCAGTTAACCGCCACGCTTCATATTGGTGCGAGAATTTCCACGTATATGAGAGGCTGTTTTTAATATATTGTTTTTATTGATTAAAAAAATTGGCACGCATCCTGCTTATCGGATTGTGCAGGAACTTCATTTTACCCATCTCAAGAAAGGAAACATCATGTCGCACAGCAAATTATTGAACACCCTGATCATAGCAGCGCTGACTGCACCCTGCATTGCCATGGCGGATGATGCTCCGGCAGCAGCCCCTGCGCCTTCCGTGACGGCCAATGTCAGCCTGACGAGCAATTATCTGTACCGCGGCATTTCGCAGACAGGCGGCAAGCCTGCCGTGCAGGGCGGATTTGACTATACGCATTCCAGCGGATTCTATGCTGGCGCATGGGGTTCGAGCATCAGCTGGATTAGCGATGAAAATCTTGCCAAGAATGCAGGTCTGGAACTGGATACCTATTTCGGCTTCAGGAACAGCTTTGCCACGGACTACAACTATGACGTAGGCTTCCTGCGTTACAACTATCCCGGCACTTATGTTTCACCGATGCCAACAGGCATGGCCAAAGCCGACACCAATGAGGTTTATGGTTTGATCGGCTGGAAGTGGATTTCCTTGAAGTATTCCTACAGCCTGGGCGACACCTTTGGCGTGGCATCTGCCAGGGGCACGGATTACATCGATTTGAGTGCCAGCTATCCCATCCCTGACACCACTTATACGCTGGGCGCGCACTATGGCAGACAGGATTACAAGGGCCCATATGCAGGATCAGGCGCAACTTCGCTTAGCTATGACGATTACAGGGTAAGCGTTGCCAAAGATCTGGGCACCGGGTTTAGCTTGAGCCTGACTTACAGCAAAACCAATGCTACCGCAGCCTATACCGTCAACGGAATAAATCTAGGCAAGGGCACGGGCGTATTGGCTTTGAGCCGCACGTTCTAAGTTAATCAAACGGGGTGGAAACCCCGTTCAATCCCAGGAGAAAATGATGAAAATGGTCACAGCTATTATCAAGCCGTTCAAGCTTGACGAGGTGCGTGAGGCTTTGTCCGCGATCGGCGTGCAAGGCGTCACAGTCACCGAAGTCAAGGGTTTTGGCCGGCAAAAAGGGCACACGGAGTTGTATCGCGGTGCGGAATATGTGGTGGATTTTCTGCCCAAGATCAAGCTGGAAACGGCGATTGCATCGGAGCAGCTGGACCGTGTGCTCGAAGTGATAGAGAAAGCCGCACAGACCGGCAAGATCGGCGATGGCAAGATCTTCGTGCAGGACATCGAACAAGTGATACGCATCCGCACCGGTGAAACCGGTCCGGAAGCGCTTTAAGGAGATAGAAATGAAAAAGCTTATCGCTTCATTCATGCTGCTGGCCATGTTGTGCG
>JAJXTL010000095.1 GCA_021783855.1 Pseudomonadota bacterium
GGGCAGGCCGGTGAGCGCATCGTGGTGGGCTAGATGCTCGAGCTGCTGCTGATGGCTCTTGATGCCTGAGATGTCCGAAAACAGCGCGATGTAACGCATGGTCTGGCCTTCTTCATTTTTCACGGCAGACAGGGTCAGTCTCTCCGGATAGATTTCGCCATTCTTGCGCTTGTTCCATACTTCGCCTGACCAGTGACCATTTTCAAGGATATCCTGCCACATGGCGTCATAAAATTCCCGATCCTGTCGGCCGGAGTGCAGTATGCGCGGATTCTTGCCCAGCATTTCCTCGCGGCTGTATCCGGTGATGCGGGAACAGGCGGGATTGGTTTCGAGTATCGTCCCGTCCTTGTCTGTAATGAGTATTCCTTCATCAGCATGGTCAAAGACACTCGAAATCAGCCTTAAGTGATCATCCGCGTGTTTGCGCTCGGTAACGTCGTTTGCGATGCCGAGGAATTGAACAAGTTTGCCAGTCCTGTCAAATATGGGGGAAATATTCAGCCTGTTCCAGAACAAGGTGCCGTCCTTCCTGTAATTGCGCAGCGTGACCTTACCGGTTCTGCCTTCCTTGATGCAGGCGCGGATTTCAGCAATTTCGGGCTGGTCGCGATCATCGCCTTGAAGGAAGCGGCAATTTTTGCCCAGCAATTCCGAGGCAGGGTATCCGGTGATCCTCTCGAATGCAGGGTTGACATAGAGCAATGGCAATTCGGGATCGGACGCATCGGCGATGGCCACGCCGTTGGTGCTTGAATTTAACGCATCCGATTGCATCCTGATCAGTGCTTCAGCTTGCCTGCGTTCGGTGAGATTGCGGATGAAGGCATGGAATTCATATTTTCTCTTGACCTTGATGGGGACGACTGCCAGTTCGACAGGGAATTCGCGCCCGTTGCGGTGCAGGCCCTGAATTTCAATCCACGAATTCAGGACCTGCCCTTTACCGGAAACCAGAAAACGTTTCAGGCCCCGAATGTGCGCTTCACGGTATTGGTGCGGAATGATTGTTTCATGCAGCACTTGCCCAATGGCTTCTATACGGGACCAGCCGAATGTCTTCTCAGCCTGGATATTCCATCCGGTGATGATGCCATCAGAATCCATCTGCACGATGGCGTCTAAAGCAGTCTCGACGATGGTATGGAGTTTCTCCTGACTCTCCTGTAACGATTCCTCAGCATGCTTGCGTTCAGTCACGTCGTCGAAAATAGCGACGATCTCGCCGCTGTCGATCTTGTAGATGTAGTTATCCCACCAGCCGGATATGCGCTCGTCTTCATAGAAGGAGGCCGGTAAGTGTTCAGCCTTGCCGCTTTGCCAGACCCGGCGCAAGGCATTGAGCAGACCCGCCTTTTCTGAACCCGGAAAAACTTCAGTAAGTTTTCTTCCGATCAGATCCTCGCGTCTTGCATTATTCATGCGTTCCGCTGAACGGTTGAAATCGGTAAAGATAAAATCCTCCCCATCCGCCTGATATACCGCCACGCCACTGCTCATGTTTTCGAATAATTCATCCAGGCGATTTTTGCTAAGTCGCAGTTCGTCGTCTTTTTTCTTGCGCTCGCTGATGTCTCTTGACGAGTTGAACAGCACCGGCTTGTCGTCCAGCAAAAGCGGGAAAGTGCTCACTTCGACGTCGAAAACAGTGCCATCCTTGCGTCGGTGACGGCTCTCGAACTGTATGCGCTCATGCTGTACATACTGCTTTTGAAGGGCTGCGGTGATTTCGGCACCGGACAGTTTAAGGTCGGCATCCCATTGCGAGACATTCATGCCTATCATCTCATCCCGTCGGTAACCCAGCATGTTGCAGAACGAATCGCTGACCTCGATGATATTGCCATTCGTGTCGAGAATGTGGATGCCGTCGCTGGCATTGTGCAAGAGTGCAAGGTTTTTTTCATTCTCCTTTTTCAGCGCCAGTCTGCTGGCGATCGATTGCCTGACAAGTGGAGCCGTCATCCAGTACAGCAGGAGCCCGCCGAGCATCACCAGCGCCGACAGAAGCAGCGAGATGTATTTCAGTTGTGCTGTGACCGGGCTATACAGTTCCGACTGGTCGATCTTCAACACGGCGCCGAGATTGAAACTGTTCAAGGGCGCATAGGCTGCAACAACCTTCACCCCCCGGTAATCCTTTGCATGGATGATTCCGGATTTTCCATCCAGCGCGTAACTCATGGGCAGGGCCTGGTCTGTCATTACCCTGTGCAGGCGCTGAAATTGCCAGCCTGATATTCTGTTCAGAAAGCAGTCCATGTCTTGTGGATCACTCTGCAATGGGCTGCACAATGCAAATTCACCGGTTTGGCCTATCGATGCAATATCAGCCATGGCATGGGGCGGCAGTTTCAGATCAGCTTCCACGACGACGGTCCCGATGCGCCTGTGCTGCTGGTCCGTGATGTCGGTGCTGACATGCAGCAAGAATTGCTCATCCCAGATCAGAAATGCGCTGCGTTCTGTATCGACTGACATGCGCAGTTTCGGGTCTTGCAAGAAACGGCCTGCGCGTGCCACCTTGATGCCGGCTGCATTGTAGAATGCCACGCCCCTTAAACCTTGCAGGACAAAGGAGTCCGCGGCACGCTGCAGAGCAGTCCTGCTTTTTGTTTGATCGGGGTTGCCCAGATTGTCAGCAATGAGGGGGCGCGTGGCGATCATCTGCGCATTGTCCATTCTTTGCGTGATCTGGCTGCCAAACAGGTCCACGCCGCTCTTTAACGAGGCTTCAAGGCTCTTGCTCAGTATGGATCCGGCCTGATGTTGCATCACCGCATAAACAGAAATGCCGGCGATAACGGTGAGCGTCATCAGAACAAGAAAGCCAATGAGGCCGATCCTGTATTCTTCTAGTTTCAAAATTTCTCCCCTGGGGCTTGTCAGTTATGCGCTGTCATACCAGCAAGGTATCACGAGCAGCTGGCGTCGTGAGCGTGATATATGTCTTGCGGAGAGGCGTTGTTCTACAGCGGTTTGATTTTACTTGAACTGCAATTCTGCGGCGACCCTTTCCGTCAGGCCGGTTAACTTGATTTGCAGAAAGAGATATTTTTTGCGACAGGAAGTTTTTTAGGCAATGCGTTTCATACTCGCTTCAGAATCATTGATTGCGCGTCTGCTGGTAGCGGAAAACAAGTCCAGAGCTTTGCTGGCGTTTATGCAGGCTTACCGTGCCACCCAGGCGGCTGGCAGCTTCCCGTGCAATCGCCAAACCCAGCCCGCTTCCTTCGCCTGTGGTTCCAGGCATTCGGTAAAATGAATCGAATACACGTTTTTGCTCGGACGCCGGAATCCCCGGTCCGTTGTCGACAATTTCGATGGTCGCAAGGGTGTCTTCCGTCAAAATCCTGAGCGTCACTTCACCGCCTTCAGGCGTATACTTCAACGCATTTTCCAGTGCGTTTTTGAGGATCAACCGCAACGCATCCGGTTCGGCATGCAACGAAAGCTGTACCGTTTCATCCAGCCCAAGATCAATGTGTCGTGTTTCGGCAAGCGGCAGAAATTCGGCGATCAGTTCTCTGGCCATGGCTGAGACATTGGTTGCGACCTGTTCGCGCGTGTCAGCTTCAGTTCTGGCAAGACTCAACAGTTGCTGGGTCAGGTGTCTTGCGCGTTCGATGCCCTCTAGAAGCGGGGGCACGCGTTCACGCATTTCTTCCAGCGATGCGGCATGCAGCAGATTCTGCGACTGTATCGACAGCGCGGTGAGCGGGCTTCTGAGTTCGTGTGCCGCATCGGCGATGAAACGCCTTTGCTGCCCCATCAGGTGATTGACCTTTTTCAGCAAACGGTTGATGGCGTGAACAAAGGGAATGATTTCTTGAGGCAGATCATCGCTGTGCAGCTGGCGCGGGTGATGCGCCGACTGCTCGTCCAGACTTCTGGCTAGTTTGGCGACAGGCGCCAGTTGGCTGCGCACGATGCGTATAATCAGCCACACCATGAGGGGTAACAGAAGCAGCAAGGGAATCAGGGTGCGCAGTGCACTATTCACAGCGATTTCATCACGCGCCTCGGTGGGCTGTGCAACGACTGTGCGCATTTGTCCGCCATGTACAAAAACACGCATCTGCCCGGTCCCCGTATTGAGCGTGTGCAGGCCGGGCGACAAATCGTTTTTGAGCCAGACGGGAGCAGTATCGCCGGGCAATCGATAGATCGTGACGCGAGAGTCCGGGTCACTGATGCCCTCATTGTTTATATCCATTTGCTGTGCAGCAGATGTCTTGCTCGTGCCGCCCGCCAGAAGTACGGCGATCTGTCGCAGCATGTCGTCCTGAAATTCTTTTGCTTCCGAATAGGCAAGCGCAAAGGAAGCCGCCGCGGCCAACATCCCGGCGAGCAGAATGGCAGCACCCAATACCAGCGAGAGATGCCGTTGCAGGGAGCGCTTCATGGCGCTTTTTCCACCATCCATCCTGCACCGCGCACATTTTTTATGACATCCGCACCCAGCTTTTTGCGCACGGCGTGAATCAGAAAATCGATGGCATTGCTTTCCACTTCTTCGTTCCATCCATAGATGCGTTCCTCCAGTTCGGCCCGCGTGAGTATCGCGCCGGGACGCAGCAGCAACGCATGTAACAGCGCAAACTCGCGTGCACTCAGAAGCACCGCTGTATCGCCGCATTGCGCCTGATGGCTGGATGGGTCGAGCGATACCCGGCCGTTGGTAAGCACAGGCATGGCCTGACCGCCTTTACGCCGTATCACCGCCCGTAGCCGTGCCAGCAATTCGCTGACATCGAAAGGTTTCACCAGATAATCATCCGCACCGTAATCCAGCCCGCGGATACGATCTTCCACGCCGTCACGCGCGGTAATGACAATGACCGGCAGCGGATTGCCGCTTTGCCGCAATTGCCGCAGCACTTCCAATCCGTCGCGTCCGGGCAAACCCAGATCGAGCAAGACAGCCTGATGCTCGCCGTTTTTAAGCACACTGACGGCGGTTATGCCGTCCTTGACCCAGTCCACGGCGTAGGCGGCATCCTTGAGGGCGACGGATACCGCAGCCCCAATCATCAAGTCATCTTCTATCAATAGAATACGCATTAACGCCTTTCATACACTCGAAGCATTCCCTGGCAAAAACTACAAGCCCTGAACACCGGAATTGTGTATTTTCAAAAAATCCAGTCCATTGTTGGTCATGCGCGCCTCTTCAGAATTGTCACTGAGTTTACCGGATATCTTGCGAATTATCCGGGTTAAGCGTTGATAAAATGCTTGTTGACCAAACGGTTCAGCAATGTCGCCAGCGTGCTGTCATCGGCATGGCTTGCCTCCTGGTAAAGGGAAGAGGCGATGCCGCTGAAGGTGCGCAGCAGTTCGGGGTCGAAGTGACTGCCGCTGTCGCGCCGCAGCATGTCCATTGCCTTTTCGAAATCGAAGGGTTGCTTGTAGGGGCGCGTCGAGGTGAGCGCATCGAACACGTCGACAATTGCAAAGATTCGCGCATTCAAGGGAATTTCTGCGCCCTTTAACCCATTCATGTAACCGCTGCCGTCGAATTTTTCGTGGTGGAACTCCACCACCTCCCTTGCCCCCGCCAGCCATTCCGATTTGCTGATGATGTCCACACCCATCAGCACATGGTTGCGCATCATCGTAAACTCCTCATCAGACAGGCTGGCGGGTTTGAGCAGAATATTATCGCGGATGCCGATCTTGCCCACATCGTGCAGGAAGGCACCCGCAATCAGATTGCGTATCTGCGCGCTGGGCAGCCCCAGGGTCTCGGCGAGGCGAGCCGCATAAATGGTGACCCGGTAATTGTGGCTGTTGGTGTCGGAATCCCGCTTGGCGATGGCGCTGCCCAGCACATCCATCAACTCGATATTGCCTTTGAGCAAGTCGGAAGTGAGCTTGATCAGTCCCCGGTTGAGAGAAATGATGATGGGGTAGAGCATGATGGCTGTGATGAAGATCACGGCGACCACCAGGAGCAGGGTGCGGATGATCTCGGATTGGATATTGCGCAAGGTTTTGGCGTCAACCTGGTAGACGCCCTCGAAATAACCGATCAGTTCCCCGCTTTTATCCTGAAGTGGCAACAGCACCTGTATGAACGACTTCCCGTCAATCAGGAAATTCTTGTGATAAGCGGCGTTCTCCAGCGGGAAAGGGTGGGCATACCGTTCGAGCTTTTGTTCTGTCGCCTCCCTGCCCGGGCTGACCTCCCGCAATATTTGCCTCTTGTGTTCATCGTAGAGTTCAAGGACGATGAAATGGCCTTTGAGGAATTCGTCTGCCTTTTGCTTCAGCGTTTCCACCTGGCTAACACTGGCCTGGTCAAGTTCGACTGTAAAGGAGTGCGATTCATCCACGGCCATGCCAAGCATCTGCATGTCAACTTTCATCATTTCCAGGTAAAACACCGCCCCGCCGATTACCAGAGACAGCGATAACCACCCAAGCAGAAGGCGCTTGACGATTTTTTTATGGATGTTTTGCATGGATGCGAATAGCCACCAAGGCCAATCAACTCAACATCAAACAGCGGTGCTGCGGCGATAGCGACGCCAGGCTATCATGCCCAGCACAAGCAAGGGCACACCTAACACAACGGGCAGGATACGTCTTGATTCCACCACGGGCTTGCGCCGCACCTGGAAATCAACAAACGGGCTGGTCATCACATGACCCGTTTCACGATCCACTGCGCTGATCACCACCCGGTAAGCCCCTGACTGGATAAGTCGCATGGGCCATTCCACGTTCACCTTCTGCCCCGGTTGCAGGATGGCCTGGGTCACTGCCTTATGGGCGCTCCAGTCTTCCAGATCCACCGGTTGTTCGTGGCCCGGATCCACCTGCACCAGGCTGATCCACGCCACGACGCCGTGGGCTGTCTGAGTACCAGGGTTCTCAATTACGCTGTGGAATTTGAGCCAGTCTCCCATCTGCGGCGAAGTCGGGTTGGCCTGTTCCGGCGCGAGGGAAATGCTCAGGGAATCGGCTGCCCGGGCATTGCCAACGCCCATAATGAACAGACTCAAGAGTAAGCGGACGATAATTTTTTTCATGATTATTTCTCCGTCAAATTTCCATCTTGCGCATGCTGCGGATGGCGAACACCGCAGTCAACACCAGCCAGACCAGCGTGATGGACAGACGGGTGAGTTGCATTGAGATCGGCTGAGAATCGATCACTACGCTGTCAAAGGTATTGACTGCGGCGGAAAACGGATTCACCGCGTCAAATAATTGACCGATAGTGCTCTGGCGCAGACTCGGACCCAACAATAACGGGCTGGCCAGCAACATCAGCGTCATCAGCGAAGTCAGCAGAGCGGATCGGACGCTGCGCAAACGCGCCGACAGTGCGATTCCTAGGAAGCCGAAGCCCAGCACCACCGGCGTGCCGAACAGCGCCAGATAGGTCACGGCTTGAGTGAGGTTCTGTCCGCTCGACCCGACTGCCCATACATAGGGCAGACTGAGCAGGTACATGACGACCCAGCCCGCGATTTGACCGCCCATCTTGCCGAATACGATCTGGGACGGTGTGACCGGTGCCAGCAGCAGCGGCATCAGACTGCCGCGCTCCCGCTCGCCGGCTACGGCATCGCTGCCGAGTACCACCGCAAGGAGCGCGCCCAGAGTAGTGACCGTGCCCATCACCATATAAACAACTTGAGCATTGTCCAGCAGGCTAAGTTCGGTGTTGCTCACCAGCAGCAGGCTCAGCACCGACATGATGATGGAGAGCGCCAGCAGCCAGGCGAGGCCGCGTCCGCTCATCAGCAGTTCCCCGCCTTCCTTGCGGGCGATCAGGGTAATCGGGTTCATCAGGCTGCCTCCTTCGCTTCGGTTACTGACATGTAAAGTTCTTCCAGTCCGCCGCCCTCGCGGTGGATTTCATCAATCCGTATGCCGGCATCCAGCAGCTTGCGCCACGCGCCGGCAGGCTTGATGTGGTTTGCGATTTCCACATGCCACCAGTCGCCCGCGCGGGCCAGCAGGGTGATGTCGTCGGGAATACGCAGCGTTTCGTCGGTTGAGTCAACGCGTAGCCGGTAACGCACCGCCGCGCGCTGCGCAGACAGCAGGTCGGCGATGGAGCCCTCCAGCAGGGTACGGCCTTGCGCGATGATGCCGATGCGGGTACAGAGCCGATCCACATCGTCAAGCAGGTGCGTGCACAGAAGGATGCCCACGCCATGATTTACGCTCAGATCAAGCAGCACGTCGTGGATTTCCCGGCGTCCGCGCGGATCCAGCCCGTTGGTGGGCTCGTCCAGGATCAGTAATTCGGGTTGGTTGATGAGCGCGCGGGCCAGGCCGAGCCGCTGCCGCATGCCGCGTGAATAGGTGGCTATCGGTGCCGGACTTTGACCCGCCAGGCCGACCCGGCTCAACAGGTGGACAATCTCGGTTTTATCCAGGTTCTTTTGATATAGGCTGGCGAACCACATCAGGTAATCGCCGGCGCTCATCCAGTCATAAAAACCTGCCTGTTCAGCCAGCACACCGATCCGGCTGTGCAGGTGCAGCGAGTCGGCAACAGGGTCGAGGTCCAGTACCCGGACTGACCCTGCGGTAGGTGCCCGCAGCCCGGTGATGACTGAAATGGTCGTGCTTTTCCCCGCGCCGTTTGGGCCGAGCAGTCCGTAGATCTGGCCTTTTTGCAGTGTCAGGTTGACATCCCGCAATACCGCATGGGTGCCAAGGTTGAGTTTCAGATTGCGTATTTCAATCAGCATCGCTACCCCCTTAGGGCTCGTTCATGAATTACTTGGACTTACGCTGGAGTCGCTTTGGGATGCAGTCCAAGGCGCGAGACGTGCGGTTGTGTCATTCACAACAAGCGGCTCGCAACACCGGGATGCGCCCAAAGCGACCCCAGCCCGGAGGGTTACCGTGTATTCGGGCGTCTGCGGCGTTGCAAAGCTTGCGAATGGAACAACCATTCGCCGCGCTTCGCGCCTTGCATTCATCCCGAATACACAGTAACGTAAGTCCAAGTAATTCATGAACGAGCCCTTAGTTAGCCTTGAGGTTTGAAGATGAGCCCCCATCCCATATGATCAGGGACGGGAGTCGTCATTACTTGTTAGTCCGGATTCTTGCCTTCCGGCGCATTTTCCAGCACCTTGCCGGTCTTTGCGTCCACGCCGACTTCCTGGGTGATTTTACCGTGTTGTATATCGAAGGAATAGCGCAGGCCGCTGCCGCCTTCCTCTTTCTCCAGTTCTTCATCGGTGACTTTGCCCGGGTGAGCCTTGAGCGCAATCTCGCGTGCCTCCTTCATGCTGACCTTGGCTTCCCCTGCGAGTTCCTGTCCCGTGTAGGCGGATGCATTCACCGCGAATGCGGCCATCGTGACGGCCAGCAAGGCCAATACGTTCTGTTTATACGTTGTGTTGAAAAGGGTATATTGTTTCATGGTGGTATGCCTCTTAAAGTTGATTTAAATTCGGCAGACGCATTTGCATCTACCGTGATGATCAATCTACTCCCCAAGAATTAGCCCATCATTAGCACCGATGCCGATACTTATCTCTTCCCTGACAAGGGCTGATGTGCATAGCGCACAAGATCGGCGGCATGATCCGTGGCGATATGGACGGTTCCGGCGATCGCAAGGGTCGCGAGCATGAGTGCCGCCAGCCGCCTGGGCTTAAGGTCTTCCTGGGTCTGGTAGACATGGGCTACGGCCAGCGCCGCGATCCAAGCGACCCCGAAACTCAGGCCGCCGAGCACGTCAGACAGCCAGTGTGCGCCAAGATACAGCCGGGAGAAAGCGATCAGCGCGATCAGCAGCACCGCTGCGAGTGCGAACACCTTGCGCAGGCGGTGCTGATCGCCGCGGCATAGCAGGAATGCCAGAAATCCGTAGGCGACGATGCTCAAGGTGGCGTGACCGCTTGGAAAGGAAAACTGTTCGACTCCGCCATAGAACGGGCCTGGCCGTGGTCGATGCAGGGTCAGCTTGAGCACCTTGACCAGGGTCTCCGCCACGCCTATTGCAGCGAGCCAATACGCTGCGGTATGCCAGAGGCGATGGGCGATGAACCACCCCAGGGCGACCAGGATCACCGGCAACAATACCTGTACGTCCCCCAGCTCCGTGATCGCGACCATCAGGCTATCCACTGCCGGGGTTCGCAGATTCTGCAAGAGGCCGTAGACAATGGCATCTGCTTCCACCAGCGGGTCGTGGCTTAGCACATCCTCCAATACCCCGAAGAACAGCCAGGCACTGCCGAGAATGAGAAGCGCGGCCCAGACGAGGAACCATTTCGGGCTTTCCCGGCTGACCAACCAAACCAGGATATCCCTCCACTGAAAGCGCCGGCCCCTCGCCAGCTCGGGACTTGCGCGGGCTGCCGCTTGGAAACTCCTGTGCAAAGCGGCGCCTGCGGCTATTGCAATGACGGCAACGACAAACCACGTCCCGGCCGGCAACGGTTCCAGCGCAAAGAATGCCCGGAGCGGCGGCACGGCCAGAACCGTTGCAAACGCGGCCAGCATAGCGCCGATAAGAAGCAGGCGAGCCGATCCGATGGGCCTGACCAGCATGGCGAGTACCCACCAGGCTACGGAGAACAGGACTACTGTTGCGGCAGTGCGCGCCTCGCTGATGCTTCCCGCGAGATAGCCGTTAACGAGGGCGTAGGCGGCAAAAGTAGCAACCGCTGCGAAGAGCCCCGCAGGCATCGCGAAGCGGAGGACACGCTCGACGAAACCGGGACGGACCCGCTCCGCATTGTGTTCGAAGGAGAGGAAGAAGGCTGGAATGCCGATCGTGAGAGAACCGACCAGGGTCAGATGGCGAGGCAGAAATGGAAAAGTGACATCCGCAATGCCCACGGCGAAAGCGAGGAGCATGGCATAGACGGTTTTCGTCAGGAACAGCGCAGCCAGCCGTTCGACGTTACCGATCACCCGGCGGCCCTCGGCGACGACCAGGGGCAGGTTCGCAAACCGGTTGTCGAGCAGGACAAGTTGCGAGACCGCGCGCGCAGCCCCGGTTCCGGCGCCCATGGCGATGCCGACGTCGGCCTGCTTGAGTGCGAGGATGTCGTTTACGCCATCCCCCACCATGGCGACCACGTGGCCCCTCGCCTGGAGCGCCGCGATGAGCGACCGCTTGTCTTGCGGAGATGCACGCCCGAACACCGCGCGTGTTTCCACGAGC
>JAJXTL010000096.1 GCA_021783855.1 Pseudomonadota bacterium
CCTTACCGCATAAGCGACGGCATGAAACCAGTCGCGGTCCGTCGCAGTCAGCGGATCCTTGCCGATGGTATAGGTCAATCTGTTTGCCAGGGAATGCGTGATGCTGCCGACATCGCGCCCAAGCTTTGCATGACTGAAAGCAACGGTATTGATTTTTTTGTTCATGATTTTTCCTGTAAATGATTCAGTTTGTGAGCCTCAACAGTTTGCCGAATGCAAGTTCGAAAGATTTCAGACCCGCAGCTTGCAACTCTTCTCCGAGTTCGCTCATATCCACCCCCAGGCGGCCCAGGGCGACTATCCAGCCTTCGGCATCATCCTGATCCCTCTCAAGAGTGGCATCCACCTTGCCATGATCCCGAAAAGCTGCAAGCGTGGCATCCGGCAGCGTGCTGACGGTTTCCGGTCCGATCAGGGATTCCATATAGTGCACGTCGCTGTAAGATGGATTTTTGGTGCCGGTGCTGGCCCACAACAGATTCTGCGGACGCACCCCGAGCGCGGCGAGATCCGCGAACGCCCTCCCGTGGAAAATTTCCCGGTAGCGTCGATAGGCGAGCTTGGCCAATGCGATGGCGCTCAGCCCCCGCATGGCGATGATTTCTTCCATACCTGTCCGTTCGAGTATCCTGTCCACGGCAGTATCGATGCGGCTCAGAAAAAAGCTCGCCACCGACTTGAGACGACCCGGTTCCCCGCCACCCTCCACCCACCGCCGGGCACCTCGCATGTAACTTTCCGCCGCATTCTCCGTATGGCACAGGGAAAACATCAGCGTCATATTGACATTGATGCCCAGCGCGACAAGTTCCTCGGCTGCCACAAAGCCTTCCTGTGTGGCAGGCACCCTGATCAGCAGATTGCGACGGTTGACGATGTCATTCAGGCGCTGCCCGGCAGCCACGGCGCCTTCGACATCGCGGGCAAGAAATGGAGAAACGTCCATACTGACATAGCCGTCGTCCCCCTGGCTTTCTTCGAATATCGGGGACAGCACGTCGCAGGCTTCCCGGACATCCGTGACAGCCAGGGACTCGTAGCGCGCCTCCGGCTGCAGGCCGCTTTTCCTGAGCCGGGCCAGCTCCTTTTGATAGTGAAGGCTGCCGGAAACAGCCCGATGGAAAACGACGGGATCGGAAGTCACTCCGCTCACAGCGCCTTCCTCGATCAGCTTGTCCAGCCTCCCCTCGCGCAGCAGCGCTCGGGAAAGGTTGTGCAGCCATATGCTCTGACCTTGTTGTGCAACTTGAAGCAATGGATTCATGTGACCTCCTTCCTCGGCAGCTCCAACCGTCTGGATGGAACCGTTGCCAAATACTAAACCGATATGGAAGCCATTAAACGATTATGACAAAAGTTTCATTCGGGGAACCGCTGAGTCTATCTGCCGCCCCCTGAATCCGCCCGGATTGGGGTAGCCCTGACCACATCAGCAACCTGCCGGCACATCAAGTTCGCTTACAACTCGAAGCCGGTGGTTTAAATGGTCGAAAATAATCAGTTCGCCCCTGTGGGCGGTTTTGATTGCGCAAGGAGTGTGGACGAAACTCCATGTATTCCACCAGGAGCCGGATTAATTGAAAGGCGACGCAGGACGCCCGAAGGGCGGTTTCGAGTAAAACGAGAAACGAGGGCATCGCCCGAGCAGCAGCGAGCACAGCTCGCGCAGGATGCCCGCAGGGCAGTCCCGAGTATGGGAAGAGGCTTTCGCGAAGGCAACGCGAAACAGGCTATATCATTGTTAGTTGTTGATGCATGGGCAGGATGGATCAAGCGCGAACGGCGTCAACTGCCCTTGCCGGATCGCTTACGATGCCGGGATATCGCTTGCAGCTATATCGCCTGTCGATTGATTACTTGAATTTGGCATGCGCGTCAGCCACACCGGCTTTAAGATCCTCCCATATTTTATCGGCAGTTTCCTTGACCTGTCCCCATGCGGCGCCCGTTGATTTCTCCAGTTCCAGCATTTTTTCAGCGGCGATACGCTGTTTGGCGCTCAATTCATGCAACGCCTCCGCACGTTTGACCGTCATATCAGCCCCCGCGTTTTCCGCACGGGCTTTCAGCAAATCAATTTGAGCGTTCCATTCTTTCAGTTGCGCCGCCAGTTTTTGTTTATAAGCTTCTTGAATTTCCATGAGATACTCCTTGATTAATTGGTGCTATTTTCCAGGCTTTATCACCAGGCGATTATTCACTTCGTGTACGCCAGACACCGCACCGGCCAGCGCACGGGCAGTATCGCTATTCTGCTGCGTATCGACCGATCCGCTCAGGGTCACCACACCTTTTATGGTATCCACGCTGATTTGCAACGTCTTGAGGCCGGGCTCAGCAAAAATCGCAGCCTTTACCTTGGCGGTAATCTCGGCATCTTTGATACCGATATCTGCTTTATCGCCTTGTTCACCCAGCTTGTCGGCCGCTTTATCGGCGGTATCGGCAATTTTATTGCCTGCATGATCAAATGCCTGATCCAGTTTTTTCCCCGCATTTTCAGCCGGTCCCGGCCTGTCGCACGCAGCCAGCCCGACAAGCAACAGTGTCGAAACACCGATTAATTTTAAATTATCCAGCATGTTCATTTTGATCCCCTTATTCAAATAAAGCGTATCGCCGAAAACAAACCCGCAATTGATTGACGTATTAATCGAAGAGCGTCAAACGTCCCCTGAAACATGGGAAATTTCAGGAGCTGTTTGACAGTCGGTCAATTCAATTACTTGGCTGTACGCGTCGCATTTACTTCCACTTCCACGCGACGATCCGGCGCCAGACAGGCGATCAGCGCACGGCTTGCTTTCGCACCTTTCCCGTTTGTGCACTCGCCAGGCTTGGTAACAGGGTCAGCCCCATCTACACCGGTAGCCTCGATCTTGTCGGCGGGAATACCTGCGGACTCAACCAGGTAAGCCTTGACCGCTTCGGCGCGGCGCTGGGACAGCTTCATGTTGTAGTCATGCTTACCAATCCGGTCGGTGTGACCCGTTACCGTGATGACCGCAAAGTCAGCACCGGCAAGGTCTGTAGAAAACTTATCCAGCGCCTGCTTACCGGTGGGTTTTATATCCGCCTTACCGAAATCAAACAGCGAATCTGCCGAAGAATCGGCAGCGAAAACGACCTTCCTGTGAACAGGCGGCGGAGGCGCTGCGACCACCGGCACAGGCGCTGCGACCACCGGGGCAGGCTCTGCCACGCGCGGAGCGGGCGCCGGCTTTTCCATGCCGAAGCGATAGACCAGGCCGAGCGATACAAGGTCGATGTCGCCCATATTGCCGACGGCATCGTTGATCCGGTAACGCTCCGCTTCGAGACGCATACCGAGAGCTTGAGTGAAGTCGTACTGAACTCCGGCGCCGAATTTGTAGTTCAATTGACTCTTGCTGGGATTCGGATTGGGCACAGTAACAAATCCGCTGCTGGTGAAATTATCCCTTGCTTGCGCGTAATTCAATCCGACCCTGCCAAACGCTGAAAACTTCTCACTGAGAGGCAGCATACCGACTGCGTCGAGATTCACCCCCTGGAGCTTGATATTCCCGTTCAGTCTTCCCAGCGGGCTGGTCGTGGTCGTATAACCGAACTGTCCCAGATTGAAATAGCCGCCTTCAAGGGCAAAGTTTTTGTTGACCCGGTACCCGCCAAAAAGCTTATAGCCGGTGTCACGGCTGTTATCAACCATTGAAGTCGTCGTAAGACCGGCTCCCAACAACTGTGCGGCGATCCTCGGATCGTCTATTTTCGCCCTGGACTGGCCGACATTGGCCCCGCCGTACCAGCCGGCATCGTCCGCAACTGCAAATGGACTGACGATCGCAGCGAGCACGGCCAGACTCAGCGTCCCTGTTTTTCTAGCAAATTTCATGATTTTCTCCAAAAGTTACGGTGCGTTTTTCGGCAACCTGACTTTGATATTGATTAGGCAGGTCGGCAATGCTGCCGACCTGCCTCAAACCCTACGGGGCAGGCACGATAATGTGTGTGTTCACCATGGTCGCACCGGCATTCAGGGCAATCGCTCTGCCGTTCAGCGTCGTTATGCCGCCAACAGGGGGTGGGTTACGAGTATCGCTGGTACCGAACGTGGTCGCTGTACTTGAAAGGATATTTCCCACCATATTGGATCCGGTGTTAATGGTCGCGGAAGACCCGACGTACCAAAAGACATTCTTGGCCTGAGCGCCATTGATTAGATTAACCGTACGGGCCACGGTTAGCAGCGGTCCGGTAGGAGAACTCACAGTGAGCGAGGTATTAGCCTGGAACACCCATACCGCATTGGCGTTGCCCTGTGCGTCGAGAGTAAGATCCCCAGCTGTTATTGCGTATGATCCTGGCGCAGAAAAATAAACACCGGGGGCCAGGGTTCGTCCGCCCAGTTCGCCGGGCGAGCCTCCTGCGCCAACCAGACTGTTCGTTGTGACATCCAGACCTCCAGTCCGACCGGCTGGCGACAGGTTGTTATACGCGGTCAACGCAGCGGAAGCTGCCGCAGTTGCGGTCGCGCCAGATGAGTAGATTATCCCGGTCACTAATCCGCAACCCGCTGCTGTACCCTGGCTCGGACATGTTTCCGTATATGAAACAGGTACTGAATCGTGGAGTCCGGTAATCGACGTAGCAGCACCTGTGGTGCCAGCGTCTCCGGTGATTCTGGAGTAGGGATCGTCCCCTTGGTTGGTCAACCCGGTGCCGCTAAAATAACCGAAAGGGGCGGCTGCTCCAAGGGGTTCCGGCGCCGGACAACTCGCTGTATTAGGCCCTGCGGTAAAGTTCCATATCTTGTTACTTGTCATTGTATTGGCCGGGATGGCCAGATCCTTGACGCCGGCGGCACCGCCTACAATCGTGACCGCATAGCCATGACCTGCAGTGAGTGAACTTAACGGCGTAAAGGTCGCAATGGTGCCTGTAGCGGTATCAAGAGCCACCGATGCTGCTGTAACGGCAGTCGATGTAGTGGTATCCATCACGGTAAAGGTTCCCGTGGTGACCGTTGCAGGATCCATCCGCAAACCGGAAGGTATGCTGAAGGTCGCGTTGATGCTGCTGTTGCTACACGCAGTGGCGGCATTAACAGGGTTGGTGGACAATACCGAGACAGGCGATGTCGCGACCGGGGCTACGGTGGTAAAGGTCCACATATAATCGTTTGCCACGAGCGGCAAGGCCGGATTGCCGGCCAGCACATTGCCGAACAGATCTGCGGCCGGGGCTGCACCGGTTCCTTTGATCGTGGCGGTATAGGTCGTGCCGGCCGCAAGCGCTGCGGCAGGCGTAAAGGTCGCGGTTCTGCTGCCGACTGAGTAAGTTACGGGAATCGCGGCACCTGTTACGGCAACTCCGCCAGGCCCTGTCAGCGTAAAGCTGGTTGCGGTGATCGTTGTAGGATCCATATCCTTGGAAAAGACTGCGGTAATGGCCGTGTTGGTCAGCGCGCTTGGAGCAAGATTAGCAGGCACGGTGAGCGTCACGGTGGGCCGCGTTGTGTCTGGCGTTGCACCCGTTGTAAAAGTCCAGATAAAGTTACTGGCCAGTGCCATGCCTGTCGTGTCCTTGGCGGCCGTCGTAATCGTGGCAGTACAGATGGTACTGACCGGAAGATTAGCAGCCGGAAGCGTAAGCGTTGCCACATTGCCTGCTGCCACATAAGTAACTACGCCTCCTGTTATCGGCGTTGCGGCCGGGCATGCCAGCGTAAAGCTTGCGTTGGTAAGCGTGGCGGGATCCATCGCCTTACTGAAGGCGGCAGTGATTTTTTTTAAGTTGATGGCCACGCCGGTGGTATTAGCAAGCGGGACGACCGCAGTCACCGTGGGCGGGATTCCGGCACCACCGCTACCCAAAATTGCGGATCCGCCTCCTCCGCCTCCTCCGCATCCTGCCGCCAAAGCAGCAAACAATAATGCCATGAACCACATCAGTGGTCTGGTAACGCTCGCAAATTTGTTCATTTCGTTCCCCTTTTATTTGATCCTGAAAAGCATCGGCGCAATCCACCGATCCATTGCTGCTACGCAACACTTACCGCCTGCATGTTTCACGACTACGTAAACCTTCACCGGCCCGAAATCAAACAGAACCAAAGTGATTTAACACATACGCCGCCTTTATCCCATTTTTGCCCATGACGCTCTGTACGCTGTCGCACATAAGGAATTTTTTGTCGAAAAATCTCTGTCATTGATGAAAAAGACCGCCTGAAGAAACTACCAGGCATTGACTTACGGGCATGACGAAGATGCCACCCCCTATGATGAATCTCGCCATGCCCGGGCACCCTCGCTGCGCTCTCCCTCACCTCTGCTCCTCGCTACGTTCTCCTCTCCCGGAGGGAGAGGAGGCAAACGAATCGCTACGCGAGTTTCACGTTAAGCGGGGCGATATGAAGCTGTGCGTGCTATGTGCACTAGCGCACAGAGGAAACCCCGGCAAAAGATAATGATAGGCACAGTTGAGCGGCGCATCCGGTTCGCGAAGAACGGGCAAACCGGATGGCATCCCGCCTGAAGCTGCCGACCGGCGTTACCAACCGGACACAAGTAAGGAAAAAATAATGAACAAGCAATATATCAGTTCGATCCTGGCGATAAGCAGCCTCGCATTCAGCGTCGGCGCGATGGCGCAAAATATGTCCAAGAGCGAATACAAAGCAGCCGATAAAGCCATTGAATCGGAGTACAAGTCCGCCAAAGCAAGCTGTGACTCATTCGCCGGCAATGCCCGCGATATCTGTATGGCTGTGGCAAAAGGCCATGAAAAGGTCGCGAAAGCCCAACTCGAAGCTCGCTACAAACCTTCTAAAGAGGCGGACTACGACGCCAGCGTTGCCAAGGCAAAAGCAGATTACGACGTTGCTCATGAAAAATGCGATGACAAAGCCGGCAATGTCAAAGATGTCTGTAAAAAAGAAGCGGAAGCCGCTCTGGTGCGTGCCAAATCGGATGCCAAATCTCAGTTAAAAACCGCGGAAGCCATCGCAACCGGCAACGAAAAGACCATCGATGCACACATGAAGGCGAAGGAAAAAAGCGAGGAAGCACGTCATGATGCCGCAGCCGACAAAAGTGACGCAGATTATGCAGTGGCAAAAGAAAAATGCGATGCCCTGGCCGGCGACGCCCGTGATCTTTGTGTAAACAAGGCGAAGGTGCAATACAGTAAATAAGCCACCGGGCAGCAACACCCGTGGCGCCGAATGACTGACATAACACGGAGGTAATCAAAATGAACACAATACAAATGTTAACCATGAACGCGGCAACATTAACCGCACTGTGCATCTTAAGCGGCTGTGCCGGCATGTCGCAGCGGGATAAAAACACCGCAATCGGCGCCGGCGTCGGTGCGGTGGGCGGCTCCATCCTGACCGGCGGCAGCGCAGCCGGCACGGTGGGCGGAGCTGCAGTCGGCGGCGTCATCGGCAACACAATCAAAAAATAACGTTTCAGGCAGCGGCCACACCCAGCTCGACGGTGCAACTGCATGCCAATATCTTAAAAAAGGAGCTATATAATGCTTTATACCATTGCCGTCGTCATGATCATCCTGTGGCTGCTAGGACTGGTTACCTCTAACACCATGGGCGGTTTCATACACATCCTGCTGATAATCGCGATTGTGATGATCTTGCTCAGGATTATCGGCTGATGATTCTATCGTCCGTCTGATATTACAAGTTGAATTCCGGCATCCCGTTTTTCGCAAACATCGCCGGCAAGCTTCAACAAGTCACACAGGAGGATTTATGAAAAACAATAATTTGGTTTTAGCCATTTCATTAGTCGCAGCAAGTCTGCTGAGCGGTTGTGCGAATACCGATTCCCGCCCCGTATCTTCTTACGATGCGCCTTCCAGAGTGACTTACGGCGTGATCGACAACATTGAAATCATACGCGGAAACAACGATCAAATCGGCGCCGGAACGGTCATCGGCGGCATCGTAGGCGGTGTGCTGGGCAATCAGGTCGGAGGCGGGAGCGGCAAAGATGTTGCAACTGTCGCCGGCGTGGTAGGCGGCGCGGTGGTCGGTCATCAGGTAGAAAAGCAAAACCGGCAGCAGGATGCTTATCGGATACAAATACGGCTTGAGCGTGGCGGGTATCAGACCGTGACGCAGGGCATTTCCGACTTGCGCGTCGGAGACCGTGTGCGTATTGAAAACAACCATGTAACACGCAACTAGATTACAACACCGGCGGCCCGTTGTGAGCCGGACTATTATTTCAAACGACTAAAGGAAAATCTCATGAAAACATCACCCACCATGTTTCTTAATGCGTTTGCCCTGGCCGCTCTGGCTATGGCCAACATTGCCAGCGCTGACGAAACAACCAAGAATGGCTATCTGACCGATGGCCGCGGCAATATCGTCAGGAGCAGCAGCGGCCTATGCTGGCACACCGGTTTCTGGACACCGGCAATGGCAATTGAGGAATGCGACCCGGTCGCTAAAAAACCTGCGCCTATCATAGCGGACGCCACTCCGCCTGCGCCGCCACCTGTTGTCCCGACAAAAACCGTTTTTGTCCCTTACACCCTGCAGACCGAAGCCCTGTTTGCCTATAACAAATCGGAGCTGAGCGAACACGGCAAGCAGAAAATGAACGATGAGGTCGTTGACAAAATGAAGGAATATACCAAGGATGACGTGGTCGTGATAACCGGCTACGCCGACCGGATCGGCAGCGAGGAATACAACATGAAACTCTCGCAACGCCGTGCAGATGCAGTTAAGGTCTACCTGGTCGAACAAGGGGTCGATGGCAACCGCATTGAAACCGCTGCAAAAGGTAAAGCCGATCCTGTCGTTAGCTGCGACAACATCAAGGGGAAAGCCAACCGCAAGAACAAGGCGCTGATTGCATGCCTGCAACCCAACCGTCGTATCGTGCTGGATCTCAAGGGCAAGATGCCCGCTCAGAAGTAAGCTTAGAATAGAGGCAAGCTAGGGAACCGCTGATTTATTCTGTTTTGTCGTTCCCGCGTAGGCGGGAACCCAGTGAAACAAAGGCACTGGTTCCCCGCTTTGCGAGCAGCCGTTTCGCGGCTTGCCTGCTTACCCCGCTTTGCGGGGAAGACGAATAAGTCAGCGGTTTCCTAGGGTAGCACTGATTTATTCTCCTTTGTCATTCCGAACCCTTCGACTTCGCTCAGGGCAGGCTCCTTAGGAATCTTTATAAATCAATCAGTTATATTTATCGCTTTGCTCGAAATGACAATAATTCAGCGTTTACCTAGCAGTTTTTCAGCAGCAGCTCGTTCCATCGTCAGCAAATACCCCCCGGTTTTTCCGGGGGATTTCATACACCATTGTTCATCCGCAAGCTGCTTCCCGCACCTCCATCGGAGACCATAGAAACATATCTGATGCTATGTACGACACCGCACAGACCTCTCATCCTGCGCACTTCATTATTGGCACCTCAGAAGCATGAACGGCATCTATTCCAAGCAGGCGTAAGGTGCGTTCCACGCACCTCGGTGCGCTTACATGTTGACTGCTGTTCGGCGTAGTGGAAATCACTGCAATCGAAAAAATACATTATTCGACGTATAACTTAAGGGATGGAAAAGATAATGAAAAAAACTGACAGCTTCAAATCATATCAACTGATCGGCGTATCCGTGGCAGCCGCGATCTTTATGGCCGGTTGCGCAAGCGCGCCGACTATTCCGGCACCCACCGAACAGATGGCCCTGTCCCGTTCAGCCATCAACAGTGCCAGCAGCGCTGGCGGCAATGATTATGCACCCGTTCAACTCAAGTCCGCGATGGACAAAATGGATAGCGCCGAGCATGCAATGGGCACAAAAAATTACGGTCTGGCCCGCCAAATGGCGGAAGAAGCACAGGTCGATGCACAGTTAGCTGCCGCAGCTGCACGCGCCGGCAAGGCACAAAAAGCGGCGGATGCATTACAGCAAAGCGATCAGGTGCTGAAAAAAGAACTCGACCGTAACGCCAATAGTCCGCAATAAAACCGAAGGAAGAGGGAACGAGCGAATCGCTGCGAGTTTCACGTTAAAGATTTTCCCGACGAGCAAATAATTCACAATGGAGTTCATCATGCAAAAAAATAGATATTTCCCTCTGGCACTGATCGCTGTCGCCGTACTCTCCGGCTGCGCCACCACGCCGCCGCAAAACACACAGCTGACAGCGGCGCATAGCAATTACAACGATGCACGCAGCAATCCCCAGGTGACAAATCTGGCCGCGCTTGAACTGAAAGAGGCGGGCGACTCACTGAGCGCCGCAGACACGGCTTTGAGCAAAGGCCAAAGCCTGGCCACCGTCGATCATCTGGCTTATATCGCCAACCAGAAAGTGAGCATCGCTCAGGAAACTGCCCGGCAAAAAACAGCCGAACTGGCAGTGACCAATTCGGCCGCAAAACGCAACGAAGTTCGCCTTCAGGCAAGAACGGCTGAGGCCGACCAGGCAAAACAACAGGTAGCGATGGTCAACGAAGTTGCCGACCAGCAGGCAACCGATCTGGCGGCCGCCGATGCCAATGCGCAGCGCGATCAGGCTCTCATAGCCAAACAGGAACAGCAACTCCAGGAGCTCAACGCCAAGAAAACGGAGCGCGGCATGGTCATCACACTCGGTGACGTATTGTTCCGTACCGATAAGGCACAACTGGAATCGGGCGGGATGCACAACGTGCAAAAGCTGGCCGACTTCCTCAAACAATACCCGAAAAACAAGGTATTGATCGAGGGATATACCGACAGCACCGGCAGCGCCGACCACAATCAGACACTGTCCGAACAACGTGCAAATGCAGTGCGCAGCGCCTTGACCGATATGGGAATCAGCAATGATCGCATCAGCACGCGCGGTTACGGCGAGGAATATCCTGTTGCCAGCAACGATACCACGGCAAATCGTCAATTGAATCGCCGTGTGGAAATCATCCTGTCCGACAGTAACGGCAAAATCGCACCGCGTTAACCGACATGGCGCAAGCTCCACCCCTGAGCATGAAAGTGCTTGCGCCGGTCGGTTCCCTCACCCAAACCCTCTGGTGAAACAACTAGCCAATCGACTAAGCC
>JAJXTL010000097.1 GCA_021783855.1 Pseudomonadota bacterium
GACGAAAGGGCCGATGTAATCGAGCACTTCGCTGGTCAGTCGGCCGGCGACGCGCATTTTCTCGATTTCCTGAGGGGTTTTGATGGAAACGGACATGTATATTCAATCTGTTAAAAGTAGCCGAGAATAGCACGAGAGCAATATTTCCGACAAATTCGTTTAGGAACTACGGTATGCGCCGGGCATAAAAATAGGTGCTGTGAGTGCTGATAAAGTTCAAATATACCCTTCCTGTTCGCCTTTTTCGTTGTGTTCCAGCATCCATGCTGCCAGTTCAGCCAGTCGGGCGGGCAGGACGGTGGACTTTTGCAGGGCAATAAGCTGGAGGCGATCAGTTTCGGTGAGCGGTTTGCGCACACGCAGGCCAGACAGATCTGTTGCCGACATTTTCCACGGCTGCCAGTTTATTTGTTGTTCCTTCCAGACTTCGGCGGCTTTGAGGGTAATATTGATTCCGGCAGGATCTGGGTCGCAGGCGACCTGTGCCGGGGCTGGGCTGAGTTTCAGCAATTGTCTGACGGCATTGCACCACCAGCCTGGAGGATAACCCGGCAACCAGATCACAGCTACATCCGGGGCGCGATTACGGGCAACACGCTCGAAGCTGGTGCGATTTTCGACCAGTTGCCAGTGGCTGACCTTGCCTGAAATGGTGCTGATGCCTTGCACTGTGGCGGGAGTCAGGGCGGCGAAATCCGCACAACTGGCCAGATCGAGTTGACCGTTGGGCAGGGTCAGGGTCAGCGATGCGGCGATCAGCAGCAAGGGTGTATGCCGCTCTATGCGGAATTCCGCCATATCTACGTTCTGTTCCAGCCAGTTCCATTCTGATTCGCTGATGCCCTTGGTGTCGTCGCGGGCGGACAGTGCAAAATCCCGGCGAGTTCCGCTTTGCTGTGTATCCTGCCAGCGCTGCAAGGCGAAAATCAGATCAGTGCGTGCCAGGGCGCGCGGTATGGGGAGTTCTTCCAGCGCGTTCAGGGCAGGGGCGAGAGACTCGCTACATTGCGACTGTAACTGTATCCGCACACTCAGCCAGCGCAGCGCATCCTGTTCCTTATCGTTGATTCCCAATGCGGCGCGCAGTTGCGGCAGATTGCGTAATTCCAGCGTGACCGGCCACCAGTCGCCGTGTTTGCGTTCCTCGATGATGATGGCCCAGCCTTGACGCACTAACCATTCAAGCAGGGTTTGGGTCAATACCAGATTAGTTTTTCCGGCATCCTTTAGCAGTGTTTCCCAGCGGCTATTGCCGCCGCGTTTGACCCATCGGGTCAGCAGTTCGCGCCATTCGGCCGGGATCAGTTCCAGATTAAGGGCCGCTTCAGGCCGGAGACGACGCCGGCGTTTGCATAGCGCACGCTCGTCGAGTGGCTCGATCAGAACGGTATCAGTCGCGCTCACGCACCATCACCACGATGCGTGGTGCCCATGTTTCACCTGCCCGCTTCTTGGAAGTAACCAGCGTCAGCATGGATGGATCGAATACATTGACGTTGTGAGTCACCGGCGTGGTAAGCAGGTATTGCGCGCGTGTCGCCTTGAGGAAAGAGGCGACGCGTTCAATGTTGACAATGTCCAGATGCGCGAATGGTTCGTCGATGAAAACGAAGCCGCCGGGGCGCGATTCTTCCATCATCAGACCGACCAGCAGCACCAGTGACTTCATCACCTGCTGGCCGCCAGATGCATCGCCGTCGTTCATGCCCATGAATCCCTTCTCGTCGAAATCGAAGCGCACGGCCAGTCCCGCCTGAGACAGCGTGACATCGTCACCCGCCAGCATTACCGGTTCGTGCTCAACCCGGATTCCGGCCATTTCGCCCAGCATTTTAAGATTTTTCACATAACGGTTGACGGTGTAGCGTAATACGGCGACGTATTGTTCTCTTGCCGCATCGGTCTGGGTACGCGCGACTTCGTTATCTTGGCGGCGATGGGACAGGTCTGTTTCCTGACGTGCATAATCGTCGCGAATTTTGTCGCGCAGAGTCACCACGCTGGCATCGGTTTCCCATGATTCTTCCGAGAAGCGCCTGCCTATTTCCTCGACTCGCCGCTCTATGCTGGTCGTATCACGCCAACGTTCCGCTATTTGCTGATTCGCCATCGCATCCAGCCATGATGCCGGCATGCGTTTTTTGTCGTGACGCAGGCGCAGCAATCGTTTGACCTGCTCGTCGCGTGCGCTGCGGTTTTGTCTGTCGGCAATTTCCCTTGAGAGTTGTTCCAGTCTTTTTTGCAGCTTGAACAGTTCGATTTCTGCATTTTTTACGTTGGTTTCGGCCTGTTCGCGGTCCTGTTGTGCCTGATAAACCCCGTTATCGCGGCGTTTGACAATCAGCTCATCGTATTGCTGACGCGCCTCAGCAAATTCAGCCGCGCGGGAGGCCAGTTGCGCGCCGGCACTCACACCGGCCAATTGCGCTTGCAGATTGCGGAGACGCGAGGTCAGTGCATCGCGTTGACGGCGCAATGGCTCGAGCGATTTTTCAAGGCTAGCCCGTGCCTCGCGCAGCGATTCAAGCCGCCCGCGACCGAAGCGCGCTTGCTCGGGTGCTGCATATCGCCCGCCGCGTCTCTCGCGCAGATAGCCCTTGCGGGTGATCCAATCCTCGCCGCGCGGCAGTTTTGCCCCGGCACTCGCGTCTTCAACGCGGCGGATGCGCTCAAGCAGTCTGAGCAACCAGTCCGGTACGGCTTTGGTGAAGCGCACCACTTCCAGCAGCGAGCCTTGCGGTGCAAGACCCGGAGAGCTTAGCTCGGGCACGATAAAATGGCGGTAACTCAGCGTCTCACCCAGCGCCATCGCAGTTTCTGCATCGCGATCCTTTGCTAGCAGAACGATATGCGCGAAGGGTGCAAGCACGGCTTCAACGGCCGCCTGCCAGTCGGAGTCGGTGATTTCCACCAGATCGGTAAGCGTATCGTGATTGATGCCGGCGCTGGAGAGCGCATGGCGGAAGGCCGCGACATCGGCCGGATCGCTGCGGCGGCCTGCTGAGAGATTCTCCAGCGTTTCGTCGAGCTGGCGTTGCTGTTGTTCGAGTGTTGCGATCTTCACCAGCAGGTTGGCGCGTTCGGCTTCGACGCGTTCCAGTTCGCGCGCATCTGCCACCTTGCCATCCGCACTGTCAGCTGCCTGCTGCAACAAACGGTCATGCTGTTTAACGACCGCTTCATAGCCACCAAGTTCACGGCTCAGTACATTCAGCGCGCGTTGCTGCGTCTGTTCGTTGTCAATGGCAGCCTGACGGCGCAATTCGGCGCTTTGCAAGGTTTGCTGCTGCACCTGAACATCAAGCGCAACATTTTGTTTTTCAACGCGTTTTCCGTGCCAGTCGCGGCGCAGGGCGTGCAGCGTGTTGGCGGCTGCAAGTGTTTCTTTTTTAAGTAAAAAGAATTCCAGGCGTGGGCGTGTTTCAGCGATCAGCTGCGTGGATTCCTCATTCAGTCTGTGCCATTCCAGATAGCGGTTCACCTTCTGTTCGTAGCGCTCCAGGCTGTTACCCAGCGCTTCGAGCTGATTTTGCACCGCATCCAGTTCGCGCGAGGTGTGTTCCTGATGGTGGCGCGCCTCCTGGTAACGCTCCAGCACTTCCTTGTCACCGAATACCTGAAAAACCAGATCGAGTAATTCGCGGGGCGACAGTTCGCATAGCTTGTCGGTCTGTCCCTGCTCCAGCGACAGCACACGGGCGATGGCGGGTGACAGGCCGGCGCTGTGCAGCAGGCGCTGATAATCGCGCACGCCGAATTCCTGCCCCTGTTGCTCGATGTCCTCCAAAGCGACTTCGCCTTCTGCGACCCAGTATTTGCGTACCCAGTCACCACCCTTCTTGTCAATGCGACAAGCTAGCGTGATTTTGTCGTCCTGATAGGGGATGCTGAACGGGCGGCGGCTTGAGCCCACCGGGCGCTGGTTATCCACCACGCCGCGCAGCCAGCAGAAATCCTCACCGTTGCGCCTGACATAGCGTTTGTAGTCGCGCTTCTTTGAGCAGTCGAGTGCCAGCAGCGTGCGCAGCGCATCAAGCAACGTGGTCTTGCCGGAGCCGTTGGGTCCTACGATGGTGATGATGGAGGCGTCCAGCGGCAGTTTGAAGCGCTGCCAGTAGTCCCAGTGTACGGTTTCAAGTTCCAGCAGGCGAAACATTATTCAGCCTCCTCAGTTGTAGGAACATTGGTCAGCACACCGCGCTGCCTTAACAGATCAGCCAGAGCACCCTGTAAAATGCGCGGTGCCATTTCGGCATAGTCGAATGCCAGGTCCAGTAGCGGGCCTTCGTGGATGACCTTGTTGCGCAGTTCGATGAATCCCAGTCGTGACAATTGAGGCAGCGCGAACTGCTGGATGCGCACACGGCTGCCGAGCAACTTGCCGTAATCTTCCAGTAATACATTTACCGCAATGCCGCGCGAGGCGTCATGCGCCAGCGGCGTGAGTTTAACGGTTTCAAACAGCTCGCTTTGCGTCTCCTGCTGTGCTGATTCGCTGGAGAGCTGGCGTTCGCGCTTGGGCAGGATGATCAACGCCCACAGGATCACAAGCAGCGCTACGGCATCCTTGGGCAGTCCGATATTACTCGCCTGCCAGGTGTCATTCTGTTCGAACACAGCACCTTCGGTTTCACGCAACAGGGCGATGCCGACGTGAAAGGCAAAAGGTTGGGCCAGCAGACGCAGCCCGCAACCGGCAAGACGTTGTTCCACTTCGTTGCGGAAACTGCTGTCTACCAGCAAACGGCGCACTTCGGCATCTTCGCGTGGTAAAAAGCGCTGCGCCAGCAAGCGCGCGATCAGACGCGCGGCAAGATCGTTATTCATTCGTTATTTCCTTGTTAGGGATAATTTCGCCGTAACTCAAGCAGGCGACGTCGTTGCGATGTACCTCATTCAGCTCATCTCCCCAGTGCAGTGTCAGCGGTAATGCCGCAAGCGGCGCCAGTTCGGGATCCACATTCTGTTCTCCGATAAAGGTCAGTAAGGAAAGGCGATAGGACGCAACGCTGAAATCACCGCCCACTACCGCATCGGTTGCCGAGATTGTTTCCTGTAACCCTTTCAGCATGCGGGTGAGGGCGGCTAGTTGAGGGGGAGGCTCGACCGGCATGTTGCGTATGTATTCGATTTCGGCGCGCTTGGGCAGGATGGAGACGCGCCGGTTCGGCTGTTCGCGTTCGAAGAATTCTTCGGTGTTATCCATCATGACATCGGGCAGTACGAAAACCGTTTCGGGCGTGACGGCGAGCTGGTTATCGGCTAATGCGACCAGTTCATCCAGTGTGCGATTTTTTAGCCAGGATGCCAGTTCTGAAGAGGACAGCCCGCCTTGAGACAGATGTACCTGCTGGCGTGCGATGGAGGCGAGTTCGCGCTGGAAAATGGACGACATGCGGCTTAGGCGTGACTGGCGGTTACCGATTTCCTGCGCCAGTCGCCAACTTGCATCATCCGGGAATCCATCCGCGCCCAGATTTTTCATCACCTCGTTGGCCTTATTCATCCACTGTTGCACTGATTCAAGCTTGTTTTGCGCGGAACGCAGGCGGAATTCCGAACCTGAGGTGATCGCCTGTTCGAATTCGCTCTCCAACTCGGCAAGCCGTGCCAGCAGGTGCGCCAGTGCTTCGGGAGAAAGTTTGCCGACAGATGAGCCGGCTGCGATTTGTGCGGCATAGAAGCCTAGCTCACCATCCTGTTCGGTGCTGAATGAGAGCAGATTGGAGAGTGCCGCTAGTACCATGCGTCCGGCACTGGACAGACGATAGATGCGCTGTTCGGTATTCCACAGTAGCAGTTCATGTTCGCGCAGGCGGCTAAGCACCGTGTTCAGCTTGGCAGTGGCGAAGAAGGAGAAATGAGATTCGAGCTCGCGTGGCGACCAGTCCGGTGCATCGGCACGCAAGCCGATCTCGCGCAACACCACCAGACGCACCAGCACTTCCTCATCACCCCCGCGAAACAGCGCGATCATCGCGCCGATCAGCGGTTTTGCGGCATACAGAGGGAAAAACTGCGGAACGTCCTCAGGAATAATGCCTGGTGCGAAAAATTCAGCCAGTGAGTTTAGCTCAGACATGATTTAACGGGAGACTCGTATGCGAGATAGTACCTCTCTCGCCCGCTGGCGGGAGAGAGGTAGGCGAGATGAAATGGGCATAGCTGGTTTCATACAATAGCTATGATCGTTAAACGCCCTGTTTCAGGCTGGCCGAGATGAAGTCATCCAGATCGCCATCCAGCACGCCCTGGGTGTTGCCGACCTCGTAATTGGTGCGCAAATCCTTGATGCGCGACTGATCCAGTACGTAGGAACGGATCTGGTGCCCCCAGCCGATGTCTGTCTTGCCGTCTTCCATCGCCTGTTTCTCCGCATTGCGTTTGCGCAACTCCTCCTCGTACATGCGCGATTTCAACATCGCCATTGCCTCTGCACGGTTGCGGTGTTGCGAGCGGTCGCTCTGGCACTGTACGACGATATTGGTCGGGATATGGGTGATACGCACCGCAGAATCGGTTTTGTTGATATGCTGACCGCCGGCACCCGATGCGCGGTAGGTATCTACGCGCAGGTCGGCCGGGTTGATGTCGATCTCGATCGAGTCATCCACTTCCGGATAGACGAACACGCTGGAAAACGAGGTATGGCGACGGTTGCCCGAATCGAACGGCGATTTGCGTACCAGGCGATGCACGCCGGTCTCGGTGCGCAGGTGTCCGAAGGCGTATTCGCCGATCACCTTGATCGAGGCGCCCTTGATGCCGGCGACTTCACCGTCGGATTGTTCCAGTATTTCCACCTGGAAACCTTTACGCTCGGCGTAGCGCAGATACATGCGCATCAGCATGGAGGCCCAGTCCTGCGCCTCTGTGCCGCCTGAGCCTGCCTGAATGTCGATGAAGCAGCTGTTCGGGTCCATCGGGTGGTTGAACATGCGGCGAAATTCCATCTCGGCCACACAACGCTCGATATCCTGAATATCCGCAGCGGTGCTCTCCAGTGACTCTTCGTCATTTTCCGCCTGCGACATTTCAAACAGCTCAGTGGCGTCAGATAAGTCCTGCTGGATTTTTGACAGACCCAGCACTACACCTTCGAGCATCTTGCGCTCACGTCCCAGTTCCTGCGCGCGTTTGGCATCCTGCCAGATGGCCGGGTCCTCGGCGAGTTCGCAGACTTCGGTCAGGCGTTCCTGTTTGGTATCGTAGTCAAAGATACCTCCGTAATTCGGCGCTGCGCAAGGCCAGGTCTTGCAGTTGATTGTTGATTGAGTTTAGTTGTTCGGCTTCCATGAATTTTGTCCTGAGCGGGTGCGTGCTGAAAAGAACACGATTATAGCGCAAACAAGCCTGCCAGCACCCCGGCAGCAATCGCCAGAAAGCCGATGGAGACCGGTTTTGCGAGGCTTTTCCCTCCAAAAAAGATTACCAGACCGAATTTAAAGGTGAGGTTGGAGAGGAAGGCGATGGTGATGGACGTGACGGTTTGTTGTTGGTTTAACTGACCGAGATTGAACAGGCGCAGGCTGGACAGGGTGATGGCATCCACATCGGTCAGTCCGGATATCAGGGCTACGGCGTACAAGCCGTGACTGCCAGCGATATCCTTCATCCAGGCCGAACCTAGCAATACGGCGACATACAGCAAGCCAAAGCCGATGGCGGTGTGCAATTCGGCAGGATTGCGCGTCTCTGGAACATAGAGCTCGGTTCCACGGTTCATCTTGCGCCAGTTGTACAGGGCGACCAGCAAGCCTGACACCAGGCCGCTGCCCAGTATTGGTAAAAGTCTGGGCAAAACGCCATGTGCGACCACAGTGCTGACCGCCATCAGGCGCACAATCACCACCAGGCCGGCAATCACGATCACCGAGGCGGCAAGGTTACGCATGGTCTGGTCGGTCTTGCTGTGTTTGGCGTAAATCATGGTGGTGGCGGTGCTGGAAGCCAGGCCGCCGAAAATACCCAGAAACAGCGCGCCATAACGCGTTCCTGCCACATGCAGGGCGGTGTAACCCGCCAGGCCGATGCCGGAAATCAGCACTACCATTAGCCAGGCCTGGTGGGGGTTGACTGCCTGATAAGGGCCATAATTCTGATCGGGCAATATGGGCAGCACGATGAAGGTCAGCACAGAAAACTGGAGGACGGCGACCAGATCCCGGCGCGTCAGTTTTTGCGAGAAGCCTCGCAGTTCGGGTTTGAAATAGAGCAGGGCGGTCACGCCGATGGCCAGCATCACGGCGAGTTGAGTGTAACCATACCAGATCATCGCGCCCAGACTGTAACAGAGCAGCAAGGCAATCACGGTGGTGGTGCCGGGATCGTTTTCACCATCGGGTTTGTTGAGATAGGATGCGACTATCATGCCGGCTACGCACAGCAATCCGGCGATCAGCAGCAAGGGCGAATTGAGTTTCGTGGAAAGCAGCGCGGTCAGTGTGCCGAAAACGGCGACCAGTGCGAAGGTGCGCAGTCCTGCATGGGCCGACGGATTGCGCTCGCGTTCCAGTCCCATCAACAGGCCGATGGCAAGGCTGGTGATGAACTGTGGCAAGGTCTCGATGCCGTTGACTTGCAGAAAGCCGGTTTCCATGTGTTTTAGGATCGAGGAGTGAGGACTGAGTTGAAAACAGCGAACGGGTTTTTCTCAATCCTGAGTCCTCAATCCTGTGTTTTCACTCCCAGTGTTTAATGATGAGTTGCAGCGTCTGGTTGCCATTGTATTCATTGATGCTCAGGCTGTATACGGCATGGATATATTCGGGCAAAGGCTCGTTGTGTCCGAACAGAATAGCCTCGATTTCATTGCCCTCATCTGTGGCGAGCCGCAGCTTAAGGTGTTTCTCGCCGACCACGCGCTGATTCAGCACCTCGAAGTCGTCGTCGAACTGCGGTGCCGGAAAGCCTTGCCCCCACACCTGCTCGTCCAGAAGACGGGCAGCTTCAAGCGTCATGCCTGTTGAATCGAGCGCACCATCGGTTTCGATACGCTGTAATAAGTCGTTCGGGTTGAGCAATTCGCTTGCGACTTGTTCGAAGGCTTCGGCAAATGCAGTAAAGTCGGACTCATTGATGGAGAGGCCTGCCGCAGCGGCATGGCCGCCGAATTTTTTGATGAGCTGTGGCTGACGTTTGCTGACCAGATCCAGCGCATCACGCAGATGCAAGGCCGCGATGGAACGGCCTGAACCTTTCAATTCACCGTTATTGGATTGCGCAAAGGCGATCACCGGCCTGTGGAATTTGTCTTTGAGTCGTGAGGCGAGTATGCCGATCACTCCCTGATGCCAGCTCTCGTCGAACAATACTAAGCTAAATCCGCAGGGTGTGCTATGCGCACCATGGTGCGTGGAACGCACCTTATGATCGATTTTTTCCAACGCAGCAAGCGCACCCTCCTGCATCTCGGTCTCGATGCTGCGCCGTTCGCGGTTAAGGTTGTCCAGCTGGCCGGCAATCTGCATGGCGACGGACGCGTCATCGGTCAGCAGGGCGTGGATGCCCAGACTCATGTCATCCAGACGTCCCGCTGCATTCAGTCGCGGGCCTATGGTAAATCCCAGATCCATGCTGGAAACCTTGGTTGGCGATTTTTTGCGAGCATCCGCTACGCGGCTTGCCTGCTTACTCCCTTGGGCCACCTGCAACAGCGCGTTGATACCGGCACAGGCACGGCCCGCGCGTATGCGTTGCAAACCCTGTTGCACCAGAATGCGGTTGTTCTGATCCAGTCTGACGACATCGGCAACCGTGCCCAGGGCGACCAGATCGAGCAGTTCGACGAGTTTTTTCCCTTGTGCGTCTGTCAATAGACCTCTGGTCTTCAGCTCGGCGCGCAAAGCCAGCAGCACATAGAACATCACCCCCACGCCCGCCAGATGCTTGCTGGGAAAGTTGCATCCGGACTGATTCGGATTAACGATACAGGCCGCATCCGGCAAGGCGTCGCCGGGCAGGTGATGATCGGTGACCAATACCTGCATCCCCAGTCGGTTGGCTTCCGCGACACCTTCCACGCTGGCGATACCGTTATCTACTGTGAGCAGGATATCCGGTTTAGATTGTGCCGCTAAATGAACGATCTCCGGGGTCAGGCCGTAGCCGTACTCAAAACGGTTAGGCACGAGGAAGTCGACATGAGCGCCGAAGGCGCGCAAGCCGCGCAACGCCACCGCACAGGCTGTTGCGCCATCGCAGTCATAGTCGGCGATGACCAGCAGTTTTTTTGTGTCGCGATGGCATCCGCAAGTAAACACGCCATTTCGCGGGCATTCTTCAGATTGTCGAAAGGCAGCAGGTGGGCAAAGGATGTTTCCAGTTGCGTGTGTTCCGTGATGCCTCGCGCCGCAAAAATTTTCGCCATGGCGGGCGAACAACCACTTTTCAGTAAATGTTGCAGGGCGGCTTCGGGAATTTCGCGCGGTGTAATTTGTGTCATAGTGTGCCGTAGTGTCTCATGTCAGCTTGCTCGCACGATCATTTTTTGCATCAATCAAACCCTTGTCAATATTCTGGCGCAAGCCGTCAAGCTTGGCAGTTTTGGACCTGCTCATAGGCTTCCAACAAGTGCCATGCCTTACGGATGACTTTGTTTGCCGAGCCGTACATGCCCGACTCGGCGCGCTGTCGAACATGAGTTTCTAATTCATGTGGCAGAGATAGGTTAACGGACATGAGAATTCCCCGGGAAAATATCCGTGTACATTAACTCCGCACGTTAATGTGATACGGGTGGACAACTCGTACCCCAAATTGTCCCTTTGAGCACTCACAGTAAACAGGCCGTCTTCGTTTTAGGAATTCAGGCTATTATGGACATCTGTCAGTTTTATCATTCGCGTCGCATTTTACTCGCATTAAGGTTGGCGGTTTCAAGCACCAAGTGCAAAAAGTGCTGCGTGATGTAGCTTAAAGTCAAAAGCGTCTGGCATGAACAGTTCTACCGGACATTTGAAACCGAGTGACTTGCGTGGACGGGTATTCA
>JAJXTL010000098.1 GCA_021783855.1 Pseudomonadota bacterium
TTCCGATCTTGTCGAACTGAATGCAGGGGAGGCCATCGGCCTGACGGGCATGCCCTCTACTATGATGACTCATGCCATGCCCGTTTCCCTCACCTCAACCCTGATGGAACAACTAGCCATTCGACTAAGCCCGCAAGCGGGCAAGTCGCTGGTTATCTCCCGCAAGCGGGGAGAGCGCAGCGAGGGGGGCGAAGCCAAGCAAACGAACGCTTGCGTGAGTTTCAAGTTAAGCGGCGACAAGCTGCATCCGGCGAACTTGGGGCGACTGTGTTCCAAGGGTTCGGCGCTGGCCGATACGCTGGGACATGAGGGTAAATTGCGCTACCCGCAGGTGAACGGTCAGCGCGTCTCCTGGGATGCTGCACTGGATCGCGTCGCGCGCGGCTTCCTGGATATCATCGAAGAACACGGACCCGATGCGGTCGCCTTTTACGTGTCCGGGCAAATTCTGACCGAAGACTATTACGTCGCCAACAAGCTGATGAAGGGATTTATCGGCAGTGCCAATATCGACACCAATTCCAGGCTTTGCATGTCCTCGGCAGTGGCGGCCCACAAACGCGCTTTCGGCGCGGATGCAGTACCGGTCAGCTATGAAGATGTTGAAATCGCAGATCTGGTTGTGATAGTCGGCTCCAACACTGCATGGGCGCATCCGGTGCTGTTTCAGCGACTGTCCGCAGCAAAGCGGGCGCGTCCCGGGATGCGGATTGTGGTGATCGATCCGCGCCGCACCGCGACCTGCGATATCGCAGATTTGCATCTGGCGATTGCGCCCGGCGCCGATGCGTATCTGTTTAACGGTTTGTTGCATCATCTGCGCCGCGAGGACGCGCTGGATCTTGCCTTTGTCGAGGCGCATGTGGAAGGGTTCGCTGCCGCGTTCGCCGCTGCGCGCGAAGTAAGCTCCATCCCCAAGGTGGCTCAGCTTTGCGGCATTGCCGAGACCGAAACGGCTGAATTTTTCCAATTGTTTGCGCGCACCCGGCGCACGGTGACGATATTTTCACAAGGCATCAACCAGTCCTCAAGCGGCGTGGATAAGGGCAACGCGATCATTAACGTACATCTGGCTACCGGCCGGATAGGCCGCCCCGGCATGGGGCCCTTTTCGGTGACCGGCCAGCCCAATGCGATGGGCGGGCGTGAGGTTGGGGGTCTTGCCAATCAGCTGGCGGCACACATGGATTTCTCCGATCCTGCGAGCGTTGGTTTAGTATCGAGATTCTGGGGGGCGGAGCGCATGGCACAAGTGCCGGGCCTCAAGGCCGTGGATATGTTTCAAGCTGTCGAGTCTGGGAAAATCAAGGCGGTGTGGATCATGGGCACGAATCCGGCGGTCAGTCTGCCGGATGCAGGCAGGGTGCGCGCCGCATTGCAGGCCTGCGAGATGGTGGTGGTGTCCGACTGCGTGCAGCACACCGATACCACGGCTTGTGCCGACATTCTGCTGCCGGCCGCAGGCTGGGGCGAAAAGGACGGCACGGTGACTAATTCCGAGCGCTGCATATCGCGCCAGCGTGCCTTTATGCCGGCATCCGGGGAGGCGCGCGCTGACTGGTGGATCATCACCCAGGTTGCGCAACGGATGGGTTTTGCTCAAGCGTTTCCTTACAGCAAACCTGCACAAATATTTCGCGAGCACGCAGGCCTGTCGGGTTTTGAAAATACCGGTGGTCGCGCGTTTGACATCAGCGCGTTAGCACAGTTGAGCGATGCGCAATACGACGCGCTGAAGCCTGTACAGTGGCCGGTTAACGCCGCAGCACCGAATGGCACGCTGCGTCTGTTCGGGGACGGGCAATTCCATACGCCGACCGGTCGCGCGCGCATGGTCGCGGTTACGCCGCGGATGCCTGCTGTGCGGGTGGATGCCGATTTTCCGCTGCTGCTCAATACAGGACGCATCCGCGATCAATGGCATACCATGACCCGCACCGGTCTGGTACCCCGCCTGAATGCGCATCAGTTTGAGCCTTGCGTGCAAGTGCATGCATCCGATGCCCGTCAACTTCAGGACGGCGGACTGGCGCGCCTGACCAGTCGTTTGGGCACCATGCTGGCGCGGGTGCAGGTAAGCGGCGATCAGCGACAAGGTTCGCTGTTCGCACCCATGCACTGGAGCGAGGCGTTTGCCAAGTCGGCAATAGTGGATGCACTGGTGGCGCCCATCACCGACCCGATTTCCGGCCAGCCGGAATTCAAGCATACGCCGGTGCGCATCGAGCCCTATCGCCCTGCATGGCAGGGATTCGCCTTAAGTCGCAGTCGTCTGGCGTTGTCGGATACCAGTTATTGCGCAAGTTCCAGGGGAGTCGGTTGCTGGCGGCAGGAAATTGCCGGTGAAAGCTTGCCGGATGACTGGCGCGGTTGGGTGGAGGCCGAGTTGAAAAAGGACGGCGACTGGATCGAGTATCTGGATGTGGCGATGGGACGTTACCGTGCAGCCTGTCTGATAGACGGACGCCTGGAAGCGGTGTTTTTCATAGCAATGGATCAGCGGCTTCCCGAGCGCGAATGGCTCATCAGTCTGTTTGACAAGCCGCAGCTTGAGCCCGCTGACCTGACGGGTTTGCTGGCCGCGAGAGCGCCCAAGGGGGCCAATACCGGACGTGTGGTATGCGCCTGTTTCAGCGTGGGCGAAACAACCATCCTGGACGCCATTCAGACGCAGAGTCTGAAGAGCGTCGAAGAGGTCGGAAAATGCCTGAAGGCGGGCACCAACTGCGGTTCTTGTGTGCCGGAAATTCACCGTCTGCTGACGCGTCATTGATAAGAAACGGCACATTTGAGTGGCACTGTTTTTTGTGGGATGCCGCGTTATCAAGACAGCCGACGCTAAAGTGGTGATAGTTGATGTTCCAAGTTCGCGCCCCGGCAGGGGATTGTTGCTTGAGGCATTGCGCCAAAAGACGCGCCAGGGGTTGCCGCAATACCGGAAATTTTATCAACATGATTTACTTCCTCTGTGGGAAAATGAAATCCGATTACCCACCGTATTTCAAATAGAGCCGTTAATTTATGATAGTTCGAGGCAGACCATCCGGTTTGAGGTTGTTTCTTGTTCTTCGCGGTTCAGTGCTGCATCAAATCTGGGGCGTGCTATTAGTCAATATCACCATTGCCACTTTGGTCACGTTGAATCACGGCGATCTTTTCAGGTTGAAAATTACGCTCACCGCCATTCCGTTTACGCTAATCGGCTTGCCGTTAGCAATTTTTCTCGGTTTTCGCAATAATGCAGCCTATGACCGTTACCGGGAAGGTCGCAAGCTGTGGGGGGAAATCGTTTTACAAAGCCGAAATTTCTCGCGTCAGTGTCTGACCCTCATCGCGTACCCGGAACAACTTATGGACGGCGCAAAATTCAACGATGTGCGCGTCAGGATGATTTATCGCACTATCGCCTTCTCTCATGCGCTACGCCACCTGTTGCGCAATACCGATGCCAGCAATGAGATCAAACCGCTACTCGAACAAAACGAATGGCAGCAAATAAGTAAAACAGACAATATCCCCGATTATCTTATGCACCAGATGGGCCGTGACCTGCGCTTATGCATGGATGAGAAACGGCTCGATGGATGTCTTGCGGCTGCCCTCGACAGGACCCTGTGTTCAATGACTTCGGCAGCAGCCTCATGCGAACGAATTAAAAGCACCCCTATTCCCTTCTCCTACACGCTGCTGCTGCATCGGACGGCCTACATGTACTGTTTTTTGCTGCCATTTGGTCTTGTAGATACGATAGGCTTCATGACGCCCTTTGTTGTGGGCATAGTCGCTTATACTTTCTTCGGGCTGGATGCACTGGGTGATGAAATCGAAGAGCCTTTCGGCAATTCACCGAACGATCTGGCGCTGAATGCAATTTGCCGCTCGATTGAAATCAATCTGCGTGACTCGATAGGGGATAAGCACGAGTTGGTGCCGCTTTCTCCAGTCAATTATTGTTTGATGTAAGGGCTAAAGAGGCTAATAACAGGAAAATTTAGCCAGTCAGCGCCCAGCTATGGGTGCGTTCCTGACGCACGCCAATATCCGCTTGCGGCGCGTGTTAATTTACTACCGCGCACTTTCTGGCTGCCGGTTTTACACCTCGGCCGGCAGCGCATGCCAGTTATTCGGCTTGCATTATTTCGCGGCAAAACGCCGGTGTAGACTTTTTTTAGCCCAGGCAATTTTTTCAGCCCGTGAAAACCCGCCCTTGCCGTGGATTTTGAATCGGGAGTGTAATCTCGGACAAGCGCGAAAATTTTTTAACCGCTTATTCTTCTTCCGCCTGCTGCTGTATCGCCCACATCTGTGCGTATATACCGTTTTGTGCCAGCAATTCTGTATGCCGCCCGCGCTCGACGATGCTACCTGCGTCGATCACCAGTATTTCATCGGCTTCCACCACGGTGGACAGACGGTGAGCGATGATGAGGCTGGTACGGCTTTTGGCAATTTCCAGCAGTTCGGCCTGGATGGCTTTTTCGGTTTTGGTATCGAGTGCGGAAGTCGCTTCGTCGAGAATCAGAATGGCCGGATTTTTCAGTAACGTGCGCGCGATGGCGACGCGCTGTTTTTCGCCGCCGGAGAGTTTAAGGCCTCTTTCGCCCACCACCGTATCCCAGCCTTGCGGTAACAACTCGATAAATTTCAAAATATGCGCGGCGCGGGCGGCAGCGACTACTTCTTCGCGCGTGGCATCGGGGCGGCCATAAGCAATGTTGTAGTAAATGCTGTCGTTGAATAACACCGTGTCCTGTGGCACGACGCCGATGGCCGCTCGCAGACTTTCCTGAGTAACGCGCCGTATGTCCTGACCATCGATCCGGATGCTGCCGTCATTTACGTCATAAAAGCGAAACAGCAAACGGGCCAGCGTTGATTTTCCGGCGCCACTCGCACCTACCGCGGCCACGGTTTTACCGGCCGGTATGGTGAAGCTCACATCATGCAGAATGGGACGGTCCGCATTGTAGGAAAAGTTGACGTGTTCGAATGTAACTTCACCGCCTTGCACGGACAGTTTGCCTGCATCGGCTGCATCTTCAATTTCCCTCGGGCGCAGCAACAGGGTAAACATGCGCTCTACGTCGGTGACAGATTGCTTGATCTGGCGGTACATCACCCCGAGAAAACCAAGAGGCTGGAACATTTGCAACAGGAACGCGTTGACCATCACCAGATCGCCCAGTGTGAGCGTGCCGGCAACCACGCCGTTCGCCGCGCGTATGATCATCAGTGTGACACCGATGGCGATCGTGCCGGCCTGTGCCGCATTCAGAAGCCCGAGTGAACTTTGCGATTGCAAAGCGACTTGCTCCCATTCCGCCAGACTTTTGTCGTAACGTGCTGCCTCATATCGCTCGTTGCCAAAATATTTTACCGTTTCATAGTTAAGCAGGCTGTCGATGGCGCGCCCGTAGGCCTCCGAGTCCAGCGTGTTGGCACGACGCACAAACTGCGTGCGCCAGTCGGTAATGGTCACGGTAAAACCGATATACGCTGCCAGCGTCACCAGCGTAATCATGCCGAACACCCAGTCCAGTTTGACGAACAGTATGGCTGCCACCATCAGGATTTCCAGCACGGTGGGCGTGATGCGGAACAGCAAAAATCCCACCAGACTGGAGATGGCTTTGGAGCCGCGCTCGATGTCACGTGTGATTCCGCCCGTCTGACGCTCCAGATGAAAGCGCAACGACAAGGCGTGCAAATGTTCGAACACTGCCATGCTTACGCGGCGCATGGCTCGCTGGGTTACCTTGGCAAACACCACATCGCGCAGATCGGCAAAGGTGGTGCTGGAAAAACGCAATATCCCGTAAGCGATGATGAGGGTCAGTGGCAAGACCAGGCCGGTATGAGACTTGTCCAGTGAGTCTATGATTTTTTTCAGCACCAGCGGTACGCTCACTGATGCCAGCTTGGCACCCAGCAACAGAGCCAGCGACAGCAAAACCCGTCCGCGAAATTCCCACAGATAGGGAAACAGGCGACCGATAGCACGCAGATCGGTTTGCTGCTCCGAGGTACTTTCAAAAGAATTAAAAGAATGCGGGGAGGGTGACATCGGGCCGGCGGATCGTGATTGAATGAGCCAAGGATACCTTAATAACGCAAGACTAAGAGTCTGTAGGTCGGGAAAAGCACAGTATTGAACATCCAGGACATCCGCGCTCCTGACGCCAAATGGCTATTGGCATGCGAGCCGTATTGGATACAGAATGGTTGTGGCGGCTCATTTGAACACGATAGTCTTGTTGCCGCATACCAGTACGCGATCCTCCACGTGATAACGCAGGCCGCGCGCCAGCACCGATTTTTCGATATCGCGCCCGTAGCGCACCAGATCGTCTACTGTGTCGCCGTGGTCGATGCGCACCGTGTCCTGCTCGATGATCGGCCCCGCATCCAGCTCGTCGGTGACGAAATGGCAGGTTGCGCCTATCAGCTTGACGCCGCGCAAATAGGCCTGATGATAAGGCTTTGCGCCGACGAAGGAAGGCAGAAAGCTGTGATGAATGTTGATGATGCGACCGGGGTAGCGCCGGCACAGCGTCGGCGGCAATATCTGCATGAAGCGCGCCAGCACCATGGTGTCACCGCGATACTGCTCGAACAGCGCGGCGATGCGCTCGAATGCGGCGGCCTTGTCCTGCATATCCACATGAATGAACGGGATGCCGTGCCACTCAACGAAGCTACGCAAATCCTCGTGGTTGGAGATCACGCAGGGAATGTCCACGCGCAACTCTTTGGTGCGCCAGCGGTGCAACAGGTCGTCCAGGCAATGATCCTGGCGACTGACCAGAATCACCAGTCGCTTGTTCTGTGCAGAATCGGCAAGTTGCCAGTTCATGGCAAATTCATCTGCCAGCGGCGCGAAACGGCGGCAAAACTCATCCGCAGCGAATGGCAGGGAATCGGCGCGTATCTCCTGCCGCATGAAGAAGCGATCCTGTTCGGTGTGGTAATTCGCCTCGACGATGAATCCGCCGTGCTGTGCGATAAAACCCGCTACTGCGGCGATGATTCCCACGCGATCCGGGCAGGAAATGGTCAGGGTGTAGTGATGGTTCATGCGTTTTTTTGAAATTTGTGTGGAATTCTAACGGATAAATGGAGCGAGGGCGCAAAAAATATGACGCGAAGGTTGTGCCATACGCTGACTGGCAGGAAAAATCTGTGTGCGAGCATCAGCCATCCGTCGCTGCACTTCAAATGCTCATGGTCAGCATACAATACGATAAAAAACTGCTAGCATAGACTGCCTGATGGAAGATGGATGCGCTGAAAACCTCGGGAAACGCTGAACAAATCACCTTGAATCAGCGGTTTCCTTACTGTTCGATGTGTGCGACACTTTTTAATAAGCGCGGTGGAAGTGTTTTTTAATTTGGCATGGGCTTCGCAACTGTATTTGTAACCATTATCTATCTATATCGCCGCAAAGTTATTTTCAATAAAGGCAGCTAAATGGCTATTTCAATTCTCGTCGTTGACGATTCGCCGATGGCAAGAAAGATGCTCATCAAGGCGCTTCCCGCCCATTGGGATGCGAAAATTTCCCAGGCTGTTAATGGTATCGAGGCTATGGCAGCGTACCGGACGAGCGAAGTGGATTTAATGTTTCTTGACTTGACTATGCCCGAAATGGACGGCTATCAAACCCTCGAGGCAGTGCGTGACGAGGGGCTCAATTGCATCGTGATCGTCGTTTCGGCAGACATTCAGCCGCTTGCGCAAGAGCGGGTATTAAAACTGGGTGCCGCAGCTTTCATCAAAAAACCAGTCGATATGCAGAAATTAGAGCCGGTTCTCCGTCAATTCGGACTGCTGGAGTAAAATGATGCTGACTGAAGATCAGAAAGAGGCCTTGCAGGAAATTGCCAACATTGGCATGGGGCAAGCGGGTGAGGTAATTGCTCAAGTGTTGAATGAGTTTGTCACCCTTTCAATTCCACGTATTCTCATTCTTCAACCAAACTTAATAGCGCCGGCGCTTCAGCGCATGGTGGATTCAGAGCTTGTGTCGGCAGTGCGCCAGGCTTTTCATAGCAGTTTTCGCGGTGAGGCGCTTGTTCTTTTTGGTGTGCAACGTTGTGCCGATCTGGCCGATTTGATGGGCTATGAAGATAATATTGATCATGCGACCGAAATGGAAATATTGCTCGACATCAGTAATATTCTGGTTGGCGCCTGTCTTGGCGGCATCGCTAAACAGGTCAGCGTTGATATCGGTTTTTCTGCGCCGTCGCTATTGGCTGATCGTGTGCCAATCAGGGAAATGATGAAGTTAAATGACGCCTCCTGGCAACACGCGCTGTTGGTCGAGGTTAATTTTCAGCTGGAAAAACGCAGTTTTGCATGTCATCTCGTCATATTGATGTCTGAGCCTGAACTCAAGAATTTTGCCGGAGAGCTGGACCGCTTTTTGGAATCTTTATAATGCTGAACAAAGATATACCATATCTGCTCGATTTCGTCGTAGAACGCCTTGAGGTTGGTGTTTTTGTGGTGGATGCTGAAATGGGTATCGTGTTATGGAACCGCTTTATGGAAATCCACAGCGGTAAGCATAGTGAAGACCTCATTGGAAACAACCTGTTCCAGTCGTTTCCCGAGTTGCCTAAAAAGTGGCTGGAAAAGAAAATCAATAATGTATTCCTCCTCAAGAATTACGCTTTTACTTCGTGGGAGCAACGACCATACCTTTTTCGTTTTCACCATAACCGCCCTATTACTGGCGGTGTGGATACCATGCAGCAAAATTGCACGTTTCTGCCAATCAAAAATGCCAAAGATGAAGTCGAATATGTCTGCGTGACTCTTTTCGATGTTACGGATACAGCCGTTTTGCAGTTACAACTTAACAATGCAATTGAGAGGCTGACAGTAGAGAAAGCTGAACAACAGCAACTCATGGAAAAACTGGAAGAAGCACAGAACCATTTGCTGCAATCGGAGAAGATGGCCTCTATCGGCCAGCTTGCGGCGGGCGTGGCGCACGAAATCAACAATCCGATCGGTTTTGTTTATTCAAATCTGGGTACGCTGGAAAAATACGTACAGGATACTTTCGGCATGCTAACTATGTATGAGCAGGCGGAAGCGGCGATTGGCGATGAGGCAGTGCGGGCTAAGCTCAAAGAGGCTAGGGGCAAACTGGACATCGCGTTTCTCAAGGAGGATCTGCGTGATTTAATGAGTGAGTCGAAAGACGGCATCACCCGGGTCAAGAAGATTGTACAGAACCTGAAGGACTTTTCGCACGTGGATGTCACTGATGAGCGGCACTTTACGGATTTGCATAGTGGTATAGAAAGTACGCTGAATATCGTCAGCAATGAAATCAAGTACAAGGCAGAGGTCATCAGGGAATACGGCGATTTGCCTGAAGTCGAGTGCCTGTCTTCGCAACTTAATCAGGTTTTCATGAATCTGCTGGTTAATGCGGCTCATGCCATTGAGGAGCGCGGTAAGATCACGATCCGCACCGGACGGCTAGGTGATGAAGTGTGGGTAGAAATTGCCGATACCGGCAAGGGAATTTCACCCGAACACATGAAAAAAATCTATGATCCGTTTTTCACCACCAAACCCATCGGCAAGGGTACCGGACTGGGCTTGTCGCTTTCCTACGGCATTATCCAGAAGCATTACGGGCGCATCGAGGTACAGAGTGAAGTGGGTTGTGGCACCGCCTTCCGGGTGTGGTTGCCAATCAGGCAGCCGCAGAATGAACAGACATGATTTGAAGAGAGGTCATGAATAGCCGGTGCAACAGGTGCAGTGGATTTTTGTTCTGTGGATCCTGAGCGGGATGGCAGGCGCTACACAAATTCCATCGGTAATGATCGCGCTTCGACAGCGCTGCCCCACAATATCGACACAATGCGGGTAGCCTCCGCTTCGTCGCCGCTGGTGAAAAACAATTCGTCATTCCGGCAAAAGCCGGAATCCAGTTTGTTTAATTGACTGGATGCCGGATCAGGTCCGGCATGACAATCTATTTTTGGAACGCGCTCGAGCAGTTCGGTCAGAAGGCGGTGCTGTAAATGACGTGCGACGGCCTCCCCGGTATCCACCAGCGTGATGCCCTCCCCCATAACTTCGCGGATCAGCGTTGCCAGGAAAGGGTAGTGGGTGCAGCCCAGTATCAGCGTATCTGCGCCACGAGAGAGCAGCGGTGCGGTATAGCGTTCAACCAGCTCGCGGGTGCGGATTCCGCACAGATCACCCAGCTCAACCTGTTCGACCAGTCCCGGACAACTCTGAGTGACGATTTGTACGTTTCCGGCATAACGCTCAAGAAGCGCCGCGAAGCGCGCGCTCTCCAGTGTGCCGATGGTCGCCAGCACGCCGACGACACCGCTTTTCGTCGCTGCAACTGCGGGCTTGACGGCGGGCTCCATGCCGATGATGGGACAGTCGAATTGCTGACGCAAGGTTGAGGCGGCCGCTGCAGTAGCGGTGTTGCAGGCGATGACGATGGCCTGTGCACCCTGTTCTGTCAGAAATCGGGTGAGGGCGATTGAGCGCCGCTCGATATAGTGTGCCGATTTGTCGCCATAGGGCACGTGGGCGGAATCGGCGGCATAGATCAGGCGCGCATCAGGCAGCAGCCGGCGGATGTGGTGCAGCACCGACAGCCCGCCGACGCCCGAATCAAACACGCCGATAACACCTGAAAAATTTGTCACATTAATAGTCCTGTCATTCCCGCGAAGGCGGGAATCCAGCAATTAAGGGCTCTGCGTAGCAGGCAAAACCTTGATGAGGTCTCGCTACGCGAGGAACATGTGGTTAACTGGATTCCCGCCTGATGAAACAACTAAGTATTGACTAACGGGCATTGCAGTTGCAGCCACCCCTGATGATGAAAGAAAATTCGAGTTGGAAGGTGTCGGTTAGAGGTCGTGCAAATTTTTGGTGGCTCAACCCCGAAATCTAACGT
>JAJXTL010000099.1 GCA_021783855.1 Pseudomonadota bacterium
CAATTACATCAAAGCGGTCGAGGAAAAGAACGACTCCGAGAATCTTTCGAAAGTGCTTTATCCCAATGACACCACCCTGATGGGCAGGGAATTGCGTCTCAAACAGCAGTTTTTTTTCGTGAGCGCCTCTCTTCAGGATATTCTCCATCGCTTCACCAAGTTCCACGAATCGTTCGATGACCTTCCCGGTAAGGTCGCCATCCAGCTCAATGACACCCATCCCTCCATTGCCATACCCGAGCTGATGCACCTGCTGATGGACAAGTATCATCTGAGGTGGGAAAAGGCATGGGATATCACCAGCAAAACATTTTCATATACCAATCACACGCTCATGCCCGAGGCGCTCGAAACGTGGCCCGTGCCTCTGATGGAGCGGGTGCTGCCGCGCCATGTGCAAATCATCCTGGAAATCAACCGGCGCTTCCTGAACGATGTGATGCATCGCTATCCCGGGGACAGGGATGTGCTTCAGCGCATGTCCATCATCGGGGAAGGCGGCGAGAAGTGCATACGCATGGCCCATCTTGCCATCGTCGGCAGCCACAGTGTCAACGGGGTGTCGCACATCCACACTGAATTGATGAAAAGTACGATTTTTGCCGATTTCGACCGTTTTTTCCCCGGAAAAATCATCAACCTGACCAACGGGATCACCCCCAGACTTTGGCTCAAGCAGGCCAATCCCCTTCTGGCCGAACTGATTTCATCGCGTATAGGAGAAGACTGGCCGGCCGACCTGGATCAGCTGGAAAAATTGACTCCCCTCGCGGAGGATGCCGATTTCCGCAGCAGATTCCGCGCAATCAAACATGCGAACAAGGTCAGGCTAGCCGGACTCATCAGGGAGCGCATGGGGATAGAAGTCGAGCCGAATTCTCTGTTCGATGTCCAGATCAAGCGGATTCATGAATACAAACGGCAATTGCTCAATGTGCTGCACATCGTCACCCGCTATAACCGAATCCGCAATAACCCTAAAATGGAGTTCGTGCCGCGCACCATCATTTTCGGCGGAAAGGCCGCTCCGGGTTATGCCATGGCCAAGCTGGTCATCAGGCTGATCCATGACGTGGCGGATATCGTAAACAACGACCCTTCGTTGAACAGCCTGCTCAAGGTGATTTTCATTCCCAATTACGACGTCTCCACTGCAATGGACATCATTCCCGCAGCCGATCTTTCCGAACAGATCTCGACCGCCGGAACGGAAGCGTCCGGTACAGGCAACATGAAACTGTCCATGAACGGAGCGCTTACGATCGGAACGCTGGATGGCGCCAACGTTGAAATCAGGGAAGCGGTCGGGGAAGACAATATCTTCATCTTCGGTCTCGATGCGGCAGAGGTGGCTCAGTGCCATCATCAAGGGTATCGTTCCCTGGATTATTACGAAGTAAATCAAGAGCTTAAGACGGCGCTGGATATGATAGGTTCCGGATTTTTTTCCCCGGATGAGCCCGCTCGTTTCGGCGCAGTCGTGGAAAATCTGACCAGCGGTAATGATCCCTACCTCGTGCTCGCAGACTATGCTTCCTATGTCGATACCCAGAAAAGGGTCGACGATCTTTACCGAGACGTCGACGAATGGTCGCGCAAGGCCATTCTCAATGTCTCCAGGATGGGACGCTTCTCAAGCGATCGCACCATCAGGCAGTATGCAGAGGAAATATGGGGAGTAAAACCGGTATCGAGGTAGCTGCAGGATAGAAAAAATCCTGTTCCGGAAACGGTGCAGCCGGAATAATGTTTTGTAATGCAACGGGGAGAAATATGATGCGCATGGCGATGATCGGGCTCGGCAAGATGGGCGGCAATATGGTAAGACGGTTGCGACGGGGTGGGATTGAGGTTGTGGGCTACGACAGGTCGGGGGACGTCGTGGAAAAGCTGGTTTCTGAGTGCGGCATGATAGGCGCGACATCGGTGGTCGATGCAATCGCTGAGCTTGCCTCCCCGAGGATCGTCTGGATCATGCTGCCCAGCGGGGAGCCGACGGAAATCCAGATCAGGGAGCTTGCGGCGCTGTTGTCCGGCGGTGACATCGTCATCGACGGCGGCAACTCGAATTATCACGACAGCCGGCGGCGGGGCGCATGGCTACTGGAGCGAGGCATCGGCTTCATGGATGCGGGCACTTCAGGCGGCGTGTGGGGGCTGGAAAACGGCTACTGCCTGATGGTCGGCGCAGAGCCGGAGGTCGCAGCGGCAGTCGAGCCTGTGCTCAAGGCGCTTGCGCCGGCGCCCGACCGCGGATGGGCGCATGTCGGACCGGTGGGTTCGGGGCATTTCACGAAAATGGTTCACAACGGCATCGAATACGGCATGATGCAGGCCTTGTCCGAAGGGCTTGCGCTCATCGAAGGGAAGCACGAGTTTGCCCTGGACCTGGCCCAGATCACCGAACTCTGGCGCCATAGTTCGGTGGTGAGGAGCTGGTTATTGGATCTTACCGCTGAGGCGCTACACGCTGATCAGAAGCTGGAGGGAATCGCTCCCTATGTCGCGGATTCCGGAGAAGGGCGATGGACTGCCATCGAGGCGATCGATCAGGGGGTAGCCGCCCCCGTGCTGAGTATGGCGCTTCAGATGCGCTTTCTGAGTCAGGACGACCAGGGTTACGGGTTCAAGCTGCTTTCCCTGATGAGAAACGCATTCGGCGGACACGCCGTGAAAGCGCAGCATGAAAATAACTGACCCCTGTACGCTGGTCATCTTCGGCGCCGGAGGGAATCTCTCCAGACGCAAATTGATTCCTGCGCTGTTTCAGCTCGAAACTTCGGGACGCCTGCCCGATAATATGGTGATCCTGGCTTCAAGTCTGGATCAGTGGAGCCGTGAACAATGGTTGGAAGAAGTGGCGAAAATGCTGCTCGCAAAATACCCGAACGGGGTGGAAGAGAAGGCTTTCGAGCGATTCAGGAGCCGGCTTTACTACCACCAGAGCAGCCTGGACGATCCGGAGGCCTACCGGAGATTGCAGGCAATGCTGGAAGAGACGCCCGAGTTTCCCTCGAATATCGTGTTTTACATGGCGGTCAGGCCTGCCGAATTCATGGCGCTCATCGAGAAACTGACTTCGGTCAACCTGCTCAAGGAAACCAGGGGATGGCGGCGGGTGGTGATCGAGAAGCCTTTCGGCTATGACCTGTTGAGCGCGCAGATCCTTCAGAACGGACTTTACAAACATCTGAACGAACCCCAGATTTACCGGATAGACCATTATCTCGGGAAGGGAACGGTGCAGAATGTGATGCTTTTCCGCTTTGCCAACCTGCTGCTCGAACCGCTCTGGAATCGCCATTACATCGATCATGTCCAGATTACGCACTCCGAAACCCTGGGCATCGAAGGCAGGACGGATTATTACGAAGGTTCGGGCGCGTTGCGCGACATGATTCAGAGCCATCTGCTGCAATTGCTCACGATTGTCGCAATGGAGCCGCCGCTTTCGATCAGCGCCGAACATTTGCGCGACGAAAAAGTGAAGGTGTTGAAAGCCATTCGCCCGATCCCGCAAAATGCGGTGCATGCCCACGCTTTCAGGGGCCAGTATGCAAGCGGCATGGTGGACGGCAAAGCTGTGCCCGGATATCTGGAAGAAGCCGGGGTCGCTCCCGGCAGCTCGACCGAAACCTATGCGGCGCTCAAGCTGTTCGTCGACAACTGGCGCTGGATGGGCGTGCCGTTCTATCTCAGAACGGGCAAGCGCATGGCGGAAAACAGTTCCGCCATCTCGATACGCTTCAAAACGCCTCCCCAGGATCTGTTGCGTCATACGCGTCAGGAACCGCCGAAGCCGAACTGGATATTGCTCGGTATCCAGCCGAACGACTGCCTCAAGATGGAAATGCAGGTCAAGGTGCCGGGCCTCGATCTGCATACCCGCACCGTCAGCCTCGATGCAACTTATCACAAGGGGGGCGATCAGGACTACGACGCTTACGAAGGGCTGTTGCTCGATGTGATGAACGGCGATCATTCCCTTTTTCTGCGTATCGACGAAGTGGAATGCGCATGGAGCACCGTGGACCCGATCCTGAAGGTATGGTCGATGGAACGCGATTTCATCAGTACCTATCCGGCAGGCTCATGGGGCCCGCGCGGCACCTATCGTTTGTTCGACCGGGACGACCAGTTCTGGCGCCACTCGCTCGATACCGACGGCGGCGACCTGCACGCATTTTAACGATCATGGCAAGAAAGCCACCCCTGATAATGCAATTATTCCCACAGGGATATTGCCTTTTTGGGCAATAACTCGCAAACCTGCCATGATCGTTCCCTCACCCCCGTTCCCCCTCTCCCGGAGGGCGAGGGGTACGGCTCGTCGCTGCGCGAGTTTCACGTTAACGATTTACCACCCACTCGATACAGGAGGATTGAAATGGAACATACCGAAAAATTGCCGAAAACAAGAGCGAAGAAGTCGCCTGCAGAAAGCCCGGCTGAGGCAAAACCCGCAGTGCGCCGACGCAAGAATATTGCGATCGCTCACCAGGAACGCCATGGCATGATCGCCGATGCAGCCTATTTTCGCTCTCAAAAGCGGGGTGCGTCGGAACAGGGCGATCATTTTGCCGACTGGCTTGCCGCAGAAGCGGAGATAGACGCGATCATTTCGGATAGCCGAAGCTGAGCAACCCGCTTCAAGCCTTCAAACATCCGGCCAGCAAGTCTGGCTGGACAACCTTAGGTGTCGAGAAATAATTAGTTGAACATTCAATGGCACATGGGCGAAGATTGGCATGCTTGTCAGGTTTAGGCGAGGATAACAACGATCTGAGTTAAACTCGCGGTCATGAAAAGTGTTCATCTGGTCGTTGCCGATTTATTCCTGCCCAAAGACTTTGCCGCCGAGGCGTGCGCAGGGTTACGTTTGCCTGCACTGGAAAGAATTCTGGCGCGTGGACGCAGTGAAATGCATCCGCCGATTTCGCTGGAAGAGGCTCTGTGCGGGCTGTTTGCTGTGTCCGGCAAGACGGGGCTGGCGGCGATTTCTGCGGCATTTGACGGGCTGGAACGCGGTTGCTGGCTGCGCGCCGATCCGGTGCATGTGCGTTTGCAGCGCGAGCAGGTAGTTTTGCTGCCCAATGTGACTGTCAGCGTCGAGGAGGCCGCGCTTTTTTGCGCCAGCCTGAACGAGCACTTCGCGGGCCAGGGCATGGCGTTTTTTGCGCCGCATCCGCTCCGCTGGTATGTGCGGCTGGATGCGCTGCCTGACATCACAACGGTGCCGTTGTCGCAGGCGGGCGGGCGCAATATTCAAGGTAATTTGCCGACGGGGCCGGATGCGCGGCACTGGCATCAGCTGTTCAACGAGATACAGATGCTGTTGTTCGCACATCCGCTCAACGAGGCGCGGGAAGCGCGCGGCGAAATGCCGGTCAACAGCGTGTGGTTCTGGGGGGATGGAGCAGCACAAATGCCAACGCAAAGCCCCATCGAGCGCGCGAGTTCGGATGAATTGCTGGTGGAAATGCTGGCGTCTCAAGCCGGGATTCCCTGTGCATCGTGGCAGCCGACATGGCGCAACTCCCTCGCCCCCGATGGGGAAAGGTCCGGTGAGAGGGAATTGCTGGTCTGGACGGGTTTGCGCTGCGCCTTGCAGCGCGGCGATCTGGCGGCGTGGCGAGATGCATTGCAGGATTTTGAGACCGGTTACGCACAGCCTTTATGGCAGGCTTTGCGAACGGGTAGAATCGCCCGATTAAGTCTTGACGTGCTGGGCGGCGACGGCCTGCGGAGTGTCGCTCTGGCACGCGCCGATAGTTGGTCGTTCTGGAGAAAAACCAGGCGGCTGGCCGACTATTCAGTAACGGACATGGAATTGATGCCACCACAGAAAACGAAACTTGCCATGCCCGTTCCCTCACCTCAATCCTCAGATGAAACAACTAGCCACTCGACTAAGCCATCACAAAACGATGGCAAAGTCGCTGGTTATCCCGTAAACGGGCGAGGAGACGAACGAATCGCTACGTGAAATTCACGTTAACGAACGGAATCTAGCGGAGAAATCATGGGCTTCTGGCATACAGCGATACAGTATTTCTGGCGTGAGGAAGCGGTTTTTGTGTTCCTGCTGGTGCTTGGCCTGTCATTTTTGCTGGCCTCTCTTCTCAGGGAAGACCGCAAAAGCGTCGTCAATACGCTGGTTTTCTTTCTTACCTGCAATGTGCTGGCGTTTATCAGCGGACTGCTATACGCCTTGCAATTTACCTTTGCCGCATCGGTCTCTCATGAAGCCGCGGTGATCGGGGCAGGCATTGCGGCAATTCGTCTGTCAGGCCTGTTGCTGTTTCGCATCGTGTTGCCCTTGATCCGTTTGCAACCGCCGCGCATCACCGAAGATATTTTTGTCATCATCGCTTACATCACCTGGGGGCTGGTGCGGCTGCGTTATGCCGGACTGGATCTTTCCAGCATCGTGGCGACCTCGGCAATGATTACGGCGGTGATTGCATTCGCCATGCAGGATACACTGGGCAATATTCTGGGTGGGCTGGCCCTGCAGCTGGATAATTCCGTTGATATTGGCGACTGGATCAGTCTGGATGAGGTGGTCGGGCGCGTGGTGGATATACGCTGGCGCTCAACCCTGGTCGAGACGCGCAACTGGGAGACGGTGGTGTTCCCCAACAGCCAGCTGATGAAAAACAGATTTCTGGTCTTGGGTCGTCGCACCGGCCAGCCTGTGCAGCTGCGACGCTGGATATGGTTCGATGTCAGCCTGAATACCACGCCGAGGCAAGTGATCACGGCGGTAGAGGATACTATCCTGCTTGCCGATATTAATAATGTCGCCAAGTTGCCCGCGCCCAATTGCGTGCTGATGGAAATTGACAAGGGTGTGTCGCGCTATGCCTTGCGCTACTGGCTGACTGACTTGGCACAGGATGATCCGACCGATGCGACGGTACGCTGGCATGTTTATACCGCGCTCGAACGCGCCGGCATCCGTCTGGAAGTCGAAAAGAAAAATGTTCACTACGTCAAGGAAAACGAGAAATACGAAGGCGTAGTGCATCAGCGTGAATCGCAGCAACGCGTCAAGACGCTCAAGCGCGTTGAACTGTTTGCACAAATGACCGATGATGAGCTGCGTTCACTGGCCGAGCGGCTCAAGTATGCGCAGTTTGCCAAGGGCAATATCATTTCCAAGCAGGGGGCGATTGCGCACTGGCTGTATATCATCATCAACGGTGAGGCGGAAGTCTACCTGGAAACGCCGGAAGGTGAGCGGCGCAGCGTGAACGTGCTCTCCAAAGGCAGTTTTTTCGGCGAGATGGGCATGATGACCGGTGCGCCGCGCTCGGCTTCGGTGGTCGCCACAACCGATGTGGAATGCTACCGTCTCGACAAGGAAGCGTTTGCCGGGATCATGCAGGCCCGACCCGGTCTTGCCGAAGAAATCACGCATATTCTGGTGGAACGGCGCGCACAACTGGACAGTGTGCTGCACCACCTGAACGTCCAAACCAGCCAACAGGAAAAGAGCACACAACACAATGAGCTGCTGGTGAGCGTTAAACGATTCTTCGGTTTGTAGTATCATCGCGCCGCAATCGACGGGGCAACCCCCCAACGAGTTTATTAAATAGCCTTTAGCACGTAGCGAATAGCCTGCAGCCAACCTTTGTGCTTGCAGCTAACCGCTGCTGGCTACTCGCTGCAAGCTGGGGTTAAATATGAAAGTTACATTTTTGGATTTTGAAGGCCCCATTGCGGATCTGGAAGACAAGATCGAGCAACTGCGCGGCATGCACGATGATACGGCAGCACTCGATATTGCGGATGAGATCGCGCAGTTGTCGAAAAAAAGCGAGGCGCTGACCAAGGATATTTATGCCAAACTCACGCCCTGGCAGATTTCCAAGGTATCGCGGCATCCTCAACGACCCTATACGCTTGATTATATTGAGCATTTATTCACGGACTTCGAAGAGTTGCACGGCGACCGCAGCTTTGCCGATGATAAGGCCATAGTCGGCGGGCTTGCGCGTTTCAATGGTCAGAGCGTGATGGTTATCGGTCACCAGAAGGGGCGCGATACCAGGGAGAAAATCCTGCGCAATTTCGGCATGCCGCGCCCCGAAGGATACCGCAAGGCCATGCGTCTGATGCGGCTGGCCGAAAAATTCGGCATTCCCATCATGACTTTTGTCGACACGCCCGGAGCCTATCCCGGTGTGGGGGCGGAGGAGCGCGGCCAGTCCGAGGCGATCGGGCGCAACCTGTATGAGATGAGCGAATTGCGCGTGCCGGTCATCTGCACCATCATCGGTGAGGGCGGTTCCGGCGGCGCGCTGGCGATTGCGGTCGGTGACGCCATGCTGATGCTGCAATACAGCACCTATTCGGTGATTTCGCCGGAAGGATGCGCGTCGATTCTGTGGAAGAGCGCCGACAAAGCGGAGGATGCGGCGGAGACGCTGGGCATCACGGCGACCCGCCTGAAGTCGCTGGGCATTGTGGACAAGATCATCCATGAGCCGCTGGGCGGCGCGCACCGGGATTGTCAGGCCACCATGCAGAGCGTGAAAAAGGCTTTGCAGGACGCGCTGAAAACTGCACAGGATAAATCAACCAACGATCTGTTGCGTGACCGCTTCAATCGCCTGATGAGTTATGGCAAGTTCAAGGAAGTCGAACTCGGCTGATCTGGCGCAGCGCATCGAGGCCGGTTTGCCGCCCGCAGGCAGCGCTGTCATGGTGGGCTTGAGCGGCGGGGTGGACTCGGTTGTGCTGTTGCATCTGCTCTGCCAGTTTGCGCCGCGCTTTTCATGGCGGCTCACCGCAACGCACGTTCATCACGGCATCAGTCCGAATGCCGATGGCTGGGCGGATTTTTGCTCAGTTCTTTGTGCGCGTTTGTGCCTTCCATTGCATATCGAACGGGTGGATATCGCTCCGCTGCGTGCGCACGGACTGGAGGCGGCCGCTCGTCGTCTCCGTCATGCGGCATTTGCCAATCAGCCATGCGATTATGTGGCCCTGGCGCATCACGCAGACGATCAGGTGGAAACCCTGTTTTTGCAACTGTTGCGCGGCGCGGGCGTGCGCGGCGCGAGTTCGATGCCATTTATTAAACGTGTCGCCCAACCTTCTCCCTTGAAGAGAGAGGGCGATGCGCCCCGTTGTCCTGTTTTGCTGCGTCCCCTGCTGTCTTTTACGCGCCAGGAAATTCTGGATTATGCCGCCCTGCATGATCTTGAGTGGATAGAAGACGAGAGCAATGCGGATGAGGGTTACCCGCGCAACTTTCTGCGGCACCGATTGCTGCCCCTGTTGAGTGAAAAATTCCCCGCCTATCGCGAAACGCTGACGCGCAGCACGCGACATTTCGCCGAGGCTGCCGAGTTGCTGGATGATCTGGCGCGGCTGGATGCCGTGCAAGCCATGTCGGCTGACACGCTGTCTGTTGCTGCTTTGCAGACCTTGAGCCTGCCGCGCGCCAAAAATCTGCTGCGCTACTATCTGCATCAACTCGGCGCGCCTATGCCGCAAGTCGTGCAACTGGACGACATGCTGCATCAACTGTGTGGTGCACGGGAGGATGCAGTTGTCTGCATCAGTTTTGGCGGCTGGCAGGTGCGCCGTTATCAGGGCAGGGTATATGCGTCACGCGCCTTGGGTGATTTTAACAGGAGTCTTGTCTTGCCGTGGTGCGGCGAAGACAGGCTGGGCTGGCCGGCGACAAATTCATGCGTCGCGTTTGAGCACAGGACGGGGCAGGGCATCAGTCTGGCTAAATTGCAGCGCGCCCCTGTTACGCTGCGTCTGCGTCAGGGCGGGGAGTCGCTGCGGCCATCGTCAAATGCTGCAACCCGTACGCTGAAAAACCTGTTGCAGGAGCAGCGCATCCCGCCCTGGCAGCGTGACCGTTTGCCGCTGCTTTATTGCGGTGAGGAACTGGTTTGCATGCCGGGCGTTGCGATTGCGGCGGAGTACCAGGCTTCGGAAAATGAGGCGGGTATCGGGGTGCATCCGGCGGAGCTGTCTTGAAGCCCGGGCCGTGGCAGTCAGCTATGCTGTCAGGTGTCGCCTTGTTTTTTTGACCATTCGATCTTTTTCAGTTTGATGAGGGGTTTGCCGGGTATCCCGGTTCCAGGTTCCTGAGCCTCATGCATCAGCGGATACTTCAGTTCTTCATCGGTCAGTTCGGTTTTTGCCGGATATTTTTTGTTGCTGACCACCCCGATCTTGCCTGTCACCTGGGTCTTGTTCCGTTCATTTACCGCGCCTGCATCGACACGGGTTTGCTGTTCTTGGACAGGATTGATTTTTTTGACCGGAGAGGGAGCGTCGCGCATGACTATATCTGTCTGTGCTTTGGCTGGTTGTTTGACTTCGGTAACGCTGGTTTTTACGATTTTGGCGTGTCTTGTTTCCGCCGCTATTTCCCTTTTGCGTCGCGCAGTTTCGGCATTGATTTCGGCCCGGCGTCGCGCCATTTCGACTTCGAGTTCGCTTTTGCGTTGTGCCGCTGCGCTATTGCGTGCGGATCTGGCTTGCTGCGCTGCTTTTTTTCTGGCCGATTTTTCCGCTATATCCGCCAGCTTTTTAGCCTGAATTTGCGCATCGAGTGCGGCCTTTTCTGCGGCTTGCTGTCTGGCCTGTTCGGCGGCGACCTGCTCTGCCTTAACGCGTGCGGCCTCCGTCAGCGCGGCTTCGGCGGCCTTGATACGTGCAGCTTCGATGCGAGCCTGCTGTTGCTGTTCGGCCAGTTTCCGACTCGCGATACCCTTTTCAATCTCGTCACGCCGAGCCAGATAGGCAAGGCGAGTGCTCTCGTCGTTTGCATAGCTCGCTGCGCCGGCAAGCCACTTGGACGCTGCAACGCTGTCCTGTGCGACACCCAGCCCGTTCTCATAACAGTCACTCAGCTTGGCATGCGCTGCGGCGTTTCCCTGAGCGGCGGCCAGACGGTACCACTTGATGGCC
>JAJXTL010000006.1 GCA_021783855.1 Pseudomonadota bacterium
GGTACTAGTGGTGGCCTGCTGATGGATGTTGTCGGTGTGAGCTCTAGGAATCGTAATCATTTTTGCCTCGCTATATTAGTTAATGTTAGTTTTTTCTATTCCGCCAGTATTAATATTCTTGGCGTGTTGATAATGTAGCAAAACATTTATAAAAAGTCAACCAAAAAGCAAAACATAACTTTTGACGTGCAAGCACAACAAAAGCATTGGAAAAGATTTTATAGCTAATTAGTGTTTGAGAATTGCGGTAAATGCCAAATATTGACATGGGGTATGTGCGTATTAAAAATAATTTGGCTGATAGTTGATTAAGCATTGCTGTTTTGCTGTATTTATAATATAAACATTAAAAACTTGACGTTTAATTGAATTGGTGTAGAATTTCCAAATTATGTAAGATCACTTTTTTACGCGGACCGAAAAATGCATCCACTTATAATTGCTACGTTCAAAGAGTTTCCTGGGGTGAAGGCGATGCTTTCGCAGGTAAACTTAATAGACGAATCTGGAAATGAGCAGATCGAACCCCAATTTTGGGGAGACCATTTTTTGAAATGGCTGGACTTATCTCAAAGCCAAGTGGCAGCTTTACTTGCCGTAACTCCCCAAGCTGTTTCAAAAGGCATTAAGGAAGATGGGATTGAATTCTTTGAGAAGGAAAAGGCGCAACGTCTTTATGAAAGGTTATTATTCTGTGGTGGGGATCGGTACTCTCTATCTGCTGCCCGTTTAAAGGATGCCGCTCAAAAATTTAAATGGGGAAATTTGGAAGCCCCCTATCAAGAAGTTGATACTGTTAATAAAGTGTCTCCCGCCGAGTTGTATGAAGATGCAGATGAGCTATGGGTTGTCAGTGACGCACCTGAAAAGGTCGTTGACTGGGATACTCTAACTAACATTTTGTTTTCAGAGCCAGTTGGGGGGCGTAGTTCCCAGTTTGGAGATCGGCATAAAGTGATTGTTTTTTTCCTTAGTACCATTGAGGGAGCCGAGAGACTATCCGAGGCTTTTGAACGAGAGATGCTTAAACCGGCAATTAATGACTACAGAGTTCAATCCGATAAGGCGCTACACATCAATGCATATGTATTTTTTGTGGTTACGAACTTGACTCCATACGCTCAAGACTTTCTGATTACTAATCCTGGCTCTCAATGCATGGGCGTTTTTGCATCGAATAAGTCACCCAAAGTTTCTTACTGGAATTCAGGCTCTTATGTACGTGCCGACTTCAATGCAAAGGGTTTTGTCAAAATAGTTCATCACAATAAACTCGGTATGACAGCAATTAAAGCGAATTTTTTCCCGAAAGGAGACAAGCTTACGACTGATGATCTTGATTTGGGAAAATCTTTCATGGATGGATTTATTGCGATTCGAGGTCTCACAGCAGAGGAAGACTTATCAAAAGATGGGGACAACATGGCCGGAGGTATTTTCCGTTCTGTGGTAGGCCGCGCGGAAAATGTCAGTTCGTTCAACAAACTCGCAAAATTTTGCCCGTTGTTCCTTCTGGCATACAAACGCAAGCCCGGTGATTCTGTCCATATTTCAGGTCGGACTGCAACTAGGATTCAAGCGGAGCTTGACGAACAAAAAGAATTGGAACTGGAACGACAAAGAGAATTGGAACTGGAACGACAAAGAGAATTGGAACTGGAACAACACAAAGATAAGCCTTCAATGGAGGATAATAGTGCCGCCAGATCAGGAACCTTCTGGTCACGTAAATGATCTTTGGCTCAACTCATAGTGCTATCCGCCACCCACTCGTTAGGCAGTTTCAAACTCACAAGGAGTGATAAATTGGCTGCTATTGAAAAAATGTACGAAAAATATGGTGAGGTATGCCATCTCGCCCATATGTTAGAAGTCGAAATTGGGAATATTAGCGCTATGAATTCCTTGGTTATGAACAAGGATAAATATGAAAAGGCATCAGCGTCTGAAAGACTAGAAATACTAAGTAAACATAGCTATGGAATATCTCTTGGAAGATTATTAAAAGATATTGGCGAGACAATTGGCAACACCAAAGCAATTGATACTATATTTGAACCTGCTCTCACTGAAAGAAATCGTCTAATACATGATTTTTACTATGGCTATCGCGAGGAAATTAAGTCCGCAGAAGGGCGAGAGATAATTATTCAAGACCTTGCGCGTACACGCGCAATAATTGCCAATGCATTATCAACAGCAAATTCATTTTCGGGAGAGCTTATGAAGCTGTTCCCGGTTAATCAGAGCTAGCTAAAATGAGGAAGCGAACAAAAGCGGGGGGTCGCTTTGTAGCATGACAGCGCGGGCGGAACGCATCGCGGTTCCGCCGAAAATTTTAAGAAGTGTGCGGCCTTTGCGTTGTTGCTACGCCGCCCTGAGAGAAAATCCACGTATAGATTTCCACAAACGAATCCGTCAGAATTTTGCAGGTAGCATTCAAAAGTGTAATAAACTGCCATGGTCAAATGGTAGTAATGCAGCCGTTAAAGGAGAGTGCTTATGTCCACCTTGGTGATCGAACATTTCAAAGCCAGTGAATTACCCCAGTAATGGGCACAACGCCTGAAGGTGCTGCCTGAGCAAACTGTGACTGTACGTATTAAAACAGAGGCCGCACAAGCTGCACATGCGCCGGAAACGTTTGTGACGGATGACATCGCTTTTGGTATTTGGCGTTACCGGGAAGATATGACAGATGTGCCAGCTTACGTGCGTCAACAGCGCGCTACTCGGTACGCTTCCGATGGCGCGTGCCATGACGAAATGGAATTACTACAAGGATTGCGCAACAAATCGATGGAAAATATTTAATGAGCCGGATATCACTACAATCTGTTACTCAGGCAATACAAAAAATACGTGCGATGAGCATGATTCAAAAAGAACAGATAGTCGACGAATTGTTCCGTGAACAGCCAAACATGCTCGGCTCATTTCTGGTTCAGAAACAGATGGGTGTTTCGGTCGAGAAAATGGAGTTCCTTCTTGAAATTTTGCTGATTTGCTTTCAGGCCATGAATGAATCCGGATTAATCTGGCCATTGATCACTGAAGAGGATCAAGACAAGCAACTTGCCCGCTATGTTGCTGCAGTCAAATTCGGCGAGGATTTAAACCCCTCGCTTAAAGATCGCGCGATGAATCAATATATCGAAAGCCACCCGGAACAGTATTTGCTCGCATTCGTTACCAAAGAAATGAACGACTGGCTAAATCGCATCGTTCCAGAAGACACAGATAACTACGTCATGCTGGCGGCCGCAAACTTCGTTAACTGCATCGCATTCGTTCCCATACCGGTACTGAAACGTGACTTGCAATCTTAGCAAAGACTGTGAGGCATTCGACTTTATTGAGTTTCTTGCGCAGCGTCATGTTAGAAATTTGAGTCATCCCTCTTCTTCCAGCGACACGGCGGCTTTTCTCGCCGCCGTGGCGGGAACATTAAGCGACGATTTTCCGGATGACATCACCGACGACGATTTAGGCACTGATACCACACGGAATTTTTTGGACTGATGTCTTATTTACTCGATTCCAATGCGCGGTTATCGCATTGATGAAAAATCACCCTCATGTCGTGGAGCGCATACGTCAGGTAGTGCGTTACGAACTTGTCATATGTGCGCCGGTAGAGGCTGAACTGTAGTTTGGCGTCTGTAAACGCAGCCGAACAGAGAAAAATCGTCGTCGCTTGTTGATCTTGCTGGCCTGGTTGCACAGCCTGCCATTCTCCGGGGATGCAACTCGGCACTATGGCGAAATCCGCGCTGCTCTTGCCCGCCAAGGCAATCCCATCGGCCCCTACGATCTGCAAATCGCAGCTATTGCCTTGGCTCATGACTTGACTCTGGTCACTGATAACGTCGGCGAATTTTCCCGTGTACCGGGGGCTAAAAATCGAGAACTGGCAGAGGTAATAGGGTGTGACACCTGCTCGGCGTGGTGATGGAGTGCATTGCCACTACCAATGTGCCGCCTGAGCGCATCAAACCTGTGGTGCAGGTGTTGCACGACAGCGCACCAATTTCTGCCAACCTTCTTTATCTTCTGCGATTTTGCAGCGATTATTATCATTATCCAATCGGCCAAACGGTATTGTCGGCTTTGCCGACACGTCTGCGTTCGGACAGGCCCATCAAGACCAAGCACGTTCCTATCACTTGACCGCGGTGCAGCACTCCACCTTACTCATAAGCTGAAGGTTCAGCGCATCTGCTGCTTGGTCGAATTCAATTTTTATGAATCCAACTTTACTCAAAATAAGTCGTGATGATGGTCAGCTGCTCGGCGGTTTCGATTCGCTCTGCAGTGCTGCCATGCAAACCATCCAAGACTCGGAAACACAGGTTCTGCTCTACCAGACTGACGACGGCCGGCACGTTGATGAGCATTAATCAGCAGGGTTGATAAGCGGATAAACCGCTCTGCATCCAGCTCATCATTCCTCCTCGCAGGTTATACACATTTGAAAATCCCTGCTGCTGGAGAAACAGGCAGGCTTGTGCCGAACGGGCGCCGCTGCGGCATATCATGACCAGTTTTTCGTCAATGGATAATTCGTGGATTTTTGCAGGCAGCGTGTGCAGCGGCAGGGGCTCGGCACTGGGTACGGTGCCCGTCGCAATTTCCTGCATTTGACGCACATCGATCACGCGTAGTTTGTGGTTTTCATCATTCACCCACTGGGCGAGTTCAGATGCTTCGATTTCCTTGATACTGGTTGTGTACATATTGTGACTCCTTAATCAAAAGTGACAGAATATTAGCATAATCTAATATTTTGGCAAATCATTCATTCGGATGCACTGCGGTTTCGCGTGCGGGATGAAATTAAAGTAGCACGCCGATCACCGCACCGTATTCGATCTCCCAGTTCAGCGTATCGACCAGCGGGATGTCGGCCAGCAGAGCCAGTATCGCGCGTATGGTGCCGCCGTGCGCGATTACTGCGATGTGCTGCTGCGGCGGCAGGCGCCACGCATCATGTATGAAAGCTTGTACGCGCTGCATCACCTGTTGCGCCGACTCACCCCCTTGCGGCGCGTAACACATGATGTCAGCGGCCCAGGCGTCGATCTCGCAGCGGGCTATATCGTTCCACGCACGTCCTTCCCAAATGCCGAAGTGCTTTTCAATCAAGCGCGTATCGACTCGTATTTCGCAGTGTTGTGCCAGATGTTCGGCAAGCTTTCTGGTGCGCAGCAAGGGTGAGGTGATGATCAGGTCCAGCGATGGAAGATAGTTCAGCACGGCATCTGCCTCAGTTTCGAAGCTGCCCGTTAACGCTACATCAAGCTGACCGTAACAGATGCCGGATGCAATGTCAGGGCGGGTGTGGCGTATCAGATACAGCATCAGAAGGTTGCCAGCAGTCCCAGATAGAACGCGAGTTCGGTGAGTTGTTGCACCGCACCCAGGCAGTCACCGGTGTAGCCGCCCAGCCGTTTTTTTAGTCGCCACGCTAGATAGATGCGCATCAGCAATGCGCTGATGAAGGCGGTGAGGACGGGTAGGACGTGAGCGCCTGCCGCATACAGGATGAGCAGGGAAGCGATGCTGGTGGCAAGGGCGATGGTGAAGCTGACGGGGCTGATTTGCTGTGCGGCGGGTTTTGCGCGCGCGCTGTCGTCGTCGCGTATATAGCGCTGGGTCAGCATCAGACTGGCCGCCATCAGTCGGCTGATGCTGTGTGCTGCGATCAGGGTGGCCGCGACATAAAGCTGTGAGTGTGCGCCGCAAAGGGACAGCAGCGACTGGTATTTCAATAACAGTACCATCACCAGCGCGATTGCGCCGTAAGCGCCGACGCGCGAATCCTTCATAATCTCCAGCGTTCTTTCGCGTGTGTAGCCACCACCCAACCCGTCGGTAAAGTCGGATAGCCCATCTTCATGAAATGCGCCGGTGATTAGGATGGACGCCGTCATGGAAAGTCCCACTGCCAGAGAGAGCGGCAGCACCAGGGCAGCAATCATCAGTACGGCGGCGCTAAGCGTGCCTACGATGATGCCTGTCAGCGGGAAATAGCGCGCCGCCTGATTAAGCTGTAGGGGGGAATGGCCTACCCACGCGGGCACTGGTATGCGCGTGAAAAATTGTATGGCGGTGAGAAATAATCGCAGTTCTTGCAACATGATAGGCAGGATAAATGAAAGCGCGATCAGACTAGCAGTGGACACACAGACTGTCCAGTCTCGGCTTGAGCAAGCGAGCATATGGGGGCCGGAGGGGCGCTTTTCTGCTAACGGGCATGGGAAAGTGGGCTGCATTGATGATAAAATCCGCTATACCTGTACCGAGCAAGGTATGGGTATGCCCGTTTCCCTGATGGAACAGCTAGCCATTCCACTAAGCAACCATAAAACGATAACTTAAGTGGCTGGTTATCATCCCAACCTTCCCCCGCAAGCGAGGGAAGGGGCAAACGATTGATGGAACTACTGATAAGACTACTCAATTCTGGCTAAGGGCTAAAGCCCAAGCCATCATTGATAGCCATTCGACCAAGCCCAGCAAGCTGGGAAAGTCGCTGGTTATCGCTATGCGAGCTTTACGTTAACGTGCGGACCATGAATCTGACCAATACCCAACTTTATTTGCGTCTGCTGTCCTATGTTAAACCCTATTGGCGCGTGTTCGCGGCCTCCATTTTAGGTACGGCAGTTTCTGCGGCGACCGAGCCGCTGCTGCCCGCACTGCTCAAACCTATGCTGGACGGCACTTTCGTGCAGAAGGATGATTTTGTGATTCACTGGGCGCCGCTTATCATTATTTTGATTTTTCTGGTGCGCGGTATCGCCGGATTCGTGGCGACTTACTCGATCAATTGGGTCGGCAACAAGGTCGTGATGGATCTGCGCGGCGAGATGTTTCGCAAATTATTGACGTTACCGACGCAATATTACGACAATCATGCGACCGGTAATCTGATTTCCAAGCTCACTTACGATGTGACCCAGGTGACGGCAGCGGCAACCAACGTGGTAACGGTCAGCATACGCGACACTATCATTATCGCAGGGCTGCTGGGCTGGCTGCTGTATCTCAACTGGAGACTCACTCTGCTCTCACTGGTGGTTACGCCCCTGGTGGCGCTCGTGATTTATACCATCAATCGCCGTCTGCGTAACGCCAGTCGCGATTCGCAGCGCGCCATGGGTAATGTCACTCAGGTTATCGAGGAGAGCGTAGGCGCACACAAAGTGGTCAAGTTGTTCGGCGGGCAGCACTATGAGGAACAGCGCTTTACTCTTGAGACCAACTGGATGCGCCGCCACACCATGAAACAGGCGGCAGCGGCTGCGGCCAATGTGCCTCTGGTGCAACTGGTCGCGGCGGTAGCATTGGCGATCATCATTTATCTGGCCACTGCACAAGCCAAAACCGGTGCCACCAGCGTGGGGGGCTTTCTGTCATTTGTAACCGCCATGCTGATGCTGACCGCGCCGATAAAACGTCTTACCAGTATCAGCGAGTATATGCAGCGCGGCCTCGCTGCTGCGGAGAGCGTGTTCGAGTTGCTCGACACGCACAGCGAGCAGGACGGCGGCAAGGTGTCTATCGGACGCGTCGCCGGATATTTGCATTTCGAGCATCTCAATTTTGCCTATCAGAACGATGCCGGGGAAAATACGAGTGTAAGCCGTTTGGCGTTGCATGATATCTGTTTGAAGATACCCGCCGGACAAACGGTGGCGCTGGTGGGAGCATCGGGCAGCGGCAAGAGTACGCTTGCCAATCTGGTGCCGCGATTTTATCTGCCGTCCAGCGGGCGCATCACGCTGGACGGGCATGATCTCAATGAGCTGACGCTGGCCAGCCTGCGCGCCAATATCGCGCTGGTGAGTCAGGAGGTGGTGCTGTTCAACGATACACTGTCGGCCAATATTGCCTACGGGCAGACGCGAGAAGTAAGTGAGGCGGAAATTATCTCCGCCGCAACGGCCGCACACGCAATGGAATTTATCAGCGAATGGCCGGAAGGTTTGAACACGCTGGTCGGCGAGCGCGGCGTGAAGCTGTCAGGCGGACAACGCCAACGCATCGCGATTGCCCGCGCCATTCTCAAGGATGCGCCGGTGTTGATCCTCGATGAAGCGACTTCCGCGTTGGATTCCGAATCGGAACGCCATGTACAGGCAGCACTCGAAACCCTGATGCAGGGCCGTACCACGCTGGTGATTGCTCACCGCCTGTCTACAATCGAAAAAGCCGACCGAATTGTCGTGCTGCAAAAAGGCGAAATCGCCGAGATCGGCACACATGCCGAATTGCTGGCGAAGGGTGGTGTATACGCGCAACTGCACCGCATCCAGTTCGCTCCCACTGAAAATCATATCCCACAAGTGGCGCAAGGTTGACGTAACGGGGCGAATGGCCTAAATTGCGACACCCAATTCAATCAACCTTCAGGAGATAAACATGGCAGTTCTCGTAGGCAAACCAGCACCCGACTTCACCGCTGTTGCGGTAATGGGCAACAACGAAATGAACGAATCGTTCAACCTGAAACAACACATCGCCGGTAAAGCGGCGGTTGTTTTCTTCTATCCTCTTGATTTTACATTTGTTTGTCCTTCCGAGCTGATCGCTTTCGATCATAGGCTGGCAGAATTCAAGAGCCGTAATGTGGAAGTCATCGGCGTGTCGATCGACTCGCAGTTCACCCATCTGGCCTGGAAGAATACCCCGGTCAACAATGGCGGTATCGGCCAGGTTGGCTATCCGCTGGTTGCTGACATCAAGCACGAAATCTGCAAGGCCTACGATGTGGAAGCAGCAGGCGGCGTGGCGTTTCGCGGTTCATTCCTGATCGATGCAGCCGGTGTGGTGCGTCATCAGGTGGTTAATGATCTGCCGCTTGGTCGCAATATCGATGAAATGCTGCGCATGGTAGATGCCTTGCAATTCCACGAAGCGCACGGCGAAGTTTGCCCGGCTGGCTGGAACAAGGGCAAGGCAGGCATGAACGCGTCGACAGCTGGCGTCGCACAATACCTGGCCGACCACGCCCAGGAGCTGTAAGCGTATTGCACGGCATCTGATTAGTCTGGAGTCGTGATGAATGAAGGCCACCCGCAGGGTGGCCTTTTTCGTTAGAATCCGTATCACTTACCACTTACCACTTACCACTATGTTGCTCTGGTTTGTCATCGCTTATTGGATTATTTCCATCGGTATCGGGCTTTATGCGGCTACCCGCGTGCATAACACCCGTGATTTCGCCATTGCCGGAAGGGGGCTGCCCTTCTATATGGTGACGGCAACCGTGTTCGCTACCTGGTTTGGTTCGGAAACGGTGCTTGGCATACCGGCCACCTTTCTCAAGGATGGGCTGCACGGGGTGGTGGCCGATCCCTTTGGCGCGGCTATGTGCCTGATACTGGTTGGGCTTTTTTTTGCAGCCCCCTTGTACCGCATGAATTTGCTGACTATAGGCGATTTTTACAAGAAAAAATTTGGCCGCAATGTTGAAGTGCTGACCACGATAGCGATCGTTGTTTCCTATCTCGGCTGGGTGGGTGCGCAAATCACGGCGTTAGGCCTCGTGTTCAACGTGGTGTCTGCCGGTGAGATCAGCCGCCTTGCCGGAATGTGGATAGGTTCGATCACTATTCTCATTTATACTTTTTTCGGCGGCATGTGGGCGGTGGCCGTCACCGACTTTTTGCAGATGATTATCATCGTCGTCGGCATGCTGTTCATCGGTCACGAAATCAGCGGTCAGGTTGGGGGCGTGGGCGTGGTGGTGGATCATGCCATGCAGGCGGGCAAATTCGATTTCTGGCCTAAACCCGATCTCAAGGAAATCATCGGTTTCGCCGCCGCCTGGATGACTATGATGTTCGGTTCGATTCCGCAGCAGGACGTATTTCAGCGGGTACAGTCGTCAAAAACTGTGAGCATCGCCATCTGGGGAACGGTTCTGGGTGGTTCTCTGTATTTCGTGTTCGCCTTTGTGCCGATGTTTCTTGCCTTTTCGGCCACGCTGATTGATCCTGCGATGGTGAACAGCTTAATCAATATCGATCCTCAGATGATCCTGCCCACCTTGGTGATGAAGCACGCACCGATGTTTGCACAGGTGATGTTCTTCGGCGCGCTGCTGTCCGCTATCAAGAGTTGCGCTTCAGCGACGCTGCTGGCCCCCTCTGTGGCGTTCAGTGAAAACATCCTGAAGCCGATGATGGGACATAAGCTGTCCGACCGTGAGTTGCTGCATCTGATGCGTGCGGTGACGGTGGTGTTCACCCTGCTGGTCACCCTGTACGCGATGAACTCAAAGGCCAGCATTTTCAAGATGGTTGAAAACGCCTACCAGATTACGCTGGTCATGGCTTTTATTCCGTTGCTGGCCGGCATTTTCTGGGAACGCGCCACGACTCAGGGCGCACTGGCGGCAATTTTCTGCGGCCTGTCGGTATGGCTGGCCATGCTGATTGCCGGCCCTGACGATCCTTTTGTCCCGGCGCAGTTCGCGGGGCTGCTTGCCAGTGCTGTCGGCATGCTCATTGGCTCATTTTTGCCCAGCGTGGTGGCCGGGACGCCACCGCAGGAATCTGAGCATGCTTATTTGCATCATCAGGCTGCGAGCCATACGGGGCATGTGGCGGAACATCACCACATATCACGCTCTTGAGACGATCTTTGTCATCATACTGTCATAAATTCTTCATATTCTAACGGGTATGGCGAAGATGCCACCCCTGGTAATGAAACACGCCATGCCCGTTTCCCTCACCCAAACCCTCTCCCGAAGGGAGAGGGAACGAACGAATCGCTGCGCGTGTTTCAAATTTACAGCCTCGATAGAAGGAGCAAAGATGAGTGCAAAAATTCTGATTGTGGAAGATGAACCGGCAATCCAGGAGCTGCTGGTTTTTAATGTCACGCAGGCCGGATTTGAGGCATTGCGGGCGAGCGATGCAGACGCTGCCTGGCAGCAGATACGCGATCATGCGCCGGATTTGATTTTGCTGGACTGGATGTTGCCTTCCACCAGCGGCGTGGTACTTGCTAAACAGCTGCGCAGTGAAGCGCAAACGCGCGACATCCCGATTATCATGCTGACCGCACGCGGCGATGAACGCGACAAGGTATTGGGGCTTGAATCCGGTGCGGATGACTACATCACCAAGCCGTTCTCGCCACGTGAATTGATGGCGCGGATACGTGCCGTGATGCGTCGTCACATTCCCACGCTCTCGGAAGACAAGGTGTCAGCGGGCGGGCTGGAACTCTCACCGACTTCACATCGCGTGACTGCGATGGGTCAGTCTATCGATCTGGGACCAACGGAATTTCGCCTGCTGCACTTCTTTATGACGCATGTGGAGCGTGTGTATAGTCGCACGCAATTGCTGGACCAGGTCTGGGGCACGCAAGTGTTTGTCGAAGAACGCACGGTGGATGTGCATATCCGTCGTCTTCGCGCGTCACTGGAAGCCAGCGGGCTGGATAGTCTGATCCAGACCGTGCGCGGCAGCGGCTATCGTTTTTCCACCAATTATAAGTAGGGGGGGATGAGTGTTTTTTGCATCTTGCCCCAATATTTAATTGTTTAATCAGCGAGTGTATGCCTTGCAGGATTTCTGGTTGCGCGTAAGTTGGCCCGTGCTGTACAGCGTGCTGATCGCATTACTGCTTTGGGCGGTAGCGTCGGCTATCTTTGCCTTGTCATTCATGGTGCTGGTGCTATTTTTTGCGGTGATACGTCACGCGTGGCAGTTGTACAAGTTAGGCGTATGGCTCAAGGATGCACGCATCGAAACGATTCCGGAGACAAACGGAATTTGGGACGAAGTGTTCTCGTTGCTCTACAAGATGGTCAAACAGCACAATCAGACGCGGCAGGAGCTGGCCAACGAGTTATTGAATATCGAGCAAGCCACCGCTGCGTTGCCCGAAGGGGTGGTGAGCCTGAACGAAGCGAAACGCATCGAGTGGTGCAATCCGCTGGCTGAACAGCATTTCGGGCTCAATGCAAAGCGCGATATTCAGCAGGACATCACTTATCTGGTGCGGCAGCCGGAATTCATTGAATATCTGCAGGTAGGAAATTATAGTGAGCCGCTGGTGATGAAACCGGCGCGCCATGACGATATGGTGTTGTCCATCAAGCTGATATCCTACGGCGGCAACAAACGCCTTTTGATCAGTCGGGACATTACTCAACTTGAGCGTATCGAAACCATGCGCCGGGATTTCGTGGCGAATGTGTCCCATGAAATGCGCACGCCTCTGACCGTGGTGAATGGTTTCGTGGAAAACCTGCAGGACATGCCTGATCTGAGTCAGGACAAGATACGCCGCGCCCTGGATCTGATGGCGGAGCAGACGCGCCGTATGGATCATCTGGTTTCGGATTTGCTGACGCTGTCGCGTCTGGAAAACGATCAGAGTCCGTTGCGATGTGAAACTTTCAGCATGGAGGGCTTGCTCGGGGAAGTCTATCGTGACGGGCAAATGTTAAGCGACGGAAGGCATCAGCACAGTCTGGAAATGACAGGGCCGACGAAATTTTTCGGTAACCGGGAGGAATTGCGCAGTGCGTTCGGCAATCTGGTCAGCAACGCGGTGCGCTATACCCCGGATGGCGGCACGATTAAATTATGCTGGGCCATGCGTGCCGGGCATCCGGTATTTTCGGTGCAGGACAGCGGAATCGGCATCGAAGAGCAGCACATACCGCGACTGACCGAGCGGTTTTACCGGGTAGATCGCAGCCGATCACGCGAGACAGGAGGTACCGGACTGGGACTAGCCATCGTCAAGCATATTGCACTGCGTCATCAGGCTAAACTGGAAATTGTGAGTGTGCAGGAAAAGGGCAGCACCTTTTCGCTGGTCTTTCCGGGCAGTGCAGCAGATGACGGGTATTAGAAGACAGCGTGCCATACCGTAACGCGGGCGTATTTAAAGACGCTGAGGTTCTGTTTTCTATCATCTGTCCATTGAGGTAAAACTGACACGTTCGTAATCCAGCCCGCATTCCACGCTGAAGCCCAGACGGACTGTCAGTATTTTGCCGTCTTGCTGTTGCACCTCGATCACCCGTTTGGCCTGGAACCAGCCGCGCGGGATGATCAGGCTGGCGGGTGTCTTGATGACGGGCAAGGCGGGTAGTAAAAAAGCCGCTGCTTTCGGTTTGTCCGGGTTGATGCCGGTGGTGCTGATGCTCACGGGAACGGGTATGCCCGGCAGATACTTGATCCCTGTTTGCAATTGCCCATGCTGAGTCATGTTTACCCAGGCTGTTGTTGCCAGCATGAAAAACTGTCTGTCACCCTCTCGCAGGGAAATATGCCGCAGGGCAATCAACTGTTTGCAACTGAGCCGTTCGCCCTCCGCATCAGTGCGGGTCAGGCGTGCGCCAGTGATGTTCTCGTCATCCATCCGCCAGTTTTCCAGTGGATAGGTCGTTTCCACATGTTCACGTTCGGTATCCAATACATGGCCCAGCGTTGCAATTTGCTTGAGCGCAAGGCTGTCGAGGTGGCTGTCACTCGATGTGAAGGATTTTCCGAATAAATGAGCGTAGATACGCTCTGTCTTGACGCAAAGTTCAACATGCAGAGCGGTTGAACGACGTTGATTTCGGCGCATATGTTGTTCTTCGCACCAGCATTGATGCAGTAAAGTGAGCAGATCAAGGCAGGCATGGCTGTCGAGTTGATCGCCCAGCCCTGTTTGTTGTGGTGTTTGCCCCTGTTTTAACAGTATGATTTTAACGCGTAACAGTTTGCTCAGCGGCACCATTGCCAGATAGCGCACTGCGTCGTTGCGCGGAAAACCTTCAAAGCGTTGCAAGCCTTGCGTGCTGGCGAGGTTGACGGCGAGGGGCTTGGCGTCGTTTTTGGTGATGTGGCAGCTTCGCGATATGCTTATTTCGTTGCACCATGTTGAGAGCCAGATATTCGTCTGCTGTAATTGCCATCGCGTCATTTGGGCGGGATTGGCATAGCAGGCCAGCAGTACTTTGCTATAGCTGTGGACACAGCTTGTTGGGTGGTCGTTCAGCGGGTCGGACACTTCGGTTTGATGCAGTTCATTTTGTTCTGCGTAGGCATACAGTGCGTGCGTTTGATGCCACAGAGCGGGACTGAACTCGTAGCCGGTGCGCAGGTGCTCGAAAATTTCCATCCCACTATAGAGCAGGCAGCGTTGGCAAAATACTGCGCCGTGTTTGGCAAGCGCCTTTTCACCGGAAATGCAGGCCTGCAGACAGCGTTGATAGCCCAGCATCATTGCCTGCCACAGCTGTATGATGGATTCGAATGCCGCCATTTCAATTGCGTTCAATGGCAGCGGTTTGCCTGCCAGTTTTTTGGCGTAATCCTCCTGTATATGATTTACCGTTTCGCGCAGTAATTCCAGGGTGTTGAAGCGATCCAGTCCGCGCATCGGGTAGCGGTTTAGCTCATTGATCTGGACGAACAGTTTGTTGTGCGCCAGTTGCAAGTTGGTCAGTTGCAGTTGCGCCAGCCACAACTTGCAGCTCACCACATCCCTGAAAGCCGGATTGGCGCGATCATCAGTCGGTTCGAGAGGTAGTGTCAGCATAAATGCAGGATTGAGGATTCAGGATCGAGAGGGTGTGCGGTTTAAGTTTTTTACTCGATCCTCACTCCTATAATAATACTCGCTCGATCCCGCCATTATTCGCCTTGTTGACAAATTCCGGCAGCCAGTTCTCCCCCAGCAGATGTCTGGCCATTTCCACCACGATATAATCGCTGGTGGTGCCGCTGTCTTCGTTGTAGCGGGAAAGGCCTTGCTGGCAGGCAGGGCAGGAGGTGAGAATCTTGATTTCACCGTCGAAGCCGTCGGCGCGCAACGCGTCCGCGCCGCTGCGCATTTCCTCCTCCTTGCGGAAGCGCACCTGCGTGGCGATGTGCGGCAGGGACACGCCAAAGGTGCCTGACTCGCCGCAGCAGCGTTCGTTGATCGGTACGTTAGTCGCCATTAGCTCGTTAACTACCCTTTGCGACTGATAGGTCTTCATCGGCGAATGACAAGGCTCATGGTACATGTAGCGCGTTCCATTTACCCCTTGCAGCTTCACGCCTTTCTCCAGCAGATATTCATGGATGTCGAGCAGACGGCAGCCGGGGAAAATCTTGTCGAACTGGTATTTCAGCAACTGATCCATGCAGGTTCCGCACGACACAATCACCTTTTTGATATTCAGATAATTAAGGGTGTTGGCAACGCGATGGAACAGCACCCGATTGTCCATGGTGATCTGGGAAGCCTTGTCGCCCTGGCCCGAGGCGTTCTGCGGGTAACCGCAGCACAAATAGCCGGGCGGCAAAACGGTAATGGCGCCTGTCTCGTACAACATCGCCTGGGTGGCCAGACCCACCTGGCCGAACAGGCGCTCCGAGCCGCAACCGGGGAAGTAAAACACAGCCTCTGACTCTTCGCCGGACAGCAGCGGATTGCGGATGATCGGTATCACGCTGTTGTCCTCAATATCCAGCAGTGCGCGCGATGTCTTTTTGGGTAAATTACCCGGCATCGGTTTGTTGATGAAATGGATCACCCGCGACTGGATATTCGGCTTGCCCACGGTCGAGGGCGGGTGTGCTGTCTGTTGCTTGAACAGCCCCAGCCTCTTAGCGATGCCGTGCGCCAGTCGCTGTCCCTTGTAAGCCCATTCGATCATCACTTTACGCATCAGTTTGATGGTGACCGGGTCGGTGGTATTGAGGTACAGCATCGAGGTGGCGGCAATCGGGTTGAATTTCTTTTTCCCCTGTTTGCGCAGAAAGTTGCTCATTGCCATTGAGACATCGCCGAAATCGATATTTACAGGGCAAGGGTTCAGGCACTTGTGGCATACCGTACAGTGGTCGGCCACGTCGTTGAATTCGTCGAAATGCTGGATGGAAACACCGCGCCGCGTTTGTTCTTCATACAGAAAGGCTTCGATCAGTAAGGAGGTGGCCAAGATCTTGTTGCGCGGCGAATACAGCAGATTGGCGCGCGGAACATGGGTAGTGCACACCGGTTTGCATTTGCCGCAACGCAGGCAGTCCTTGATCGAATCGGCAATCTCGCCCAGTTCGCTCTTTTCCAGAATCAGGCTTTCCAGCTCCATCAGGTTGAAGCTGGGCGTGTAAGCACGTTCCAGGTTGCTGCCCGGCAACAACTTGCCCTTGTTGAAGCGGCCTTCGGGGTCTATCCTTTGTTTGTAGGCGATAAACGGCGCAATTTCTTTTTCTTCAAGGTAATCATACTTGGTGATGCCGATGCCGTGCTCGCCGGAAATCACGCCGCCCAGATCCTTGGCGAGTTGCATGATGCGGTCCACCGCAGCGTAGGCCTGTTGCAACATTTCGTAGTTGTCGGAATTGACCGGAATGTTGGTGTGCACATTGCCGTCACCCGCATGCATGTGCAGCGCGACAAACACGCGGCTCTTGAGTACCTGTTGATGAATCGCAGTGCAGCCATCCAGCACAGGCTGATAGGTGCTGCCGCTGAATATATGGCGCAGTTTTTCGCGCAACTCCAGTTTCCACGATGCGCGGAGGGTGTGGTTTTGCAGGGCTTCGAAAACCGTGCAGTCGCTAGTTGTGGATTGTGGGGTTGACTCAAGACTCACGTCTAACGACTCGGAACTGGGTCTGTCCAGATTATCCCTCAGCCACTCCCAGCGGATGCGCACTTCAGAGAGCAGTTTTCTGGCATCCTGAGTGCGAGTGCCCAGCAGTTCCGCGTCTCCCAGTTGTTTGTCGTCCTGATAATATAGCGGCAATTCGCCGGAAAAAAACTCATCCAGCGCATCCAGTAATTTGATTTTATTAAATAAAGACAGCTCGATGTTGATGCGTTCCACGCCGTCGCAGTAATCGCCCATGCGCGGCAGCGGGATGACCACGTCTTCGTTGATTTTGAAGGCGTTGGTGTGTTTGGCGATGGCGGCGGTACGAGCACGATCCAGCCAGAATTTCTTGCGTGCCTCGGCGGATACCGCGATGAATCCTTCGCCGTGACGCAGATTGGCGAGGCGCACGATTTCCGAGGCGGCCATTGCCGCCGCATCGGCATCGTCGCTTACCACGTCGGCGACCAGCACCATCTTGGGACGGACGCCGCGACGGGATTTTGTGGCATAGCCTACCGCTTTGAGATAGCGCTCATCCAGATGCTCCAGTCCAGCCAGAAATACCGGAGAAGGGGTAAGTAATGAGTGGTGAGTGGCGGACTCGCGTTTGTTGAACAGCTCGGTAATTTCGACGATGGCGGGCACGGCTTCCCTGACCTGGCCGAAGAACTCCAGACACACGGTGCGGGTATGGGCGTGGGCGCGATGCAGGATAAAGCGCGCCGAGGTGATGATGCCGTCGCAGCCTTCCTTCTGTATGCCGGGCAGTCCGGACAGAAATTTGTCGGTGACATCCTTGCCCAAGCCCGCTTTGCGGAACGCGCCGCCGGGTATCGTCAGAATTTCGGGTTCGCCGTGTGGCGTTTTGCCGTCAACCTCGAACCGGCTGATGCGAAAATCGGTGCTGGGGACATCGTGGATCTTGCCCAGGTTATGGTTCAGTCGTTCGACTGTCATCCACAGCCCGTCCGGGGTGACCATGCGCCATGAGGCCAGATTGTCCAGCGCCGTGCCCCACAGCACTGCCTTCTTGCCGCCCGCATTCATGGAAACGTTGCCGCCTATACATGAGGCATCTGCCGATGTCGGGTCAACCGCGAAAACCAGACCGCTGTTGTCCGCCGCTTCCATTACCCGGCGTGTCACTACCCCCGCGCCGCAATGGATTGTGGCGTAGGGCTCGTTAAGTCCGGGCAATACGATGTGCTCTATGTTGGAGATGGCATCCAGTTTCTCGGTGTTGATGACTGCCGAATATTTGTCCAGCAGTACGGCGCCGCCGGTGTAACCCGTGCCGCCGCCGCGAGGCACGATGGTCAGTTTCAGTGCGATGCAGGTGCGCACCAACGCGGCGATTTCTTCTTCGGTATCGGGATGCAGCACGACGAATGGATATTCCACGCGCCAGTCGGTCGCATCGGTCACATGTGAGACGCGCGCCAGTCCGTCGAACTGGATGTTGTCGGAGCGGGTATGACGCCTGAGTTCGCGCAGGGCACGTTTACGCAAGAGTAGGGTGCGGTCGAATTCATCGGAAAATTGATTGACCGCAATGCGAGCCAGTTCCAGCAGGCGCCCGACTATTGTGTTGTTCTGACGACGCGCTTCGATTGCATCCAGACGGTGATGCAATGCGTCAATCAGCGCGCCGCGCCGTTTTCTGTTGCCGAGCAGATCATCCTGCAAATATGGATTGCGCGATACTACCCAGATGTCGCCCAGCACCTCATAGAGCATTTGTGCCGAGCGGCCCGTGCGACGCTCGGTGCGCAAGGTGTTGATTATGTCCCATGCCTCGGAACCCAGGAGGCGTAACACGATCTCACGGTCGGAAAACGAGGTGTAGTTATAGGGGATTTCACGCAAACGCACGGTCATGAGATTCCTTGAAGTACACGCCAAATTGACTTATTGGCATGTACTTGATGTTATTTGTCTGATGCGTATTTTACCTGATTGTGGCACATCTCTCGACCATGTACTGATTGCGGATAAAATACAGCCCTCATGATAATGACGCCATCCAATACTGCACGCATTTTTCTGGCGCTTTGGCCCACTGCCGCTGAGCGCTGCGCGCTTGCCGACTGGCAGGTAAAACTGAAAGATTTGGGGCGTGTGATGCGCCCCGAAACATTGCATGCCACTTTGCTGTTTATAGGTGAGGTTGAAGTGGGTCGTCTGGAAGCCTTGAAGCTGGCAGTCGAAGAAGTCAGTGCGACGGGCTTTGAGTTGTGTCTCGATGAGGCGCGCTACTGGCAACACAACCACATCATTTATGCTGCGCCGCGTTTTGTTCCGCCTGCATTGCAGCAACTGGTCGGCAAGCTGGAGCATCATTTGATCATGCATCGCTTCAGGTTCGCAGGCCCTCATCCAAACCTTCCCCTAGAGGGGGAAGGGACAATCGTCCCCTCTCATTTTGGGCAAAAAAGTGATTTTGACAAAAGACAGATAGAGAGGGGGGCTATGCATTCTTTCCGTGAATACAAGCCGCACGTCACGCTGTTGCGCAATGCATGCTGGGGGGAGGAGCCGCTTCCTGCAATGCCATCGGTGCGCTGGTATATAAAGGATTTTGTATTGGTACAATCGCTGGGTGGCGGGGTGGGCTATCGGGAGCTGGCGCGCTTCCCTCTTTGTTAAAAATGTCTTGAATTATGGAAAATAATTATAAATTCAACAATTTGATTTTTCTGTTTGCTTCGGGCCTGTGCAGCGTCCAGATGGCTTATGCGGGCGCTGAGGATTTTGCGCTGTGTGCAAAAAACTATCCTGACAACGATGCTGCGCGTCTGAGTTGTTTCGACAAAGCGCAGGCTGGCACGACTGTTGATCGGGGGCCGGTGCAACCCGCAGTAGCGCTACCTGTTATGGCGGTACAGGCAAAACCCGAAACCTCGTCTTCATTCCCGGAAGAGCAACTCAAGCCGGCGGATGGACGTTCTTATCTGACCCGGGTATGGGAGCTGGATAATCGCATAGGCCGTGATTCGAACATGCTGGATCGGTTGCAGCCGCATCAGCAAAGTTACCTGATTATCCAGAAAACCAGCAATACGAACCCTCAGCCTTCATCGCCCGCAATCGGCCATACTGTATTGACGCCGTATGACCTGGATGCGATGGAGGCGAAGTTCCAGATGAGTTTCAAGGCGGATATTGCCACACAGGAAAATCTGGATATATGGGGATTGAAGACCATGCGCGTGTGGGGCGCATACACTCAGCAGTCTTATTGGCAGGTGTTCAATACGCGCAATTCATCTCCGTTCCGGGCAACCGATTACGAGCCTGAACTGATCGCCGCCTTTGGCACGGGCAATGAGACCGGCTGGAAGTTGCTCAGTCTTGGTTTTCTTCATCAGTCAAATGGACAACCGAATCCGGAATCGCGCAGCTGGAATCGCTTGTACGCGCAAGGCGGCTGGGAGTGGGGTAACACTTCGTTGCTGGGGCGCGGCTGGTTGCGTGTTCCCGAGAGTGCGGCAAAGGATGACAACCCTGACATCCTTCACTATATGGGGTATGGTGATCTGGTGCTTCGCTGGGAGCCCGACAACAAATCGCAGTCGGTCGCCTTGTTGTTGCGCAATAATTTGAATTTAAATCAGAATCTGGGTTTTGTGCAGCTTGACTGGTCCATGCCTGTTGCTTTGGTCAAGGCCGCGCGCCTGCATGCGCAAATCACCAGCGGCTACGGTGAGAGCCTGATTGATTATAATCATCGACAGACCACGATGGGGCTGGGCGTTTCGTTCAGGGAATGGTAAATATGCAATCAGAACAACAAACACACTATCAACGTATCGGCGGCGCGGAAAAAATCCATGCGCTGGTGGATCGCTTCTACCATCTGATGGACGAACTGCCGGAGGCCTACGGCATCCGCAGGATACACGCAGCGGATTTGCAGGGCGCGAACAGCAAGCTGTTCAAGTTTCTGTCCGGCTGGCTGGGCGGGCCTCAACTGTATGTACAGGAGTTCGGCGAACCTTTCTTGCGTCGCCGGCATTTCCCTTTCGCCATCGGCACCGCCGAGCGCGACCAGTGGATGATGTGCATGAATCAGGCGTTGAGCGAAGTGGTCGAAGACGACGCTTTGCGCGCGGGTTTGTCGGATGCTTTGGCTAAGCTTGCCGATCACATGAGGAACCGCCCGAACTGATCGTGCGCCGATCAGTCTGCCATCTGCAGGTGCAGGACGTGTTCACAAACCAAACGCAGTATTTTTATGGGAAAATGCTGCACGGGAAAGACTGATGAACGGTTTATTAACAGCAGGGGTGATCGAATGAGTAAATGGATATGGGTGGCCTTGTTTGTCGCGATGCCATGCGTGGCGATGGCGGCGGATGCCAGCAGCAAGAAGGAGCAGGAGGCTAAATTCGACCAGCTGTTCCGTGCTCTGGATATGGACAAATCTGGGACGCTTTCCCGTGCGGAAGTGGCGAAAGCGCCTGTGCTGGCGGAAAATTTTGATCGGATTGATGCCAATCACGATGGCGGCCTGACCAAAAATGAAATCAAAAACGCTTTTGCGGCGGCTGCGAAACGGCAGCGCGAGTTCAGCGAAAATCTGGCAAAGGCCGACAAGGACAATAACGGCAAATTATCCAGGGAAGAGGCGAAGGCGCTGCCAAATATCAGCGCGCACTTTGACGAGATAGACAGCAATCATGACGGTGAACTGGTTATCAAGGAAATAGCCGACTATGTGCGCGCCAATGCCAATAAGGCATCGGTGAGAAATTCGTCTGCTGCCGCGCCAGGTGCGCCGACCCCTTAAAGCATACGTGTCAAATTGCCGCAGAAAAATCCGCTTAACGGGTTTGCAAGGTTTTTGCTTAATGCGAGAACCTTGAACAGTTCACCCATTTCCGCCGGGCTGGTCAGTTTTTGCAATTGAGCAGAAAGTGGCAGATAGGCCTTGAGGTCTTCAGGCGGGGTGTCTTTCAACAAGTCGGTAATGCCGCTGTTGATCAGGAAAAACGCCTGATTGGTGTAGCCTGACAGTTCAAGTCCCGCGTCTATGGCGACTTCCGCGATATCGGTGAAATTGACGTGGGCGGTGATATCCTGCAAGCCTGGCAGGAAGAATGGATCGTCGTGAGCGCGATGGCGGTAGTGGCACATCAGCGTGCCGACGGTGCGTTGCGGATGGTAGAACTCGCGTGTGCCGAAACCGTAGTCGATGAACAGCATGGCGCCTTGGGTTAAACGGCGGGCAAGGCTGTTGACCAGGCCGCGCGCGGCAAGGCAGATCTCGCTGACATAGTCGTCCGGTACTTTTATCTGACAGGCGGCTTGCAGCAAGGCGGAGTCGGCAATGGCGCGTTCCTGCCAGATAAAGCCTGATTCGGTCAGTGCGACGCCAATTTCATGTGGTTCGCTGCCCTGCCAGTGCACCCGATGAACCGGCAAGGCGTCGAGCACTTCGTTGGCTACGATAGCGCCGCTGAAGTTTTCCGGCAAGGAGTCCAGCCAATGGAGCCGATCTGCCAAATGCGGCAAGCGTTGTTGCAGCAGCGCCTGCTGGCGTGCGCGCAGGTCGGCGCTCACTTCAAGGATGCTGTAGCTGTCGGGTAGTTTGCCCTGCTTATCGAGTTCTTCCAGCATGTCGGTTGCCAGTTTTCCGCTGCCAGCACCCAGTTCCAGGATGTGCGACGCACTGCCAGCCATGATCTCGGACACTTGCTTGGCCAGCGTGCGTCCGAACAATGACGAAAGCTCTGGGGCGGTGATGAAGTCGCCTGCTTCACCGAATTTGTGCGCCCCTGCTGTGTAATAGCCCAGCCCCGGTGTGTACAATGCAAGTTCCATGTAACGGGCGAAGGATATCCATCCGCCATTTTCTGCGATGACGTGCCGGATCGTCTCTGTCAGTTGTTCGCTGTGTCGGGTTGCTTCCGGGACGGGAGTCGGGAGTGGGGTGGCGGTAGGCATGGTCAGGTATAATTCGTAAGATAGGCTAAGTTTAATGGAGGGTGCGGTGCAAGGCAAAGTTATGTTGGTGACAGGGGGCGGCAGGCGAGTGGGCGCGGCAATTTGCCGTCGCCTGCACGCGGCGGGAGCTGCCATTGCGCTGCATTATCGCAACTCGTCTGAAGAGGCGCTGGTTCTGCAAAATGAATTGAACGCACAGCGTCCTGATAGTGTCGCCATATTTTCGGCTGATCTGCTCGACTTGACGGCATTGGCCGGGCTGGTCGTACAAGTGACGGAGCATTTCGGGCGGTTGGATGGGTTGATCAACAATGCGTCCAGCTTTTATCCGACTCCGCTGGCCGGAGTGGACGAGTCACAATGGCATGATTTACTCGGTACCAATTTGCGCGCGCCGTTATTTCTGGCGCAGGCGGCGGCAGACGAGCTGCGCCGTCGGCACGGTTGCATTGTCAACATCGTGGATATCCATGCAGAACGCCCAATGCACGGACATCTGCTGTATAGCGTAGCCAAGGCGGGTTTGGTTGCCTTGACGCGTGCGCTGGCCCAGGAGATGGCGCCACAGGTACGCGTCAATGCGGTAGCGCCCGGGGTGATACTCTGGCCTGAAGGCGGCGGCTGGGAAGATGACGAGCAGCGCCGCAAAATTGTCGCGCATACCCTGCTCAAACGTGAAGGTGAACCGGACGATATTGCCAGAACGGTTGCTTTCCTGGTGCAGGACGCACCTTACATTACAGGGCAGGTCATTGCAGTTGATGGCGGCAGAAGCGTCAACATATAAAGGGGCAGCATTTTTGCCATGCCCGTTAACTTGGATTTTTTATGAGCGCAATCGCACAAGCAGTCAATTTCGACCATTCCGGCAATTTCAACAAGCTCAAGGGGCGGCTGGAACATCAGGTGGGCCGTGCTATCTTCGATTTCAACATGATAGAGGATGGGGATACAGTGATGGTGTGTCTATCCGGCGGCAAGGATTCCTATACCTTGCTGGACATTCTGCTCACCTTGCGCAAACGTGCGCCTATCGATTTCCGCATCATTGCGATGAATCTGGACCAGAAGCAGCCAGGTTTTCCCGCCGACATCTTGCCTGATTATCTGAAGGCGCTCGGCGTCGAATATCATATCGAAACGCAGGATACCTATTCCATCGTCAAGGAAAAGATACCTGAAGGGAAGACTACCTGTTCGCTGTGTTCTCGGTTGCGTCGCGGCATTATTTATAAGGTGGCGGGCGAACTGGGCGCGAACAAGATTGCGCTGGGGCATCATCGGGACGATATGATAGAAACCTTGTTTCTCAATCTGTTTTTTGCCGGCAAGCTCAAGGCCATGCCACCCAAGCTGGTGACTGACAAGGGCGACCATATCGTGATTCGTCCGCTGGCTTATTGTGTGGAAAAGGATATTGCCCGATATGCGCGCGGCATGGAATTTCCGATTATTCCGTGTAACTTGTGCGGTTCACAGGAAAATCTGCAACGTCAGAACATCAAGGAAATGTTGGCCAACTGGGAGCGGCAATATCCTGGACGCAGCCAGACTATTTTTACTGCGATGCAGAACGTGGCACCATCTCATTTGCTGGATGGGAATCTGTTCGATTTTAAGGGCATGCACTTGGGCCAGGAAATCGCGGAGGGCGATGTGGTCTTTGATGAAGTGGCTTGTTAGCGAAACAGGTATCCCGAAAGCGTTTATTATTCATCATTGAATTTAAATTATGCGGCAATATGAAAGATGATTCAGGTAAAGAGGCAGTGCGCCTCCTGCAGGAGCTGATTGTCCGCGAAACCGGCGAGCCGCTAAAACCGTCCGCTGAAGTGCAGATGGCGGCTATCGTGCGGCATGCACTCGGGTTTGAAGAGGATGCGTTGACATCCTCGCACTCTTTTGTACAGCGCGAGGTTACTATCCTGATAGCCGACTTGCGGGGTTTTACCGCCATCACTGCCGCGTTGCCGACCGAAACGGTGATTGCAATGCTCAATCGCTGTCTGTGTAGCATGAACAATGTGGTCTCCCGTCATCATGGCGTGGTCGATAAGTTCATGGGAGATTCCATCATGGTATTGTTCGGCGTGCCCGAGGAGCGCCCGGATGATGTAAAGCGGGCACTGGCTTGTGCGATAGATATGCAACTCGAAATGCTGGAGCTCAACAAGCAAAACCAGCAGGATGGCATCGCAGAACTGTTCATCGGGGTTGGCATCAACACAGGCTGCGTCATGGCGGGCAAGTTCGGCTCGCATTTTTATTCCGAATATACGGTGATAGGCGATGAAGTTAACCTGGCATCGCGAATTGAGTCGTTCAGTCTGGGTGGACAAATCCTGATTGGTGAAAATACTTATGATCGCTGCCGCGACTTTGTGATTGTCAGCGACGCAATGGAAGTTTACGTTAAAGGTAAGGCTCAATCGGTCAAGCTGCGCGAACTGCTTGCGATTCCATCGCTAAATATTCGGGTGAAGCGCAATGAAGCGCGCCGAAGCCATCGCATAGCAGTCAATCTTGCCTGCTCTTTACGGTTTGTAAAAAACAAGATTGTGATGCCAAAAAAAATCAGCGCGTTTATACGCGACATCGGCTATCACGGTATGCTGATAGAGGTCGATGCCGAGTTGAATAAGCTGGATGATATCAAGCTTGAGTTTGATATACCGCTGGTTGACTTCAATGTCTCCGAAGTTTACGCGAAAGTCATTCAATTAAGAGTGGTCGGCAATCGATATTTTGCGGGTGTTGAGTTCACCTCGCTCAACACGGATGCAAGCATGAAAATCCAGTTTTTTGTGCAGATGCTTCTGACGGCCGAACAGGAATTGAAAACGGAGATGCAGGTGAGTTGATGCCCTGAATCAACATTGTGAAATGCAGTTTGGTTGATCTCGTCTCTGTACGGAACGGGTCAACAAGTCAATTGGGGATAATAATGCATTGGTGCATCCGGAATTGAAGTTCCGGCGAACTGATGAGTAAGAAAGAAAAGATGAGCGAATCTTCTACTGAAATTACCAGGAAACTGTCTGCTGCGGTGGAAAAGATGCCAGCTTTTCCAAAAAGCGTGCAACGCGTGCTGGAACTGACGAACGACATCAATTGCTCACCCAAGGAATTGGTGATGGTCATTGAAAAAGACCCGGTGCTGACGATGAAATTGTTGCGTATCCTCAATTCTGCCTATTACAGTTTTTCAAAACAGATTACCTCGGTCAATCAGTCGGTGGTTTATCTGGGCCTGAATACGGTCAAGAATCTGGCGTTGTCGTTTGCGGCGATGGGTACGCTGCCTCAGCATAACGCGGCAGGTTTCGATGTTCAGCATTATTTGCTGCATTCCCTGACCACTGCCAGTCTGGCGCGCAGTTTGTGTCAAAAATATAGTCAGGACGATACAGATCCTGCCGACTGTTATATCGCGGGCTTGTTGCACGACTTCGGAAAAGTGGTGTTCGCCCAGTTTCTTGCGGCTGAATTCAGAGAGGCGTTAGCGCTCAGCGCAGCTAAAACGATTTCGCTGCATCTCGCAGAACAACAGATCATAGGCACCGACCACACCGTGGTAGGGGGGATGCTGGTGGAAAAATGGCAATTTCCCAGGCAGCTCACCGACAATATTCGCAATCATCACAGTGATATTTCACCAGGCAATACGGTGCAAAGTTGTCTTTTTGTGGCGAATCAGATCAGCAAGCAGCTGGCGTTGGGAGATAGCGGAAATCCGGTAGTGGAAGCACTGCCGACGGCTTTGTCAGAACAGTTCGGCGGTAATTTACAGGACATAATTGCGCGTCTGGGAGATATTTCTCTGCTGGTAAGCGAGGCGCAAGTTTTTTCACAGATTGCCAGGGCGGGCTGAACATGAAACTGAAATTCTGGGGGGTGCGCGGTTCTATTCCGTCGCCGGGTGAGAAAACCATGCGCTACGGCGGTAATACCACCTGTATCGAGATACGCACCGATGATAATGAGCTCATTATTCTTGATGGCGGTACGGGTATCTTTCCGCTGGCACAAACGTTGCTGAAAGAACTCCCTTTGACAGCGCATATTTTCAATACACACAGTCATTGGGATCATATACAGGGCCTGCCTTTTTTCATCCCGATTTTCATCAAGGGAAACACGATTAAACTATATGGGGCATTCGATCCGGTATCGGGTAGCGGGCCTGAACGCATCGTCAATGTGCAGATGCAATACAGTTATTTTCCGGTGCGCGAAGTCGAGATGCAATCAGGTTTTGAATACATTGCGCTGATGCCGAATCAGTCTGTCGAAGTGGGGGCGGCCACGGTCACGCCGCTCTTGCTCAATCACCCCGTTGTTGATTTTGGCTATCGTATCGACTGCAACGGCAAGTCGATTTTCTTCACAGGAGATCACGAACCACATTTCAATATCTATGATGTCGGCGATGAAGGGTATGAAGAATATCAGTCATTAATCGAAGAGCAGCGCTTATCGATCATCGAGGCGATCCGCGGGGTTGATATTCTGGTCGCGGATTCGGCGTATACGCTGGATGAATATGCGACAAAGAAGGGGTGGGGGCACGGCAATTTTGACAGTTGTATAGAGCTTGCCCGAGATGCAGGCGCAAAGATGCTTTTTTGCACACACCATGAGCCTACACGCAGCGATGATGATCTGGAAAAGGTATTTGCAGAAGCAGTGGGGCGTCATGCGGACGTTGCGAAAAAACTCGATATCCGGTTGGCGAGAGAAGGTCTGGAGATCGATATATGATGTTAAATTTGCGCTGTTTTTGCTTAATCCTGTTGAAGCCGGGGCGTCGCAGCTTTGTCGTAGAACAATTCCAGACGGTAGCCTACCGGCCGGAGATCTCCTATATAGAGCGGTAGTTTGAGGTTGACTTCATGGTTGCCCAGAAAGCCGGCTTTTTCAGTTTCATCAGCGGGTAAGTATTCGATCGGCAGGAGCAGGCGACGCGCCAGGGGCTTGTCCTGACTGTCGTTGAGCGTGAGTGCCAGCGCCGGGAAGGCCAGCGTGTAACCGGCGCGGTTGCGCAGCAAGGCGTTGAGGGTAACCTGATTGTCGTGCGCGGGATCGGCATCGAGGCTGGATGACTCTATGTTCATCAGCTCGGCTTGTTGCGGCAGTGGCAGGCTGCAACCGAGCAAAAGACAGTATTCGATCAATGCAGGCTTGAGCGCGGGCAAGTGCGCGGCAAGACTGATGCGAAAGAAATATGCAGACTGTGCGCTCAGCAGAATGGCCGCCATAAAGATGCCAACAGCCCATGGCCAGTTGCGGCGTTTTGCCGGCACAGCTTCGCCGTATGCGTCGTGTGCCGCATGCTCAGTCGGTAGTTCAGCGCGATATTTTTCCTCGGCGTGTAGAACTTCGGCAAATGCGGCGTTTACAACAGCGGGCCGGGTGATCTCCATCAGACTGAAATCCAGTGTGTCATCGGGTTCGGATCGGATCAGCAAGACGGATGAGTCCTGCTGCGGGTCAGTCGGCGCAGCTATTTCCGGTTCCGCGGATTCAGTGTCAAGTGTTTCAGGTTGCTCAAGAGGTTCAACGAATGCATGAATTTCATTAAGAGGCGGCTCATAGTGCTTGTCCGCCTCATCGTGATGGACCGCATCAATCGGCAGATCGAGTTGCGGACTGGGTTGCTCCGGTATGAAATCAGGGCGTGCATCGAAGGCTTGCAGGCAATGACCGCAACGCACCATGCCATGATGTGCGGTCAGTTGCTCCTCAGTAATTTTGAAGCGCGTTTCACAGTGCGGACACCGTGTTGTGCCATTCATCCGGGACATTTCAGCGCTTGCGACCGGACAGGCATGACCAGCCGTCTTCGAAAACCGGCTCGTTCAGATCGAACCATTGTCGGTAAATGCCCATCACATCCTGTGCCTGAGCCTCAAGTATCCCTGACAGCACGATTTGTCCGCCTGACCTTGTGGCGTCGCTCAGCAGGGGCGCCAGCAGGCGCAGCGGGTTGGTCAGGATGTTGGCTACCACCAGATCGTATTTATCTCGGGGTGCTGTGTCTGGCAAATAAAAAGAGATGTCATGTGCCTCGTTTGCGAGAGCATTGTCGCGACTGGCGGCGACCGCCTGTGCATCCAGATCCACGCCGACGGCGCGTGCAGCCCCCAGTTTGAGCGCGGCAATTGCGAGAATTCCCGAACCGCAGCCGTAGTCCAGCAGGCTCTCACCACCTTGCAAGTGGCTGTCCAGCCAGCGCAGACATAAGCGTGTGGTCGGATGACTGCCCGTGCCGAACGCCAGACCGGGGTCGAGCACGATATTGATCGCCGAAGGGTCCGATGGGGTATGCCAGGTCGGTACGATCCACAACCTGTTGGATATACGGATGGGATCAAATTGCGACTGCGTCAGGCGCACCCAGTCGTTGTCGGCCAGGGTTTCGATACGGTGCTCGGGCAGCAGTGCAAGACCGATGTCGCTGGCGGCCGCGCGCAAAATCCCGGCGACATCGCTGTGTGCATCGAACAGGGCGCTGACGCGATTGTGTTGCCAGACACCGGGCGGCGGCTCACCCGGTTCGCCGAAAATAGCCTGTTCATCCGGTGTGTCGGCGTCGGCATCAAGCAAATCAACGGACAGGGCGCCGTGTGCCAGCAATGCATCGCTCAGGCTTTCGGCATGCCTGGCATCTGTGTCCACAATGAGCGTCAGCCAATTCATTACTTGTCCTTGTTGCGGGCCAGGCGTTCTTCCAGATAGTGGATGCTGGTGCCACCACCCATGAAAGCTGCGTCCAGCAACAGGTCGCGATGCAGCGCGATATTGGTTTCAATGCCTTCGACGGCCATTTCGGACAAGGCGGTGCGCATGCGCGCCATCGCCTGTTCACGCGTGTCGCCGTAGGCGATCACCTTGCCTATCATCGAGTCGTAATGCTGCGGCACGTAGTAATTGTTATAGGCATGCGAATCAACCCGGATGCCGGGGCCGCCGGGCGCATGCCAGGAAGTGATGCGCCCGGGGGAGGGCGTGAATTTGTAGGGATGCTCGGCATTGATGCGGCATTCGATGGCATGCCCCCTGAACTGTATGTCGCGTTGGCGGAATGCCAGTTTTTCACCTGCCGCAATGAGAATTTGCTGGCGCACGATGTCGATGCCGGTAATCATCTCGGTAACGGGATGCTCTACCTGTACGCGGGTATTCATTTCGATGAAGAAAAATTCGCCATTCTCGTAGAGAAATTCAAAGGTTCCGGCGCCGCGATAGCCGATCTTGCGGCAGGCCTCCGCGCAGCGTTCACCTATCTTGTTGCGCAGACGTGTGTTAAGCAGCGGGGCGGGCGCCTCTTCAATTATCTTCTGGTTGCGGCGCTGCATCGAGCAATCGCGCTCGCCCAGATAGACGGCATTGCCATGTTGGTCTGCCAGTATCTGAAATTCGATGTGGCGCGGATTTTCCAGGTACTTTTCCATGTACACGGTAGGATTGTTGAACGCAGCCTGCGCTTCGGATTTGGTCATGGTGACAGCCCCCAGCAGGGCGGCTTCCGTATGCACTACGCGCATGCCGCGTCCGCCGCCACCGCCCGAGGCCTTGATGATGACGGGATAGCCGATGCTGCGTGCGATCTTGATGATCTCGGCAGGATTGTCCGGCAGCGCACCTTCAACGCCCGGTACGCAGGGCACCCCGGCCTTTTTCATGGCAATCTTGGCGCTCACCTTGTCGCCCATCAGGCGGATGGTTTCAGCCCGCGGCCCGATGAACACAAAGCCGCATTTCTCAACACGTTCTGAAAAATCGGCATTTTCCGAAAGGAAGCCGTAGCCGGGATGAATTGCCTGGGCATCGGTGACTTCCGCCGCGCTGATGATGGCAGGAATGTTCAGATAACTCAGATTCGACGGCGCAGGGCCTATGCAAACCGATTCGTCGGCCAGTTTTACGTACTTTGCATCGGCATCCGCTTCGGAGTGCACGACTACGGTTTTAATACCCATTTCGCGACAGGCGCGCTGAATACGCAACGCTATCTCCCCGCGATTGGCGATCAGGATTTTTTCAAACATGATTGAGGCTCCAAACTTATAGCAACAGCATCATTAAGTGCTGAAACGAGGCTTAATATGTTTTAGCCGCGCAACGCGCTCATGGGGGACTTCCCCCGAAACGCAATTAACCGATAACAAACAATGGCTGTCCGAATTCGACAGGTTGCCCGTTTTGGCTGGAGTTGCGCGGCTGAATGTTTTGTAAATGAGTCAACGCCGAAACGGCCAGAACCCTGGTGGAAATTATATGCATCGCGTTACCCTATAACAAATAGCGGTTGACCAAATTCAACCGGCTGGCCGTTTTCCACAAGAATCGCCTTGATAACTCCGGTGTAATCCGCATCAATTTCGTTGAGTAGTTTCATGGCTTCGATGATGCACAGGGTGTCGCCGCTGTTTACACTTTGACCGATGTCTACAAACTGTTTGGCACCCGGCGATGGTGAACGGTAAAAAGTGCCTACCATCGGTGACTTCACGACATGTCCTTCCTGAGCTGCCGGTGCGGCGGGTTCTGCGACGAGGACGGGTGTTGCTGCAAGCGGGGCAGGTTGTGGTGCATGTGCGTACATCTGCTGTACTGATGCGGCAGTGCGCGTGATGCGTACACGCTCCTCGCCCTCGCTGATTTCCAGTTCTGCAATGCCGGATGCTTCAACCAGTTCGATCAGTGTCTTGAGTTTGCGTAAATCCATATTATTCTCCTTGCTTAGTAGTGCAGCGCATATTGCACTGCGAATTCATATCCCGATGCGCCCAGGCCGGAGATCACACCCACGGCGATATCGGAAAAAAACGATTCGCGTCGAAAGGATTCGCGTGCGTACACGTTGGACAGGTGTATTTCAATAAAAGGTATGGCGACCGCTGCCAGCGCGTCACGCAAGGCCACACTGGTGTGTGTGAAAGCCGCCGGGTTGATGACGATGAACTGCGTGCCATCGGAGCGTGGCTTAGGTACGCGCTCAATCAGGGCAGCTTCCGAGTTGCTTTGAAAGCAGCTAAGAGTTGCAGTATTTCTGCTGGCTAAATTGGCTAAATTGGCATTAATTTCATCTAAAGTGGTGCTACCATAAACCTCAGGCTCGCGACTGCCGAGCAGGTTCAGGTTGGGTCCATGTAATACGAGAATTGCTTTCATATGCGCAGTTTGCCGTAAGTTCGGGTTAATTGTCCATATTTTTTACATAGATAAGCAGACAACATTATAAACCGACGTTTTTTAACGTGTTCATGAATTGTTCCGTATCCTGAATACCCACTAGGCGAAAATCGCTTAATTCTTGCCTGTTTGCGTCGAAAAACAGGATGCCGGGCGGGCCGTAAAGCCCGAATTTTTTGAGCAGATCCTTGTCATCCTGGCTGTTTGCAGTGACGTCGGCCTGCAGCAGGACAGCCGATTTCAATTTTGCCTGTATGACCGGGTCGGCAAAGGTGTCTCGCTCCATTTCCTTGCAGGAAACGCACCAGTCCGCATAAAAATCCAGCATGACGATTTTTCCGTCAGATTTTTTCAATTGCTGATCCAGTTCTGCAAGGCCTTTGATGCGCTTGAACAAAGGCGCGGGCGCCGCTTCGGCCCTGTACATTGCATCGAGTGGGCGCAGCATGTCGCGTGCACCGGATAAAGCCCCGATCAGATAGGCGATGCCCAGCAACAGGGCCAGCAGACCGAAACCCTTCATCAGTTTGTGAGCGCCCCGGGCGTTATGCGGCAAGGCGTCCAGTGCGCTCAAATAGATAGAGGAGAGGAGGAGCAAAACGCTCCATAGCAGCATTTGTACTGCGACCGACAGTAAGGGATGAATAATCCAGATCGCCAGTCCCAGCAGCAATACACCAAAAAATCGTTTGACCCCATCCATCCATGCACCTGCGCGAGGCAGCAGCACACCCGCCGAGGTGCCGATCAATAACAGCGGAGCACCCATGCCCAATGCCAGCACGAACAGTGCGACCCCTCCCAGCACCGCGTCATGTGTCTGTCCGATATACAGCAGCGCGCCTGCCAGCGGGGCTGCCACACAAGGCCCCATGATGACGGCTGAGAGCGCGCCCATCACGAACACGCTAGACAGATGTCCGCCGTGCAGCCGGTTGCTGGTGTCGGAAAGTTTGCTCTGCCATGCGGTCGGTAATTGCAGTTCATAAAAACCGAACATGGAGAACGACAGGAGAACGAACACCGCCGCGAAGCTGCCCAGCACCCAGGGGGTTTGCAGTGCGCTGGAAATCAGATCGCCGGAGAGACCCGCAGCGACTCCGGCCGCAGCATAGGTGATGGACATGCCCAGTACGTAGGCCAGTGACAGCAGGAAGGCATGCATCCGGGTGATCTTGTGACCGCGCCCCACGATGATGCCGGACAGGATGGGAATCATCGGAAACACACAGGGGGTCAAGGCCAGCAACAGCCCTGCACCGAAGAAAAAGGAGAGGATCAGCCAGAAATTTCCGTGTCTGAACAGTTCTGCGATTTTGGAGTTTTCAGTGGTGCTTTCTTGCGGTTTTGTGGATGAAGTCGTTAATGGCGGCGTCAATTCCGTCGAAACGTTCTGTTCGGCATGCGGCAAGTCGAGTTTAAAAACTTTGTCCTGGCTGGGGTAGCATAAGCCTTGCTCGCTGCAACCTTGATAAGAGGCGTTCAGCGTGATCGGGGTCGCGGCGAGGTTTGCTCTGTCCAATACGATTTCTGCCTGAAAGGGTTGATGAAAAACCTGTGTGTCGCCCAGATTTTGGTCGTGTTTTAATTCACCTTCGGGCAGATTGATAGCGCTGATTTTGGCGGCATCTCCGGCTACGGTAAAATTGACTTTGCTCCGGTACAAATAATATCCGGGCGCGACGTTGAAACTGGCTTGCAGGGTGTGTGCGTCACGAACCCGTATGTCCAGAATAAATGCCTGATCCGGCGGCAAAAAACTGGGTTGTTTATTTGCGCCAAACGAGGGCAGCTTGTCCAGAAAGCTTCCCGCCTGAGCGACGGGGAGGATGAAGCAGAGCAACAGCATAACCAGCGACTTGGTAATCGTCTTCTCACTCAAAATAATGGGATTCATTTCATATGTTTTTAGGGGAAGCCCCCCTTCATTCAGAAATAAGACGGTTTTATCGTCAATATTTCGTGGGAATGCCCTTGCGGCATTGCGGGCTTGCTTGCTTAACGTGAAACTCGCGCAAGCGCTCGTTTGTCCCCTCTCCCTTCGGGAGAGGGTTTGGGTGAGGGGAACGGGCATGGAAGTTTCATTATTCGGGGTGGCTGCTGCCATGCCCGTTAGTGGGCTGGCTAGTTGTTTCACCAGTAGTTTTATCAACAATACAAAACGCATGTTTATTCCTTGCAAGGGTTGATGTGAGTCGCGTGCAGCGTTTCCTGGTTCACCCAATTCAGATAGGCGGGTAAACCGGAAGCGATGGGGACAGCGATAATTTCAGGAAGTTCATACGGGTGTGTAGCGAGGATCAGGGTTTCAAGACGCGAATAGGCCTGGGTGCTGGTCTTTATCAGCAGCGGCACCTCGCTGACCGTTTCGGTTTTGTCATGCCAGCGATAGATCGAGGTGCAGGGTGATAATTGATTCACGCAGGCGGCGGCACCCGATTCGATAATCTGTTGCGCCATGCGGAGCGCTGCAGCGGCATCCGGCAGATTGGTCATTACTAATAGGCAGTCGGTCATGATTTTGCGAAGCGCAAGCCAAGTTGCAATAATTCGTCCCATTCATCACCCTGTCGTAATCCCTTGATTATTTTGTCAAGTCTTGCGGCGTGAGCGATGGCGCGTTCGATGTGCGGCAATTTCAGGCGTCGTGCCGCATTTTCGATCAGCCCCGTTTTTTCACGGCGAATCCGCACCTCGCGCAGGGCATTTTGAAGATTACCCGTGCGCCGGGTGGCATACAGCAGTTTTCCCAGGGTGCGAATTTCTTCGCTGATTGCCCACAGCACCAGCACGGTCGCGGTGCCTTCTGCGCGCAGGCCTTCGAGTATATGTACGTAACGCACAGTGTCACCGGCGAGCATGGCTTCAGAAAGTTTGAAGATGTCGTAGCGCGCAACATCCATAACGGCTTCTCTCACTTGTTCGAAAGATAGCGCGCCCGGCGGGAACAGCAGCCCCAGTTTCTGGATTTCCTGAAATGCGGCGAGCAGATTGCCCTCGCAACGGTCCGCAAGAAATTCAAGAGTGGGCCGGTCGGTCGATTGTGCCTGACGATTAAGGCGAGCCGCAAGCCAGTCCGGCAACTGGTTGCGCGGAATATCGTCGGCGCAAATCATCACTCCCTGCCGGGCGAGCGCGCCGAACCACGCGGTTTTTTGTGCGGTCCAGTCGAGTTTCGGCAACGTGATCAGCGTGAGCACATCCTGTGGAAGATGGTTGACGTAATCCTGCAAGGCGAGTCCGCCTTCGATGCCGGGTTTGCCGCCTGGTATGCGCAAATCAATCACACGGCGCTCTCCAAACAGGGAAAGGCTTTGCGCACAATTGCGCAACTCGTCCCATTTGAAATATTGTTCGGCAATAAGCGTGTCACGCTCGGTGTAGCCCGCCTCACGCGCCGCAACACGGATGCTGTCTGCTGCCTCAGAGACCAGCAACAGCGCATCGCCATACACCACATACAGGGCTTTGAGCCCTGATGCCAGGTGTCGCGGTAGTGCTTCGCCGGTTAATCGCATTATTTTTAAGGTGTTATGACGGGTTTGGCGTGGCTCAAGCGGCGTAAAATTTGCTGAATCATGTCGGTACGCATGCCCTGGTAGAGCTGTTCTTCTACGGTTGTCATGGCGAGGATCTGGGTATCGTCATAGGGGAACTCGCGGCTTTGCTTCAGCTCGGTGGCGGGTAGCCATTCACGTTGCTCATTGTCATAGGCGCGTAAGGAAACACGATAATGCAACTGGTATTCACTCACGCGCCCGGTGCCGCCCAGCGTTAATATCTGCTTGTCGGTCTGTTCGGATACGATATTCAGTATGACTTCTGCCTTCTCAGGCTTGTCGAGCAGCTTGATATGATTGGCTTGCAGACTACTGCGAAGCCCTTTGATCAGGGTGGATTCGGGATTGTCGGCTTCGATGTAGAGCGTTTTGAACGGCATGATCGCCGCGCCGCGCAAATGATAGCCGCAGGCTGCGAGCAGCAATGCTAGTGACAGCATGACCAGCGACTTGAACATTTTCCCTGATTGAAAGGCGGATAATTTTATCGGGTGCATTGCGTTTCCTTTATACGACAATGTTAATCAGGCGGCCTGGTACGATGATGATCTTTTTCGGCAGCGTGCCTGCGAGCTGCTTTTGCACCGCCTCATGCGCTACGGCCAGTTGCTCCAGCGTTTCCTTGTCAGTCGTTTTTGCAACCGTCAGACTGCCGCGCAACTTACCGTTGATTTGAATCACCAGTTCAATTTCATCCTGCACCAGTGCGGCCTCATCTACCTCGGGCCAATCGGCAGTAAGAATGTCGTTGCCATAGCCAAGCTCTATCCACAGAGCTTGCGTGATATGAGGAGCTATCGGAGAAAGTAGGCGCAGCAATATGCTGAAACCTTCTTGTCGAATCCGATTTTTCACACCCATAAATTCGTCAGCACTTGAATTTATCGGCAAGGGTATGGTTGTAACGTCTTCAAGCACTCTGAGCAATTTCATTCCAGCAGAAACGACTGTGTTGAACTGTTTGCGGTTAAAGTCATAATTCGCTTGTTTTAAAATCAAGTGAATTTGGGTGCGTACTTTGCCAAGTTCGGGATACATGGTTGTCGATTTGTAATCAATGGGTCTGTCTCGAACGTCAACGTAAGCGAAATTCCAGAGTCGTTTGAGGAACCGGAACGAACCTTCAACGCCGGCATCCGACCATTCCAGCGATTGCTCAGGGGGCGCTGCGAACATCATGAACAATCGCGCGGTGTCTGCGCCATATTCGTCGATGATGGATTGCGGATCCACCCCGTTATTCTTGGATTTCGACATTTTTTCCGTGCCGCCGATAGTCACAGGAAGTCCATCGGCGCGCAGCGTGGCACCAACCGGGCGTCCGCGCTCATCGTTCTTGACATCGACTTCAGCCGGATTTATCCACAGTTTCTTGCCGTTGGCGTCGGTACGGTAAAAGGTCGGCGCGATCACCATGCCTTGAGTGATCAGGTTTTTGAACGGTTCGTCAAGGGTTGTAGCCTCGCGTAGCGAACCGTTTGCCCTCTCTCCCTCCGGGAGATAACCAGCGACTTGGTCATCGTTTTCTGATGACTTAGTCGATTGGCTAGTTGTTTTATCAGGATTGAGATGAGGGACGTTTTTAGCCTCTGCATTTCCACCGAACACCCCGACATCCCGCATCAGCTTCTGGAAGAAGCGTGCATACAGTAGGTGCAGAATAGCATGTTCAATCCCGCCGATGTATTGATCCACCGGCAGCCAGTATTTGGCGCGCTCATCCACTAAACCCGTGGTGCAATCCGGGCTGGTGTAGCGGGCGTAATACCAGGATGACTCCACAAAGGTGTCCATGGTGTCGGTCTCGCGCCGTGCGGCACCCTTGCATTTAGGGCAGGTGGTTTCATAAAACTGGGGCATTTTTGCCAGCGGTGAGCCAGCGCCGTCCGGCACCACGTCTTCGGGCAACACCACGGGCAACTGGTCGTCTGGTACAGGCACATCGCCGCATTGTGCGCAATGTATGGTCGGAATCGGGCAGCCCCAGTAACGCTGGCGCGAAATGCCCCAGTCGCGCAGGCGGAACTGTACTTTCTTCTCCCCCAGGCCTTTTGCGGAAAGATCGGCTGCAATGGCATCCACCGCATCCTCAAAATTCAGTCCGTCATATTTTCCGGAATTAAACAGTTTGCCGTGCTCTGCAAAACAACATTTCCATTGATGCCAATCAAATATCCAACTTTTGCCAGTCACACCATGAAGAACAGGTGGATTTAGATGAACATCACCGGTTGCATTGAAGCCTGCAACCATAGAGTCTGATGCTAACTCATAACCTTCTGGGGCGATAACTGGTTTAATAGGCAAGTTATATTTTTTTGCAAAACCGAAGTCCCGTTCGTCATGCGCCGGAACCGCCATCACCGCGCCCTCGCCGTAACCCATCAACACATAGTTGCCGATCCAGACCGGTATTTGCTCGCCGGTCAACGGATGGGTGACTTTCAGCCCGGTGTCCATGCCCTTCTTTTCCATCGTCGCCATATCGGCTTCGGCCGTGCCGCCGTGTTTGCATTCAATGATGAATTCGGTAAGCGGAGGATTGTTTTTCGCCGCATAGGTTGCCAGCGGATGTTCGGCGGCGATCGCGACGAAGGTCACGCCCATGATGGTGTCGGCGCGTGTGGTATAAACCTTAAGGACAGGATTAAGGATTGGGGACTGAGGGTCGGATGCGGCGCTGCTCAATACTCGATCCTCGATCCTAAATCCTATTTCACAGCCAAAGCTCTTGCCTATCCAGTTGGCCTGCATGGTTTTTACCTGCTCAGGCCATCCAGAAAGCCGATCCAGGTCTTGCAGCAATTCATCGGCATACTGGGTGATGCGGAAAAAATACATCGGGATGTCGCGTTTTTCGACCAGCGCGCCTGAGCGCCAGCCGCGTCCGTCGATGACCTGCTCGTTGGCAAGCACCGTCTGATCTTCAGGGTCCCAGTTTACCGAGGCGGTTTTCTTATAGATGATGCCTTTTTCGAACAAGCGGGTGAACAGCCACTGCTCCCAGCGGTAATACTCAGGCGTGCAGGTGGTGACTTCGCGCGCCCAGTCTATGCCTAAACCCAGGCTCTTCAACTGGCGGCGCATGTAGTCGATGTTGTCGTAAGTCCATTCGGCGGGCGGCACGTTATTCGCCTGGGCCGCATTTTCGGCAGGCAGACCGAATGCATCCCAGCCCATGGGTTGCATCACGTTATAGCCTTTCATACGGTGATAGCGGGAGAGTACATCGCCGATGGTGTAATTGCGCACATGCCCCATGTGCAGCTTGCCGGAAGGATAGGGGAACATGGACAGGCAATAATACTTGGGCTTGTCGCTGAGTTCTGTGGCGCGGAACGCGCCGGTATCATCCCAGTGTTGCTGGGCTTGCTGCTCAAGGGAGGCTGGGTGGTAGTTGGATTGCATGGTTTTACGGGTTACAGCCTGTTTTTTCAGATACGCTATTATAGCGACTTCGCCCCTCGCCCGTGAATCGTGCAGGGTGGTTTTGTGGGTCAGATCGGGATTTGGTGGTTGTAATATGCAGGATATGACATATTTATTGCATAAAAGGCCGTGCCTAGTAGTGGTGAGTGCATGTTTGATATAAAATCGGCGTCCATAAAAAATTTAGTTCAGGAGAGGTCATTATGTCGAGCAAGCATCCCGTTATTGCGGTTACCGGTTCTTCGGGTGCCGGCACTACCACTGTTAAACGTGCTTTCGAAAACATCTTTCGCCGCGAGAAGATCACTGCCGCAGTAATTGAGGGTGACAGCCTGCACAGTCTGGATCGCATGGCATTTCGCGCTGCTGCCGCTGCTGCTGCCGCGAATGGTCACAATACTTTCAGTCATTTCGGTCCGGAAGCCAACCATTTCGACAAGATCGAAGGCATGTTCAAGGAGTATGGCAAAACCGGCATGTGCAAGCGTCGTTATTACGTGCACAGCGAAGCTGAAGCCGTGGAGCACAACAAGCATTTCGGTTTGACCGATCTGACGCCGGGTGTGTTTACTCCCTGGGAAGACATCGAGCCCAATTCGGATCTGTTGTTCTACGAAGGTCTGCACGGTATGGCAAAAGATGAGGCGCAGGGTATCGATGCCGGCAAGTACGTCGATCTGGCGATCGGTGTAGTGCCTGTCGTCAATCTGGAATGGATACAGAAGATTCATCGCGACAAGGCGGAGCGTGGTTATTCGGCTGAAGCGACTGTCGACACCATCATGCGTCGCATGCCGGATTACATCAAATACATCACGCCACAGTTTACTCATACCGACATCAACTTTCAGCGCGTGGCAACGGTGGATACCTCCAATCCGTTCATTGCGCGCGATATTCCGACACCGGACGAAAGTTTTGTGGTGGTTCGTTTCCGCGAACCCAACGGTGTGGATTTCCAGTACATGCTGGCGATGATCCCCGGCTCTTTTATGTCACGCGCCAACACATTGGTGGTTCCCGGCGGCAAGATGAGCCATGCGATGGAAGTCATTCTGGCGCCTGTCATGCATGACATGATCGCAAACAAGAAAAAGAAGTAAAAACTGCAGTGCCGGACTGTCCGGCATTGAAATGGTGCGGGGAATCGGACGATGAGTCTGGTTCCCCGTTTTTCTGACCTCTCTGAATTTCAGGTGTAAATATATGGATACCGTAGCGGTCATCGATTTTGAAACGACAGGCATGTCGCCGGACATGGGAGATCGTGCGACCGAAGTGGCGGTGGTGCTTGTCGAGAATGGCAAGATTGTCGATCAATACCAGAGCCTGATGAATACCGGTGCATACATTCCTGTCTTCATCGAAGAGCTGACCGGAATATCCAATGCGATGATCCGTAACGCGCCGCCCGCAGCAAAGGTGATGAGCGAACTGGCGAAATTCGTGGGCGATCTGCCACTGGTGGCGCACAACGCCACCTTTGACAGCAGGTTTCTGGATGCGGAATTGTCAAGAATCGGTCATCAGCGGCAACAGAAGTTTGCCTGCTCGATGTTGCTGGCCCGTCGAATCTATCCGGCAGCACCCGATCACAAGCTGGGAACACTGGTAAGGTTTCTGAAATTGCCATCGGCGGCACGCCATCATCGCGCTTTGGCGGACGCCGAGATGACCGCTCATCTGTGGGTGAAAATGCTGTCAGATCTCAAAAATCAACATGGCCTGAGCGCCGCACCGCACGAGCTGCTCTGTGCATTGCAAAAGCTGCCGAAAGCAAAAATTGCCGGTTACCTCGAAAAAGCCGGGCGCAGCTTGCAAACCGCTAAAATACCCGGCAATTATTTACAACAGTCAATGAGTTGATCAACTTTGCCTCACACAGTTTTAAATTATGTTAGGCTGCACCGTAGCAATTATCTCGCAATCCGACATGAACTGACTTGGGGGTGATGAAGATGTTATTGCGTTGCTTGAGTGTGATTGGTTTGGTATGGTTCGGCTCGGTGCAAGCGCAGGCTGAGCCGTCAGGCGCCCGGCTTTATGAGCGCCATTGTGCTGCTTGCCACGGTGCAACAGGAGAGGGCGGTATAGGTGTGCCGCTGGCGCTGCCCTCATTCCAGGCGAGTATCAGCGATGATTATGTTCGTCAAACCATCCGTTTCGGTCGAGCTGGTCGCATAATGCCCGCATTTGTCCAATTGCAACCGGACGAAATCGATGCCATCGTGCGCTATGTCCGCAGCTGGAACAAGCATCCGTCAGTGATTTATTCGTCCGCCCCGATCGCAGGAAATCCTGTTCATGGCAAGCAATTGTTCGGGAACTACTGTGCTGCTTGTCATGGCGCGAACGCTGAAGGGGGTAAGGGGACGGGCGTCACTTTCTCGCGACCACGAGATTTGCCGATCATGGCGCCTGCATTGCATAACCCCGGTTTTCTCGCCTCTGCCAGCGATGCCATGATTAAGGCGACCTTAATGAATGGGCGTGAGGGCACACCGATGGTATCGTTCCTCAAGCGTGGTCTTAAAGAAAAAGATATTAATGACCTGGTAAATTATCTGCGCAGTTTGGAAAAACAGCCGTTGCCAGTCAGTGCGCAAGTCTTGCAGGTGGAAAGTCCGAT
>JAJXTL010000100.1 GCA_021783855.1 Pseudomonadota bacterium
TCGGCACGCAGAAAACTGCGCATGGCTGCCGCGAAGGTCCAGCCTATGTTTGCATTGACCTGAACCTGGCGCAATCCTTCCTGTGTGATTTCAATGGGATCTTCGGCCGTCCATATTTTGCGATCCGGTGAATTGATGAAACCTAATACCGAGTGTAGCGTAGTCGTTTTACCTGAACCTGTCGGGCCGCAAATCAGGAACAGTCCATACGGTTTCACTACCAACTCCTTGAGCCTGGCCAGCACATCGACAGGCAGACCTATCATGGGCAACGGAATCGGCTTCGCCCCCGCCAGCACGCGCATCACGACGTCTTCCAGCCCGTTCGCCGTCGGGACGGTTGCCACGCGGAATTCGACCTTGTGTTCCTGGCTGAGTTTGAGTTCTATTTTGCCGTCCTGCGGGCGGCGTCTCTCGGAAATATCCAGTTTCGCCATGATTTTTATTCTGGATACCAGTGCTTTTTTGAAGGTCGGCGGAAACTCGAAGTACTTGCTGATCACCCCGTCACGGCGAAAGCGCACCATCGTATTGCGTTTGTCCGGATACGTCTCGATATGAATATCCGACACCCCCTGATTGTAAGCATCAAGCATCATCTTGTTGACCAGGCCGACCAGCGTGTTATCAGTTTCCGCAACGCCTTCCTCGGACGACTCTTCATCGCCCATATCGAACGTCATACCGACGGCGAGTTCATCGATCTTCTGCCTGCTTGTCTTGGTATTACGCATCTCATTGATAACAAATACAATATCTTCACGGGCAGCCAGCACCGGCACCACGGTGAGATTGGTTATCACGCGCAGCTCATTCAAGGGTTCCCATAACAGCGGGTTCTCCATTGCGACTACCAGGGTGTGATCGGTGTGATAGAGCGGCAACATTGAAAATTTGCTGATAAAACCGATAGGCACCAGATGAAAAGTCTCCGGATTAACGCGGAACTTTCTGACATTGACAAAGGGAATACCCAGTTTCTTGGCCAGCATGCTCTGTATGACTTCGGTATTCACCACGCCCATATTGATGAGGATTTCACCGAGTGCGACTTTTTTATCCGTACGCTGTTTAACCAGCGCTTCTTCCAGCACTTCACTGCTGATCAGGTTTTCCTGAACCAGCATTTCGCCGAGTTTGATCACTTTTCCTGACTGACGCCCAAGCGCTGCGACCAGCTGTTCCGAAGTTACGATCTGCTCGCTGGTCAAATACTCACCCAGCATCTGGGTGCGAAGTTTTTCCTGCTTCTCAAGCCCGTTTGTGATTTCCTTGCGGGTGGCAACCTTTTCTTCGATCAACATCTGACCGATCTTTTTACCGATCTGATAGTGCCTGATCGATATGGCAGGAATAAAACAGCGTATGACCGCATCGTCCATATCAACCAGGAACAGATAAAGCCCGGTCTTGTCTATTGCGAAACCGACCGTCTCCCCTTCCAGCTTCTTGTCGTTCATGAACACAATCGCGCAGGGCTGCTTCTCGGAAGCGCCGAACACATCCTCATGTGACTCATGGATCAGGTAGTCATTCTTGATCAGATGCACCGGATGCAACAGGCGCATGTAATCGATGGATTCCGCCTTCAGGCTGACAATCCCGCCATTAAAGTCCTGTATGTTGAACACATCCTCTTCAGGGGAGAACTCAGTCAGATCGCCAAAATATTCCTGTCCATCACCGGAAATAACCAGGCAGGGCTCACTCTCCAAAACGGTCAGATCTTCAGAAAATTGGTAATAATAGGGAGTGGGCCATAGACTCAGTTTCATTCGGGTTCCTTGCAGATGACTGCCACTGGTTGATTTCGCTGCGAATTATCCATCAATTCAGACAATCAGACGACTACTCATTTGAGTCACCCTGCTCCTCTACCCGGGTACGCGCCCAACCCTCTTTGAAAGTGATGCGCAGTTCATCGCCCACAGCGAGCAGACGCGCATCCGACACCAGGTGACCTTGCTCATCCTGCACCATACTGTAGCCTCGCGCCAACACCTGTTGCGGATTGAGCAGATTCAAGTGTTGCGCAACGCCGGACAACCTTGCTTGCCGCTGCATCTGCGTCACGCGCACGGCCTTGATCAGACGCTCGCCCAGATGCTTCTGTTTATCCTGCAGGCGATAAAAATCGCTGCCCGCGCTGCACAGACGTTGCAGACATGAGGCGGATCGCCACTGTTTCTGTTCAAGCCCATGCGCGAAACTGCGTTGCAAACGTTGTTGCAATTGGTCGAGTTGCAGCAAACGGCGTTGCAACTGCTGTGCGGGATGCACCAGACGACGCTGCATATAATCCACCGTCTGCATGGCGTTTTGCAACCGGTTGCGCATCGGACGCAACAGATGCTGTGCGGTGTCGCGCAATCCCTGCATCAGTGCCAGACGATCCGGCACGACGCGCTGCGCTGCGGCAGTAGGCGTAGGCGCACGTTCATCGGCTGCAAAATCGGCAATGGTAAAATCAGTCTCGTGCCCCACGCCGCTAATGATGGGAATGCTGCTGGCTGCGATGGCGCGCGCCACAACCTCCTCGTTGAACGCCCACAAATCCTCGATGCTGCCGCCGCCGCGACATAGAATCAGTACAGCGCATTCCGCCCGGCTGTTTGCCGTGCGTATGGCTTGCGCAATTTTTTCGGCGCTGCCCGCACCCTGCACGGGGGCGGGGTAGAGCACCACAGGCACGCTGGGCAGGCGCAGCTTTAAGGTGGTCAGCACATCGCGCAGCGCGGCAGCCTTGGTCGACGTGATAATGCCCACACGCCTGGGGAAAACCGGCAAGACACGCTTGTTCGAGGCGTCAAACAAGCCTTCCTGCTCCAGCTTCAGCTTGAGTCTGACAAACTGCTCATACAGCACGCCCAATCCGGCCGGTCGCATCTGTTCGACCGTCAGCTGAAAATCCCCGCGCGCCTCGTACAGGCCTGCCAACGCCTGCACTTCGACCTGCATTCCGTTGCCGGCAGTTTTATCCAGCAACTGATTTTTGTGGCGAAACATCACACAGCGCACTTGCGCCTGCTCATCCTTGATCGAAAAATACCAGTGACCGGAGGCGGCCTTCACCAGATTGCAGATTTCCCCTCCCACCCACAGCAGAGGTACATTGCCTTCGAGTAACTGGTTGATTGCACGCGTGAGTTCCGACACGCGCAGCACGCGCTGTTTTCCCTCAAAAAATAGGGTCTCAGACATATTGACAATCCATAATTATTCACAAACCCAGAGAATACGCCGCATTGCGCCACACGACCGGCAACAAGAACATCGCACTTAGGTTATTGTATTGATTTTAAAGGATAAATTAACATAACAAAAAACAGGCAGGGTAACAAAAACCCTTATATCTCACAGCGTTAAAGCATCTTCCCGCATCTTTATCCACATAGTTATCCACAGATTTTGTGGGTAAACATAAATATTCTTTTATAACGAGGGATTAGCTCAAGGTTGTTGAAGAAAAACATGAGAAATCTTGCTCAACCCGGCGCGACACGCTACAGTTGCGACTTTGGAACCTCTGAAAACATTCTCCCATACTTGGGATATGAGGCCTGCAATTTAAGCACATTTGGAGAATCCCCGTGTTTGCAATCGTTGAAGCGGCTGGCTGGCCGATCTGGTTTTTAATTTTTGCGTCTATCATTGCCACAGGTTTGATCACCGAAAGACTCTTCTATCTGCGCAGCAGCCGGATTACACCGCCTGCCTTGCTCGACGAGGTGGTCAAGGAACTCAAGCAGCGCGGCGTCAGCGATGCCATGCTGATCAAACTGGACAAGCATTCGCCCCTGGGGCGCATCTTTGCCGCCGGCCTGAAGAACATCAAGAGCACGCCGGAGATCATGAAGGAATCCATAGAGGAAGCCGGACGTGCATGCAGCCACGATCTGGAACGCTTTCTCACCACGCTGGGCACCATTGCGTCCATCAGCCCGCTGCTCGGCCTGTTCGGCACGGTAGTCGGCATGATCGAAATTTTCGGCGCGCAAACCACCGCAGGCAACAGTCCGGCCGTGCTGGCCCACGGCATTTCCGTTGCGCTGTACAACACCGCCTTCGGCCTGATTGTGGCGATCCCCAGCATGATTTTTTATCGTCATTTCCGCGCCAAGGCCGACGGCCTGACCGTCGAAATGGAGCAACAGGCGATCAAGCTGGTGGAAATCGTGCACGGCCAGCGCAGGAGCTAGCGATGAATTTTCAGCGCGGACGTACCCGTGAAGAGCCGGAAATCAATCTGATTCCGATGATAGACGTGTTGCTGGTAATCCTGATTTTTATGATGGTCACCACCAGCTATGCAAAATATTCCGAATTGCAGATCAACTTGCCGCAGGCCGGCGGCGAGGCCAGCACCTCGCAGGTCAAACCCATCAATGTATCCATCGATGCCACCGAACATTACGCGATCAACGACAGCGAAGTCAGGTTTACAGGCGTTACCGCATTCACCGCCTCGCTGAAAACAGCCGCAGGCGAACAAACCGATCCCGTCATCGTCATCAATGCCGATGCCAAAACACCGCATCAGGCCGTCATCAATGTGATGGAAGCCGCCAGACAGGCAGGCTTTGCCCGCATTACCTTTGCCACGCAGAACGAAGTTAAATAACCTTCAATGGCCGGACTTGAAGCTTACTGGTATCGCAACCGTCCGCTGCACCTGATTCTGCTGCCCGCAAGCTGGCTGTTTCGCGCACTGACAGCAATACGCCGCCTCCTGTATCGCTGCCATATTCTGAAAAGCTTTAAATTACCCGTACCGGTCATCGTGATCGGCAACATCAGCGTGGGGGGCACCGGCAAAACGCCCCTCACGCTGGCTATCGCACAGCAACTGATTGAACAAGGCCATCACCCGGTGATTGTCAGCCGCGGCTATGGAGGCGACTCATGTCAACAAGCGGTAAACGAGAACAGCACCGCACAGCAAGTGGGCGACGAGCCCTTACTGATGGCCAGACGCGCCATTTGTCCGGTGTGGGTGGGCCGTGATCGCGTCGCTGCTGCAAGGCAGGCCTTGCTTGCGCATCCGCAATGCGATGTGCTGCTGTGCGACGACGGCTTGCAGCATTACCGCCTGCAACGCGACGTTGAAGTTGCAGTCATCGACGGTGTACGTCACTTCGGCAACGGACATCTGCTGCCCGCTGGCCCCTTGCGCGAGCCGGCAGCCCGTCTGAGAACCGTAGATGCGGTGGTGATCAATGGCGGCAAGAGTCGCGAACATTCTCAATACGCCATGCAGTTATCCGGCGCCCTCTTCCGGAATCTGCTTCATCCGGAAAAAACCGCTACTGCACGGGATTTTCAGGGATTACGCCTGCATGCCGTGGCCGGCATCGGTCATCCGCAACGTTTCTTTGATCATCTGAAATCGCTGGGATTGTCCGCGACCCCGCATGCATTTGCCGACCATCACCCCTATCAGGCAAGCGATCTGCGCTTCGATGAGTGCGATGCGCTACTCCTCACCGAGAAAGATGCGGTAAAATGCGCCGCATTCGCTGACGACAGATACTGGGTATTGCCTGTGGATGCCCGAATCGACTCAGCCCTGATAGCTCACCTACTGCGAAAGATCGCCATTCATGGACGCAAAGCTGCTTGATATTCTCGTCTGCCCCTTGTGCAAATCGCCTCTGATCTATCGCAAGACCGATCAGGAATTGATCTGCAAACCCGACCGGCTGGCCTATAAGATTGCCGACGGCATACCGGTGATGCTGGCCGATGAAGCGCGCAAGCTCACACCCGAAGAAGCCGAAGCGCTCTGACATTCACCGATTTCAAAATGGTCGATTTTCACGTCGTCATTCCGGCCCGCCACGCTTCCACCCGCCTGCCCGGCAAGCCGCTGCTGCACATCGCGGGCAAGCCCATGATCGTGCGTGTTGCAGAACAGGCGGCCAAAAGCGGCGCGCAACAAATCTGGATTGCCACCGATCATCATGCGATTGCCAGCGTGGTGCACGAACATGGTTTCAAGGCTTGCATGACGCGCGAGGATCACACCAGCGGTACCGACCGCATCGCCGAGGTAGCTGAAAAACAAGGCTGGCCGGATGACTGCATCGTGGTGAACGTGCAGGGCGACGAACCGCTGATGCCGCCAGAGTTGATACACGCTGTGGCGCAACATCTGCACGACCACCCCGAATGCGCTATTGCCACCGCCTGCCATGCGATTCACGATGAAGCTGCCATGCGCAATCCCAACATCGTCAAGACGGTGCTGGACAAAGCAGGCAATGCGCTGTATTTTAGCCGGGCTCCGATACCCTACCCGCGCGATGCGTTCAGGGTTTTGTCCTCACCCGAAGGGCGAGACGATTGTTCTTCCTCCCTCCGGGGGGAAGTTAGAAAGGGGGAACTGCCGCCCGATTTGCCGGTGCTGCGACACATCGGCATTTACGCTTATCGCGCAAGTTTTTTGCGCGCTTACGGGCAACTCTCGCCTGCAGTCATCGAACAATATGAGTCGCTGGAACAATTGCGCGCGCTGTATCATGGCTACAAGATCGGCGTGGTTATCGCAGATGGCGCCCCCCCCGGCGGCGTGGACACGGAACAGGATTTACAAACGGCAAGAAAAGCATTTGAAAATCTGTGAATGGTGAGTAGTAAGTTGTGAGCAGCAGCGCACACTGACCACTGACCACTTACAACCTACCATAGAGAGGAATCACCATGCGTATCATACTGCTGGGTGCACCCGGCGCGGGAAAAGGGACTCAGGCGAATTACATCAAGGAAAAATTCAACATTCCGCAAATTTCCACCGGCGACATGTTGCGTGCAGCGGTCAAGGCAGGCACGCCGCTGGGACTGGCAGCAAAGGGCATCATGGACGCAGGCGGCCTGATTTCCGATGACATCATCATCAATCTGGTCAAGGAGCGCATCAAGGAAGCCGACTGTGCCAAAGGCTTCCTGTTCGACGGTTTTCCCCGCACGCTGGTGCAAGCCCAGGCGATGAAAGACGCAGGCATCCCCATCGATTACGTGGTGGAAATCGACGTCGAAGACAGCGAAATCATCAAACGCATGAGCGGGCGTCGCGTGCATCCGCCATCTGGCCGCACCTATCACATCCTGTTCAACCCGCCCAAGGTAGCGGGCCGTGATGACGTGACGGGAGAAGAACTGATACAGCGTCCGGACGACGTGGAAGAAACCGTGCTCAAGCGTCTCAATGTCTATCACGACCAGACCAAACCGCTGGTCGAATATTACAAAGCCTGGGCAAAATCAGATGCTGCAACTGCACCGAAAGTCGTCAAAGTAGCGGGTGTAGGCAGCGTGGACGACATCTGCGCGCAAATCTTTGCCGCACTAACGGGCAAGGCATAAGCCAACCATGAAAATAGCACACGCCATGCCCGGCAACCTCGCTACGCTTTCCCTCACCTCAATCCTGATGGAACGATTAGCCATTCGACTAAGCCATCACAAGACGATGGCAAAGTCGCTGGTTATCTCCCGGAGGGGAGAGCGCAGCGAGGGGGGCGAAGCCAGGCAAACGAATCGCTACGCGAGTTTCACGTTAAACCTGTCATGACCAGCAAACCTGTCCTTACGCTGGATGATGCCAGGCGCGTGGCGGCAGCCGCAGAGGCCGAGGCGCGCGCCAACGACTGGCGCGTAGTCATCGCCGTGGTGGACGATGGCGGACATCTGCTGTATCTGCAACGCAGTCACGACACCCAGTTCGGCAGCGTGGAAACAGCGATTGCCAAAGCGCATGCCGCCATCGCCTTTCGGCGGCCCACCAAAACCTCGGAAGATGCCGTGTTGAGCGGGCGGCTTATCCATCTGGCCCTGCCCGGGGTCATTCCCGCCGAAGGTGGCGTTCCGCTATCCCTTCACGGCGCGATTGTCGGAGGCCTGGGTATCAGCGGCGTACGTTCATCCGAGGACGGACAGGTCGCCGCTGCCGGACTGGCGGCACTGTCATAGCCGGCAATTAAGTTGCCCGGCCTCAGCAGAAATAAATATCATTTTGAATATATCATTTAATACTCATACTGCTATGATTACGGCTGTTACAGGAAGGTAACAGGCAGGAAAAATAGCAATTCTGAAATAAGGGTTCGTAAATAGCATGTCGGAGAAAGATAACAGATAGTGTTTTAACTCTTTGGGAGGTAATCATGTCAAGTGGTCTGGGCTTTGCGTTGTTATGTGCATCAATTGCAATCCTGTATGGCGTTTTTTCAATCAAATGGATACTTGACAAACCCACCGGCAGCGAGCGAATGCGAGAAATCGCCGCCGCCATTCAGGAAGGCGCATCCGCCTACCTCTCCCGGCAATATCTCACCATCGGCGTCGTCGGCGCTATCCTGTTTATCATCATCTTTGCCGCCTTAGGCTGGCAAACCGCCGTCGGATTCGCGATCGGCGCCCTGCTCTCGGGTGCGGCGGGATTCATCGGCATGAACGTATCGGTACGCGCCAACGTGCGCACCGCAGAAGCCGCCAAGGGCGGTCTCAATGCCGCATTGAACGTCGCCTTTAAGGGCGGCGCCATTACCGGCATGCTGGTGGTCGGCCTGGGTCTGCTGGGCGTGGCGGGCTATTACACCTTTCTGATCCATTCAGGCGACACCCTGGCAGAGGCAACCCACGCGCTGGTGGGCCTGGGTTTTGGCGGATCGCTGATTTCCATCTTCGCACGACTGGGCGGCGGCATTTTCACCAAGGGCGCGGATGTCGGCGCGGATCTGGTGGGCAAGGTCGAAGCGGGCATACCCGAAGACGACCCGCGCAATCCGGCTGTGATAGCGGACAACGTCGGCGATAATGTCGGCGACTGCGCCGGCATGGCAGCCGACCTGTTCGAGACTTACGCGGTCACCATCATCGCCACCATGATGCTGGGCGGCCTGTTGATGGCCAATGCAGGCGAAAACGCCGTGATTTATCCGCTGGTACTGGGCGGATTCTCCATCATCGCTTCCATCGTCGGCACCTTTTTCGTCAAGGCGCGCGAAGGTGGCAAGATCATGAACGCGCTGTATCGCGGCTTGACCGTTTCCGCCGTGCTGGCCCTGATCGCCTTCTACCCGCTAACCAGTTGGATCATGGGGAATAACGGCGTATACAGCGTGAACGCCCTGTACGGTTCCACGGTCATCGGCCTGCTGCTGACCGCTGCACTGGTATGGATCACCGAATACTATACCGCCACCGAATATGCGCCGGTACGCCATATCGCCTTCGCTTCTACCACCGGCCACGGCACCAACGTGATCGCGGGTCTTGGCGTATCCATGAAATCCACCGCAGCCCCCGTACTGGCGGTCTGCATGGCGATCATGGGTGCCTATTCCATGGCCGGCCTGTATGGTATCGCCATTGCCGCCACTGCGATGTTGTCGATGACCGGCATCATCGTCGCCCTGGACGCCTATGGACCTATCACCGATAACGCCGGCGGCATCGCCGAAATGGCCGGCTTGCCGGAGGAAATTCGCAACATTACCGATCCGCTCGACGCGGTAGGCAACACCACCAAGGCCGTCACCAAAGGCTATGCCATCGGCTCCGCAGGTCTTGCCGCCCTGGTACTGTTCGCCGACTACACCCATGCGCTGGAAGCCCACAAGCACACCGCCATGCTGTTCGACTTATCCGATCACATGGTGATCGTCGGCCTGTTCATCGGCGGCATGGTTCCCTACCTGTTCGGCGCCATGGGCATGGAAGCGGTAGGACGTGCTGCGGGCGCCGTGGTGGTCGAAGTGCGTCGCCAGTTCAAGGAAATCCCCGGCATCATGGAAGGCACCGGCAAGCCGGAATACGGCACTTGCGTGGACATGCTGACCAAAGCGGCCATCAAGGAAATGCTCATCCCGTCCCTCTTGCCGGTCGCCGTGCCGGTCATCGTCGGACTGACGCTGGGCGCACAGGCATTGGGTGGCGTGCTGGTGGGCACCATCATCACCGGCATTTTCGTCGCGATTTCCATGACCACCGGCGGCGGCGCATGGGATAACGCCAAGAAATACATCGAGGAAGGAAACTACGGCGGCAAAGGCTCGGAAGCGCACAAGGCTGCCGTGACCGGCGACACCGTGGGCGATCCTTACAAGGACACCGCAGGCCCCGCGATCAACCCGCTGATCAAGATCATCAATATCGTGGCGCTGATGATCGTGCCGCTGCTGTAATGTGAAACTCGCGTAGCGATTCGTTCGCTCGGCTTCGCCCCCTCGCTGCGCGTTTCCCCCCGGGATAACCGGCGACTTGCCCGCTTGCGGGCTTAGTCGATTGGCTAGCAGACTGTCGGACTTCAATTTTTACTCTATGCAACCTATTGATTTTTAACAATTAAATATTTGCTTACTTTATACGCACATTAATGGAATCAATGAGTTACAAGACAAGTCCGACAGGCTCCTAGGGTAGCACTGATTTATTCTGCCATTCCGAACCCTTCGACGGAGTTTACCCTGAGCGAAGTCGAATGGGCTCAGGGCAGACTCCTTAGAAGTCTTTATAAATCAAGTTATTATATTTCCCGCTTTGCTCAAAATGACAATAAATCAGCGATTGGCTAGTATATAAACACATAAATAACGAAACATGTATTATACTGTCGCATGCCCACATTATGACGAGGTGCCTGCCATGCGACAGACCGAACTGCATCTTACCGACGAGGATCATGAATTGATCGAATC
>JAJXTL010000007.1 GCA_021783855.1 Pseudomonadota bacterium
CCTCCTTAGTATGCGGCTGTGGTCTGTTGCCGGCTACTTGGCAGTCGCCGGTTCAGCCGTTGCAGGTGCTTCCGCAAGGCCGCCGCCGAACTTGTACACGTAAACCGCCAGCTTCTTGATGTCGGTATCGCTCAGCTTGCCGGCTTCGGTGAAGCTGGGCATGATGGCGACGCGGGTTTTGGGGTCGCCTGAATTCACGCCATACGTAATGGTGTGCTTGATTCCCTCCGGCGAGCCGTCAAAACGCCATATCTTGTCTGTCAGATTGGCCGAGCCCATCGCCTGCATACCTCTGGCGTCGGCGCCGTGACAGGAGGTGCAGTCGCTTTCCGCGAAGACTTTCTTGCCGGCGGCGACCGCAGCATCGGCATCAGCCTTGACCTTACCCTCGTCGCTCATCGCCTTGACATACTTGGCTACATCGTCGATCTGCTGTGCGGACAAGGTGTCTTTATGCGCGGTCATCATGCCCTGCCGCCCGCCGGAAATCGTGGTGTAAATGTCGCCTATCGTGCCGCCGTACAACCAGTCATCGTCGTTCAGAACGGGCGCGAACAGCCCCTCCTTGTCTTTGGTGCCTACTCCGTTGGTGCCATGGCAGGGGGCGCAGTTGTCGCCAAACAGCACCTTGCCGGAGCGTTTTACATACTCGGTCAGGTCGCTGTCGGCAAGGATAGCCGCAGGGGCCAAAGTTTTGAGCCTGGCTTCGTACTTGCCGCGCACCGCGTCCACTTCACTCTTGTCGGCTTCCATTTCCTTGATCGCCGTCCATCCCCCAATGCCCTTGAAGAAGGTGTTGGAAGTTGGAATGGGAACGGACGGATAATATAACCAATACACCACCACCCAGATCGCGCTGACTGCCAGGCCCAGCATCCACCACTTGGGCGGCGGGTTGGTAAAGTCAGCCAGGTCGTCGTCCCACAGGTGTCCGGTAGTAGTTACACCTCCATCGGGGTTTTGATAGGGATTGCGGCTGCCGCTCTCGGCGCTCCGCTTATGTTGTGCGCGTGTTTGCCCTTTCCCGTCACCAGTAGGGTTTTGATCTTCACTCATTTTTTATCTCCCGAATTGATAAGCTCTTCGTCATCCAGCGCCATGCCGCGCCATGACTCAAACTTGTCTTTGTTTGCAGGCCGGAACACCATGAAATAAACGTAGACCATGGCGACGAACACAAATACGGCAAAAAATACGCCGAGCCAGTCATCCCGGGTCATGGACTCCACATCCATGCCCAGGTATCCCATCAGCTTAATCACGGTAATTCACGCCTTCGGTAAATTTGATTTGGTTGCCGAGGCCCTGCAGGTAAGCAATGACGGCGTCCAGTTCGGTCTTGCCGGCCACGGCACTATTCGCCCCGGCGATGTCGGCGTCGGTATAGGGCGCGGGATAGAAAGGCATCTTGCGCATCACTTCCATGGTTTTGGTCACGTTGACCGGATCGACCTTGTTGTTTTCCAGCCAGAAGAAGTTGGGCATCACGGATTCCGGAACGACATCGCGAGGGTATCTCAGGTGGCGGCGATGCCATTCATCCGAATACTTGCCGCCGACACGCGCCAGATCAGGCCCGGTGCGCTTGGAACCCCACTGGAACGGATGGTCGTACATGGATTCCGAAGACACCGAGTAGTGACCATAACGATCCTTCTCGTCGCGGAACGGACGTATCATCTGCGAGTGACACAGGTAACAGCCTTCGCGGATGTATACCTCGCGTCCGGCCAGTTCCAGCGGCTTGTATGGTCGTACGCCGTCGCCCGGTTTCCAGTCATCCAGGGATTCACCCGGCTTGCGATTCCAGACGATGGGCGCCGTGTCACCCGCCTTCTTCTGCGACTCTTTGACGTTGGGCGACAGGTGAGTCATGGTGCTGTCCAGATAGAACAGCGGCACGATTTCCACGATACCTGCCACTGACACCGCCAGGGCAACAACGATAAACAACAGGACGGTGCTGCGTTCGAGCTTATCCTGAAATCGGGTTGAATAAATTTTGTCGTGAGTGGACATGTCTTGCTCCTTATGCGCTGGCAGGAACGGCTTTGGTGCTATGCGCAGCACTTGCCTGGCGCACAGTCATCACCACGTTATACAACATGATCCATGCGCCCAGGTTGAAGATGACGCCGCCGACGACGCGCATCGCGTAGTAAGGGTGCATGGCGGATACGGACTCCACAAAGGTATAGGTCAGCGCGCCATATTCGTCATAATCACGCCACATCAGACCCTGCATGATGCCGGATACCCACATCGCGACCACGTAGATCACGGCGCCTATCGTCGCCATCCAGAAGTGCACATTCACCAGGCTGTCGGAGTACATCTCGGTGCGCCACAGTTTCTTCACCATATGGTATATCGCGCCTACGGACACCATCGCTACCCAGCCCAATGCTCCGGAATGCACGTGACCGATGGTCCAGTCGGTGTAGTGTGACAGCGCATTGACGGTCTTGATCGACATCACCGGGCCTTCGAAGGTGGACATCGCATAGAACGCCAGAGACACCACCAGGAAGCGCAGGATGTAGTCGGTGCGCAGACGATCCCAGGCGCCGGACAAGGTCATCATGCCGTTCATCGCTCCGCCCCAGGACGGGATAATCATCGCCAGCGAAATTGCGGCGCCCAGCGAGCCCGCCCAGTCAGGCAATGCGGTGTATTGCAGATGGTGCGCACCCAGCCATACATAACCGAAAGTGAGCGCCCAGAAGTGCAACACGGAGAGGCGGTAGGAATATATCGGGCGATTGGCCTGTTTGGGCACGAAGTAGTACATGATCCCCAGGAAACCGGCGGTCAGGTAGAAGCCCACTGCGTTGTGGCCCCACCACCACTGAATCATGGCATCCTGTACGCCCGAGTAGATGGAATAGGACTTGGTCAGACTGACCGGAATGGCCAGACTGTTCACTACATGCAGGTAGGTGATCATGATGATCATGCTCATGAAGAACCAGTTCGATACGTAGATGTGCGAACTCTTGCGTATCGCGACCGTCATGATGTAATTCAAACCGAATGACAACCAGACCACCGCGATCAGAATATCGATCGGCCATTCCAGCTCTGCATATTCCTTGCCCTGGGTCATTCCCAGCGGCAGGGTGATGACGGCCAGCACGATGATCAGGTTCCAGCCCCAGAAGGTAAACCAAGCAAGGCTGTTGCTCCACAGCTTGGCTCCGCCGGTGCGCTGCACGATGTAGTAGCCGGTCGCCATCAAGGTGCAGCCGCCAAACGCGAAAATGACCGCATTGGTATGCAGTGGCCGCAATCGCCCGAAGGTAATGTAAGGAATGTCGAGATTCATGAACGGCCACGCCAACTCTGATGCGATATATACGCCGAGCAAGGTGCCTACCACAAGATATATGACAGCCGCGATGGTAAACCACCTGACCACATCCATATCGTATTTAACAGGTATCGCTTGAGTTGCTTCCACAGTCATTTCCCCCTTTTAGCTATAGCATTAAACGGTGCGTTGTTCACTCCAATCAAACGAATGACGCATTTCCTTGCATTCAGCTTACAAACCAAAGCGCCATGGTACACCGACAAGCGAGCAAATAAATATATTTAAGCCCGCTCAAATTGCTCGGGTATATGGCTGATTGCAAGACAGAAAAATCATATCAATCAATACTCGCCAACACGTAAATGTAGCCCTAACTGCATTACATGGCCTGAATCCGACCGCATACTTAAATAACTTATTTTAAATACATCTTATTTTCGTAAGCAGGCTTTGTCAAGCGAGAAAATCAGAGTTTGCTTATGTGATCGATCGGCAGTCAATAAGCCAGCAAGGGGTAGCCCAAGCCGCGAAGATCATTTGCAAAGCGAGGCGTCAGGCATCCACATGACAGCTGCCAGCCCAGCCGTGTACGGCAAACACATAGCCTACCTTGGTCAGTCCGTATATGCCGAATGCCGTCACGATCAGGCCGGCAAATAAACGGACTCGGGGAGATTGTATCCAACGACGGCAACGCTCCCAGAACAGGCCGATGACCAGCAGATTTGGCAAAGTTCCCAGTCCGAAGGCCAGCATGATCAACGCGCCGCTTCGCGCGTGACCGCTGGCCAGTGCCGTGACCAGCACGCTGTACACCAGTCCGCACGGCAACCAGCCCCATAATGCGCCAAGCAGCAGGGCGCGTGTCGGAGTGGTAACAGGAAGCAGGGGGCGTGTCAGCGGTTGGATGTGTTGCCACAACAGGCGGCCCACTTGCTCGATGCGGCGTACCAGGCTCCATATTCCGGCAAGGTACAAGCCTAACGCGATCAGCATCAGGTTTGATAGCGCAAACAGCAAATACTGTACAGGCACTACATCGCGCAATAAAAAACCGGCTTGTCCGATGCTGCCTGCCAGCGCGCCTGCCAGCGTGTAGCTGGCGATGCGCCCGCTGTTGTAAGCCAGGTGGAATGACCAGCGTGTACCGTCTTTCGGTAATTGCGCGGTGAGGATGCCGACAATACTGCCGCACATGCCGAGGCAATGTACGCCGCCCAGCAACCCTACAAAAAATACCGCGATGATGCTGAATTCAGTCATGCGCTGTTTTGTGGCTCCATATTTTCAGACAGGTAGGCTGTTTTGATTCATCGTACCCCAACTGCCTCCATCGGTATGGAAACACACGGCGTATCGGTACGTCAATGCTCTGCTGCTGTTCTGACCGGGGATCGGATGGGAGGCGCCCGCTGATGGCCTGGCGGACAAACGCCAAAATTTCATTGAAAAGTCACCGGCAGCGATATGAAATTGTGCTAGGATGCCTATCGCTTGATCGGTTTTTTGTGTCTCACCTGATTACCTGGGAGGAAAAAATGGCAATGCTCGCGACAATCTGTGCAGTTGGTACCGCAATCGGGGCCGTTCTGTTTTCCTTGTGGATGCTGAAGCAACTGTTCACCAGCAATTAATCTGTCTTCGCTGCAAGAAGCCGCTTTCAGTGGGATCGCGGTAAACGCTTTCGGCGCCAGTGTGACACCTCGTCAGTCTGCATGCACCTGGTGCTCCGGTAGTGTATGGCACCGTCAGCCCCTTGCACTTGAAAATGGAGTCGGTCGCTGCGTATCAAGAATTCATGCAAGTTACTGAATACGCTAAGTAAAAATTACTGTAAGTCCTGTTTTCCAGGTTCGATTAAAAATTTTAGTTTACCCATTATCCAGTTAACAAGCGCATTGCTGTGCCGGTAATAGAGGCTGGTTTCAACCATTTGAGCGCCCAGCAAATGCTTGAAATGATATGAAGTCACGCCTAATTCCAGTTGCTGGTAACCGTCCTTCAAACAGGCTTCGATGCACTTCAGGCAGATCACGTAATACAGCCCGTATTGGCGATTGCGCAGGTAATCCATGCCGACATAGGTGAAACACGCTTTTTTGTTTTTGCCGATGATCTGGGCAAAACCGATCAGTGTGCCGGCATCGAAGAACAGCAGAAACTTGCTGATGGCGGCGGTGTTTTGAAAATAGGCCAAAGTGAGTTGCTCGAATTTCAGCGGTGCATGGTTGTATGTGTTCATGTAGAGTTGAAACACCTGCGGAACAAGATATTCCGGCAGGGCTGTATGTTCCTCAATCTGCAATGTTTGTGCTTTTTCCAGCTTGTGTCTGAAATCGTTGCGCCGCCGGGCGTCCAGTCCTGAATAGTAATCGCCCTCAATGGTCAGGACCGGCACGGGCAGGCCGCGCGCCCTGATGAAACCTTGCAGAGGCAGGTTTTCCCTGAAACCCTTGTAGGCTAGCAGTGCAGTTTTTTTACCCAGCGTTGTGTTGACCAGCGCCAAGACTTCGGCTGAAATTTCTCCGCCTATCACGCCGAAATCTGTCGAGGGGTGGCCGACGCATACATACTCGAACCTGATCCAGTTGATGCATTTTTTCAGCAGTCCATCCGGCAATAGCGCACCAGGGCTGAAGGTGCCCATAAAATAAGGGACAATAGCCAGACGCCGCCCTTGTCTTTCGATCGCCAGATAGCGACAGTCAAAACCTGCAATATTTGAAGCCTGAAACGTCTTGTGAAATGCCGCGCCTTCCGGTTCGTCGGGCAGAAAGTCGTCCGGGGGCGTATTCAGCTCTACGGCGCTTAAATCATGCATCGTGTCAGCTTGATGCAGAGCTGGCCGCCGATAATATGCTCAGCGCCACCGCTTCGGCGATTTCTATGCCGTCAACTGCCGCCGATAAAATTCCACCGGCATAGCCCGCGCCTTCACCCGCAGGATACAGGCCGCGCGTGTTGATGCTTTGCAAGTCAAGCGCATTGCGCCTGATGCGTATCGGAGAGGATGTGCGCGTCTCTACGCCGGTCAGCACCGCATCGGGCAGATCGAACCCTTTGATCTGTTTGGCAAAGGCGGGCAGCGCTTCCTTTATCGCGGCAATGGCATAGTCGGGCAGCGCGGCGGAAAGGTCGGTCAAATGCACGCCTGGGGTGTAGGACGGTTGCACCGAGCCCAGCATGGTTGAAGGTCTGCCTGCCAGAAAATCGCCGAGCAGCTGGCCGGGCGCCTGATAGGTGCCGCCGCCCAGCTTGAAAGCTTGCGATTCCCAGTGCCTTTGAAATGCAATGCCGGCCAGCGGGTCGCCGGGATAATCCTGTTCGGGCGTAATGCCCACCACGATGCCCGCGTTGGCGTTGCGTTCGTTGCGCGAATACTGGCTCATGCCGTTGGTCACCACGCGGCCCGGTTCGGAAGTCGCGGCGACCACCGTACCGCCGGGGCACATGCAGAAGCTGTACACGGAGCGCCCGTTGCCGGCGTGATGCACCAGCTTGTAATCTGCCGCACCCAGCAGTTCATTGCCCGCGTTCCTGCCGTAGCGGGCGGCATCGATCAACGATTGCGGATGTTCGATGCGAAAGCCGATGGAGAAAGGTTTGGCTTCGATGTAAATGCCGCGCTTGTGTATCATCTCGAAGGTGTCGCGTGCGCTGTGTCCGACCGCCAGCACCAGATGATTCGTAGCGATGCGCTCGCCGCTGGCGAGTACCACGCCGCGCACTTGTTGCATGTCGGGGCCATGCTCGATTTCGATGTCATCGACACGGCTCTCGAAGCGGATTTCGCCGCCCAAAGACTGAATAGTTTCACGCATCTTTTCGACCATTCCCACTAAACGAAACGTGCCGATATGCGGGTGGCTGACGTACAATATTTCGGGAGGTGCGCCGGCCTTGACGAATTCATCCAGCACTTTGCGGCCCAGATGGCGCGGGTCTTTGATCTGGCTATACAGCTTGCCGTCCGAGAAGGTCCCCGCACCGCCTTCACCGAATTGCACGTTGGATTCCGGGTTGAGTACGCCCTGACGCCACAGTCCGAAGGTGTCCTTTGTCCGCTCGCGTACCGCTTTGCCGCGCTCCAGAATCAGCGGGCGAAAACCCATCTGAGCCAGCAGCAGTCCCGCGAACAGACCGGCAGGCCCCATGCCGATGACGATAGGTCTGGAGGATAAATTCTGCGGGGCATGAGCTGCGAAGTGATAGCGGGTGTCGGGCGTAACCCTGACATGTTGATCGTTCTTAAACCGTGCAAGAACAGCCGTCTCATCCTGCACCGTCACGTCCAGCGTGTAGGTGAACAGGATGGCGTGGGCTTTGCGCGCATCGGTTCCGCGTTTGAAAATGACGTAGCCGAGCAACTCATCCTCAGGCAGGTTGAGCCGCTTGAGGATTGCCGTCCTGATGCCGTCTTCGGGATGTCCGATGGGCAGTTTTATTTCGGTTAAACGCAACATTAGCGATGCGCCTGTTCGTCCAGGCCATCCAGCACCATTTCGGCGGCGCGCAGCACCGCACGCGCCTTGTTCTGCGTCTCCTGCCACTCGCTGTCAGGCACCGAGTCGGCAACGATGCCCGCACCCGCCTGTACGTACAGCGTCTGATCCTTTACCACCGCGGTGCGCAAGGCAATCGCGACATCCATGTCGCCGTTGAAACCCAGATAGCCGACCGCGCCTGCGTAAATTCCGCGTTTGGAAGGTTCCAACTCGTCGATGATTTCCATTGCACGCACTTTTGCAGCGCCCGATACCGTTCCAGCCGGAAAAGTGGCTTTGAGCACGTCCATCGCAGAGAGGCCCGGCTTGAGCTTGGCGTCCACGTTAGAGACGATGTGCATGACATGCGAATAACGCTCGATGATCATTTTTTCGGTGAGTTTGACCGTGCCGTTTTGTGCTACGCGACCGATGTCGTTGCGCCCCAGGTCGATCAGCATCAGATGTTCGGCCAGCTCTTTCGGGTCTGCCAGCAGTTCCTGCGCGAGTTCGGCGTCCTGTTGCGGCGATTTGCCGCGCGGCCTTGTTCCGGCGATCGGGCGCACTGTCACGGTGTCGCCTTCCAGACGCACCAGGATCTCCGGCGAAGAGCCGACCACATGATGATCGCCCATGTCGTAATAGAACATGTAGGGAGACGGGTTGATGCTGCGCAGGGCGCGGTACAGTGAGAGCGGCGAGGCGGGGAAGGGTTGCGTCATGCGCTGCGACAGCACCACTTGCATGATGTCGCCGTCGAAAATGTATTGTTTGGCTCTCTCTACCGCTGCCTTGAAAGCCGCCTCGCCGAATTCGGATTTTGCATCAGTGCGCAGCGCGGGCAGTTCAAACGGAATCTCGACGGGTCGACGCAGCATGCCGACCAGTTCGCGCAAACGTTCGCGCGCAAGCTGGTAGGCATCATCTGCGCCCGGATCGGCATATACGATGAAGGTCAGTTTGCCTGTGAGATTATCCACCACCGCCAGTTGCTCGGTGAGCATCAACAGGATGTCAGGTGTGCCGATGGCGTCTGGCTTGTGAACTTTGGCTAAACGAGGTTCGATGTAACGTATGGTTTCGTAGCCGAAGTACCCGGCAAGACCCCCGGTGTAACGCGGCAGGCCTGACAAGGGAGCCGCTTTAAAACGCGACTGGTATTCGCTGATGAAGTCCAGCGGATTATCGACTGTGTGGGTTGTATCAGTATCCTTGTGCGTCAGCGTAACCAGCTTGCCGCGCACCGTGATGCGGGTGTCGGCGGGCAGACCGATGAAGGAATAACGCCCGAAACGCTCGCCTCCCTGAACGGATTCGAGCAGATAGGAAAACGGCTGGTTGGCCAGTTTGAGATACAGCGACAACGGCGTATCGAGATCGGCGAAGGTCTGTGCAACCAGCGGGATGCGGTTGTATCCCTGTAAGGCCAGTGCGTCGAATTCCTGTTCTGTAATCGGGTGCGGCATGAAAAACCTCCAGATCAGGAATCAGGAATCAGTATGCAGCAAAACGAGTGGATTTTCCCATGTCAGCCAAACCACTTTTCTGCATCCTCAATCCTCGATCCTCGATCCTTAATTCTATTTTAAGCAAGTTTCAATAGCAGCATGGCAGCTGCCAGATTGGGAATGACGGCGTCCTGATCCAGTGTTTCCACCGGCTCGCCGTGGTTGTAGCCGTAAGGTACGCAGAATACCGGACATTCGGCGGCTCTTGCGGCAAGGGTGTCATTGAGCGAATCGCCAATCAGCAGCAGTTGTTCGACGGGTACGCCGAAAAATTTCGCGGCATGCAGCAGGGGCATCGGGTGAGGTTTCTTTTCAGGCAGGGTGTCGCCTGCCAGTACGATCTCGAAATACTTGGCAAGACCGATGCCTTGCAGGAGCGGGGTGGTATAGCGCTCCACCTTGTTGGTGATGCAGCCCAGGCGGAAACCGGCTGCCTTCATGGCATCCAGACCTTCGATTACCCCTTCAAATACACGACTGCGCAGCAGCAGTTCCGTGTAATGTTTCTCGAAAATTGGTAAGGCGTGATCGTATAACGCAGCGTCAGGCGTTGCGTGCATGTCGCCGGTCAGTGCGCGTTTAACCAGCCAGCTGATGCCATTGCCGATGTAGCTTGCCAGCAGTTCTTGCGAGACGGGCGCATAGTCCATTTCGCGCAACATGCGGTTGGCGGCTTCTGAGAGCTCAGGGGCGGTGTGCAACAGTGTGCCATCGAGATCGATTACGATGGCCTTGACGCTGACGGGTGTGGTGTAACGCTTGATGTTTTGAGGCATGGGGTTCCTTTAATGAGATTTACCGGGCTTTTTTTCGGGCGCTGACGCTTTTTCCGATGATGGCTCGTTCGGGACCGCAGAGGATGCCACGTCTGTTGCCGCGGTCGCTGCGAGTACAGCGGCACCCATGGTGGGGTCCAGTTTTTTGTCCTGTATATCCTTGTCGGCAGCCCTCCAGCCGGTCAGTACCGAGGTGGTGCTCTGCGCGTCGTTTTCCTTCATGCAATCTTCAGGTTTTTTTAACGAGACGCGACAGGCGTAGCCTATCGCTTCGGCATCGGAAATTTTTTGATCTGCCGCACCGGTAATGCGGTCGCAGCCTGCCAGGGCAATCAGCAGTGACAGCATCACGTGGCGGAGCATACTCAGACCTTGGCCAGTTCGGCGCGCAACGCGGCGAGTACGGTGTCGTACTTGTTCGCGTCTGTTTCCTTACGCGCGTTGAAGATGGCAGAACCCGCAACAAACGTATCCACACCGGCAGCGGCTACTTCGCGGATATTGGCGGGGCCCACGCCGCCATCGATTTCCAGACGGCAGTTATAGCTGCCGGCGTCTATCATCTGACGTACCTTGCGTGCCTTGTCCAGCACGTAGGGAATGAACTTCTGGCCGCCGAAGCCGGGGTTGACCGACATCAACAACACCATATCCAGCTTGGGCAGCATGTATTCAAGAACATCCAGCGGTGTGGCAGGATTGAACACCAGGCCGGCCTTGCAACCGCATTCCTTGATCAGGCCGATAGTGCGGTCAACGTGCTCGGAGGCTTCAGGGTGGAAGGTGATGTAAGTCGCTCCCGCCTTGGCAAAATCGGGGATGATGCGATCCACAGGTTTGACCATCAGGTGTACATCGATCGGCGCGGTGACACCGTGCTTGCGCAAGGCTTCGCAGACCAGCGGTCCGATGGTCAGGTTCGGCACGTAATGGTTGTCCATCACGTCAAAATGCACGATATCCGCGCCTGAGGCTAAGACGTTATCAACTTCCTCGCCCAGACGGGCGAAGTTGGCGGAGAGTATGCTGGGTGCGATCTGAAACATGATTTTCCTTGAGAGTTTGAGTGTAAATATACTGCATTCTAAACCGAATGCGTCGTAAATTGGGTAGTTGAGGTTGTCGGGATTGAATTATCCGGCCCCGTTATCAGCGAGGCCGGTTCGTCTCACCCGGTCATACGTCGCCCGCAAACGGCTATTTTGCAATCGTCAAGCCGGTCGCTTGGTAGAAGCGGCTAAGGTCGCTCAGATCGTCAAAAACCCCGGCCGCACCGTCGAAATTTTGCAAGCGGGTGTAGTGATTGGTCGTGACATAAGTCTTGATTCCGGCCGCAAGGCTGGAACGCAAGCCGTTTTGAGAATCTTCCAGTGCGATGCATTCGCTGCCCGTTAAGCCCAGCTTTTCCAGCACCCAGAAATAAATATCCGGCGCGGGCTTCTTGTGCGGCACGATGTCGCCGCAACCGTTGGCGGCAAACAAGTCCGCCCAGTTTTTTCCCAGACCCACTTCCAGCAGGGCCGAGACGTTCTCAGGCGTGGTGGTAGTGGCGATGGCCAGCGTAATACCCGCAGCATGCGCGTCATATATCAGTTGTTTGATGCCGGGCCGCAACGGGACGTTACCTTCGCCTATCATGGCGGTGTAATAACGGGTTTTTAATGCATGCAGGTTTTTTACAAAGTCGTCGAAATCGGCTGGTTTGGCAAAGTCGGTCAGAAAATCACTGATGAAATACTTGATGCGCTCCTTGCCGCCGGTCACCTTGAGCAGTTTGTCGTACAGGGCGACATCCCAGCTCCAGTCCAGGCCGCTGTCTGCAAAAGCCTTGTTGAAAGACTGGCGGTGTCCGTCTTCGGTGTCGGCAAGGGTGCCGTCTACGTCAAAAATAATGGCTTTAATCATAGTGAGTCGTAAGTCGTTAGTCGTAAGTAGTTAGTCGTAAGTTTATGAGTGGACAGAGGGTGAGCAATAAAACCCGCGCAGAGACAATATTAACTTGCGTCTAGCGTCTCGTGCCTGCTTTTATCTCATTCCGGGCAGTTTGCCGGCCATGCTGCGCATCATTTTAGCCATGCCGCCGCCTTTGGTGAACATTTTCATCATTTTTTGTGTTTGCTCAAACTGGTTGAGCAACTGATTGACATGCATCACCTTGACCCCCGCGCCATCCGCGATACGCTTCTTGCGCGAAGCCTTGATGAGCTCAGGCTTACTGCGTTCAAGCGGGGTCATCGAGTTGATGATGCCTTCCAGCCGGTTGATGGCCTTATCATCTACCTTGGAGTCGGCGGCAGCCTGGGATAGCTGGGCAGGGAGCTTGTCCATCAGAGCGGACATACCGCCCATCTTGCGCATCTGAACCATCTGCATCTTGAAATCGTTCAGATCGAAACCCTTGCCCGTCTGCATTTTCTTGGCAAGTTTCTCGGCCTCCTTGTGGTCCACTCCGCGCTGCGCTTCTTCCAGCAACGACAGCACGTCCCCCATTCCCAGGATGCGCGAAGCCATCCGTTCGGGATGAAAGGCTTCGAGCCCGTTGGGTTTTTCGCTGATGCCGATGAATTTGATCGGTTTGCCGGTGACATGGCGTACCGAAAGTGCCGCTCCGCCACGTGCGTCACCGTCCATTTTGGTTAGGATGATGCCGGTGAGCGGCAAGGCTTCGCCAAACGCTTTCGCGGTATTCACTGCATCCTGGCCTGTCATTGCATCCACCACGAACAGCGTCTCGATCGGATCGAGACTGGCATGTAGTTGCTGGATTTCAGCCATCATCGCAGTATCGATCGCGAGGCGCCCTGCGGTGTCCACAATCAGCACGTCGTGATGATGTTTGCGTGCAAAGTCCAGGGCTGCAAGCGCGATGTCCTGCGGGCGTTGCGTGATGTCTGAGGAGAAGAAATCGATTTCCAGTTGCAGCGCCAGCGTGCGCAGCTGCTCAATCGCCGCCGGGCGGTAAATATCGCAACTGACCAGCAGTATTTTCTTCTTTTGCTGATCTCGCAGCAATTTGGCGAGTTTGCCGCAGGTGGTGGTTTTCCCCGCACCCTGCAAGCCTGCCATCAGAATCACGGCGGGCGGCGTGGTGGCAAGGTTGAGTGCGTCGTTGTGCTCGCCCATCACGCGGGTGAGTTCGCGATGCACCACGCCGATGAAGGCCTGGCCGGGGTTGATGTTGCCGATGACTTCCTGTCCGAGTGCTGCCTGCTTGACCTGGGATGCAAGTTCCTTGACGACCGGTAGCGCCACGTCGGCTTCCAGCAGTGCCATGCGCACTTCGCGTAGTGCGTCCTGAATGTTGCTCTCGGTGAGGCGTGCCTGTCCGCGCAGGTTTTTAATGACGCCGGAGAGGCGTTGCGTCAGATTGTCCAGCATATCCGTCCTTATGGGTAATCAAGCAAATGATGTAGAATCTGCGAAGTCTAAAACATTCTGACGAAAAATGTCTAATCTTCTCCCAACTATCGTTGCTTTTGTCGCTTATGCGCTGCTTGCCGTCTATTTCTGGCGCGCGTATGCGTTTGGCGAATGCGATGCGCGCTGCCGCGGTGTGATCGGACATTTATCGCTGATCCCGATTGCATTGCATGGTTATCTGCTGTGGCAGTGGATTTTTTCCGGCGGTGGCATCGATCTGGGCGTGTTCAATGCGCTATCGCTGATCGCCTGGCTGACCCTGCTGGTGTACTGGGTTGCGCGCTTTTTCTATCCGATAGGCGGTTTGCAGGCTCTGGTGCTGCCACTGGCTGCCATAACGCTGCTGCCGCCGCTGGTGTTCACGACCGATCATCAGTTGGCGCATACGGATATGCCGGCTTTCAAGGTGCACATTGCCGTTGCGATGTTGGCCTATAGCCTGTTTACCATCGCCATGCTGCATGCGGTGCTGATTTCGCTGGTAGAAAAATATTTGCATCAGGCGAATTTGCCGCGTGTGCTGCGCAGTCTGCCGCCCCTGCTGACGATGGAAAGCCTGTTGTTTCGCATGATAGGCATTGGTTTTGTGTTGCTGACGCTGACGCTGGTTTCGGGTGTATTTTTTTCCGAGGAAATTTTCGGCAAGGTTGGACAACTCAATCACAAAGTGCTGTTCGGCTTTTTTTCGTGGGTGGTATTTGCAGTGCTGTTAAGCGGGCATCACTTCTATGGCTGGCGGGGAAAAACAGCGGTGCGCTGGACAGTGAGCGGCTTCGCACTCTTGCTGCTGGCATATCTCGGCAGCAAGTTTGTGCTGGAACAGTTGCTGCACCGCTGACCGACATGGCGCAAGCTCCACTCCTGAACATAAAAGTGCTTGCGCCGGTCGGTTCCCTCACCCAAACCCTGATGAAACAACTAGCCATTCGACTAAGCTGCCAGAAGACGGCAGCCAAGTCGCTGGTTATCTCCCGGAGGGGAGAGCGTAGCGAGGGGGGCGAAGCCGAGCAAACGAATCGCGTCGCGACTTTCACGGTAACGTGCATGGCGGGCGAATCCGCCAGTCAGTCCGGCTTTCCTGCATGACTTTTGTATATTGCGAGGGCGCTGCGCTCCTGTTGCGCAGGCCTTGTGTTAATTCCTTTGATTATCAAGGTACTTGCTATCGGTAAGGCTTGTGTCGTAGAATGCTCGCCCTTTCGTGGGTTTGCACTACCGCACGAAGTGTAAATCCAAGGCAGTACGGGAGTCGTCTCTCGTTTAAGCTCTGCCCCCAAGTTTTTTAAGCTGATAATTTAGATAGGTTTTTTATGGTCATCATTCGTCTTTCCCGTGGCGGTTCCAAGAATCGCCCATTTTACAACGTGGTTGTAGCAGATTCGCGCAATCGTCGCGATGGACGCTTCATCGAGCGCGTTGGTTTTTTCAATTCGATCGCCAATGAGAAGCAGGAAGCCTTGCGTCTGGATCTGGCGCGCGTGGCTTTTTGGCAGAGCAAAGGCGCGCAATTGAGCGACGCCGTAGCGAAGCTGGTTAAACGTGCCGGTGCAGCGGGTGCAGTCGCTGCAGCCTAAGCAATCTCAACCCATGGTCATCATGGGGCGCGTGGCATCGGCATTTGGTATACGCGGCTGGGTGAAAATCCAGCCGTTCAGCGAGTTCGTCGATAGTCTGCTGAATTACAAGACCTGGTACCTGGGACATGAAAATGGCCCGTGGCGGGAAGTGACCGTTACCCAGTGTGAAGCGCATGACAAGACGCTGGCTGCGCAATTGCCCGATTGCCCGGATCGCAATGCCGCCGAAAAGCTGAAGGGTCTGTTGATCGCGGTGCCGCGCAGCAGTCTGCCGGTGCAGGACGAGGGCGAATATTACTGGGCGGATTTGATTGGACTCACCGTCATCAATGAGGCGGGCGAGACGCTGGGCACGGTAGCCGAGTTGCTGGAGACCGGCGCAAACGATGTGCTGATTGTGAGAGGCTCAGGTCCTGATATCCTGATCCCCTTTCTGAACAGTGTCATCGGACAGGTGGATATGGCGGCCAGGACCATACAGGTGAGCTGGTCAGCGGATTATTTGTTATAAAACGTAGCGAGGACGGTCATATGCAAGGAGTAAGGAGCACAGCGACCGAGACATATCATTTTGATAGGCAAGGAAGCGAGCACCGCGCAACGCCGCAGACGAGTGCCGCAGTAGTTTTAAAATGATCTTTGATGTAATCACGCTGTTTCCGCAGATGTTCGATGCGCTGACGCAATATGGCATCACGCGTCGTGCGGAAGAGCAGGGAAGCTATGTCTTGAAAACATGGAATCCGCGCGATTTCACCACGGATAATCACCGTACAGTAGATGACCGGCCTTACGGCGGCGGTCCCGGTATGGTGATGCTGGCAGAACCGCTGGCGGCGGCAATCAATGCGGCGCGCGAACGTCAGGCAGCTGCCGGCGTGGCAAACAGCCGGGTGGTGCATTTGTCGCCGCAGGGACGTTTGCTCACCCATGAGGTGGTCAAGGAACTGGTGGCGCAGAAAGCCGACGGTCTGATTCTGCTGACCGGTCGTTATGAAGGAATCGATGAGCGTCTGATTCGTCAGATGGTCGATATGGAAATCTCCATCGGTGACTACGTGTTGTCCGGTGGCGAGTTGGCGGCGATGGTGTTGATGGACAGTCTGGTGCGGCAGTTGCCCGGTGTGCTGGGAGATGCCGATTCAGCCGAGCAGGATTCGTTCGTGCAGGGCTTGCTGGATTGTCCGCACTATACCCGCCCGGAAGTGTTTAATGGTGAAGCCGTGCCCCCGGTTCTGTTGTCCGGCAATCATGCGGATATACAGCGCTGGCGGCTTTCCCAGTCGTTGGGCAGGACGTGGACACGCCGTCCGGATTTACTGGCAGGGCGTGTTTTGACAAAAGAGGAATCCGGGCTTCTGGCTTCGTTTCAGAAGGAACAGGATTCGAATAATAAGGAGCAGTAACGTGAATTTGATCGAACAATTGGAACAGGAAGAAATCGCCCGTTTGGGTAAAGTCATTCCCGATTTCGCGCCCGGCGATACCGTCGTGGTCAGCGTAAACGTGGTTGAGGGTGATCGCAAGCGCGTTCAGGCGTTTGAAGGTGTGGTGATTGCCAAGCGCAATCGCGGTTTGAATTCCGGCTTTATCGTGCGTAAGATTTCCGCCGGTGAAGGTGTGGAACGTACATTCCAGACTTACTCGCCCGTGATCGCGGAAATCGAAGTGAAGCGTCGCGGTTCCGTGCGTCGCGCCAAGCTGTACTATCTGCGTGATCGTTCCGGCAAGTCCGCACGTATCAAGGAAAAGTTGCCCGCGCGCAAGGTTAAAACAGCAGCCGCCTAAGGGATCTGCATGTTCCGGAAAACGGGAGCTTCGGCTCCCGTTTTTTATTTGTGCGTGTATCATTGCGTCATGGACTACCATGCGAAATTATCTGCACCCTTTGGCATGCTCGGCATACGCTGCTCTGACGCTGTATTGCTGGGCATCGACTTCCTGCCTGCAAGTGAAAAACCGCAAGCACCGGATAGTCCGATTGCCAAGCGCGTTTGTGAGCAGCTGCTGAGCTACTTTGAAAATCCAGATGTATTGTTTTCTATTCCGCTGGAAGCGGGCGGGACGCCGCACCAGAAAAAAGTCTGGCAGGCCATGCTGGCGATTCCACGCGGGCAGACGCGAACCTATGGCGGGATAGCCGGCGAACTGGATTCCAGCGCACAGGCAGTCGGCCAGGCGTGTGGCGCCAATCCGATTCCGGTTGTCATTCCCTGTCACCGGGTGGTGAGCAGGTCAGGTCTGGGCGGATTCGCGAAGCACGTCAGCGGGGAACTGCTGGACATCAAACGCTGGTTGCTGGCTCATGAACAACGCCGAACTGCTTGACGAGTTCTGCGATACGCTGTGGCTGGAAGACGGACTTTCGCGTAACACGCTGGAGAGTTACCGGCGCGATCTGGACAAATATGCGGCGTGGCTGGAAAAGCAGCGCGGTCTGAGCCTTGCTCAAACTACGCACGCCGACATACAAGCCTATCTTGCCGATCTGTTTGTGGTGCAGAAGGCAAAATCCAGTTCATCGGGCCGCAACCTCTCCAGCCTCAAACGGCTGTACCGTTATCTGCTGCGGCAGGGCAAGATTGCTGCAGACCCCACGCTGCAAATCGATCCGCCCAAGCTGCCGCTGCGCCTCCCCAAGACTCTAAGCGAACAGGATGTAGAGCAGCTTTTGGCGGCTCCCGATGTTGAAACTCCATTGGGTTTGCGCGACCGCACCATGTTAGAAGTGCTGTATGCGACAGGTTTGCGGGTCTCCGAACTGGTCGCTTTGCGCATCGCTCAGGTGAGCATGGATATGGGCATCGTGCGGGTGATGGGCAAGGGCAACAAGGAGCGTCTGGTGCCGATGGGTGAAGAGGCGCTGGACTGGTTGAAGCGTTATTCTGAACAGGGGCGAGTCGCGCTGTTGGGAAGTCAGGTCAGTGACGACCTGTTCGTTACCGCACGTGGCTGCGGCATGACACGCCAGATGTTCTGGTACCTGATCAAGAAGCACGCAAGGCATGGCGGACTCAATAAACCATTGTCGCCACATACCCTGCGCCATGCCTTTGCCACACACCTGCTCAATCACGGCGCGGACTTGCGCGTGGTGCAGATGCTGTTGGGTCATGCGGATATTTCCACCACGCAGATATATACCCATGTCGCACGGGAGCGACTCAAGCAACTGCATTTAAAGCATCACCCGAGGGGATGACGGAATGCAGCCGGTCGAGGCGTTATTACTGCTGATTCTTTGCACCAACTAAGTGCATGGGGGCACGGTTCCTGTGCGGAAATTTGCCATGGTTTTATAAAATTGCTGCCAATTCAATGGATTGATCCTGGCTCGTTAATTGCTTGGTTGTATCCTGACTACCAGGAGATACGTTGAAAAGAATACTGATTATCGATGACATGCGAGATCGGGCGGCGTGGTTGAAAGCCAGTCTTGAATTGGCCGAATACGACGTGGTTGGTGTGCTGGCCTGGGAACAGGTGGATGAGAATTCGATCCAGGCTGCTTTGGCCGATGTGATTATCGTCGATGCGGATGCGCCCGGGCGGGATACGCTGGAGCAGATCAGCCTGATGTCAACAACGCTGGAAAAACCCGTGGTTGTGCTGGGTGCGCGGAAGGATCAGCGCAGCATTCAGGAGGCGATGCGCGCCGGGGTCAGTGCTTATGTGTCGCACGCGGTTAAGAGCGAAGATCTGAGCGGTATCATCCAGGTGGCTGCCGCCCGATTTGCCGAGCATAAACGCTTGCGTGATGAATTGAAGGAAGCGAAGAGTCAGTTGGTCGAACGCAAACTGGTGGATAAGGCCAAGGGAATTCTGATGACGGATCACGGTTACAGCGAAGCGGACGCCTATAAGCGGATGCGCGGCATGGCGATGAGCAAGGGCTGGCGCATGGCGGAGATTGCCGAGGCGATCATTCTTGCGAAAGAACTGAGCGCATGAGAATGACATGGATCAATCCGCTGCGCGGCATTAAGCCTGCCAGGCAATGAGCGTGTTCTGACATGTTCAGTATTACGTGAAAGTCGCGAAGCGATTCGTTTGTTTCCTCTCCCTCCGGGAGAGGGTTTGGGTGAGGGAACCGACCGGCGCACGCACTATCATGCTCAGGGGTTGAGCTTGTGCCATGTCGGTTAGCTTGAATATATAAAGGATGACAAAATGATTACCGATGAAAACATCATGAAAGCGCTTTATCGAAGTACGCTGGTGTCGGAATTGCGCGAGTCTGAAATTGAAATTCTGACAGACCTGATCACGGTTCAATCTTACAAGGCGGGCAAATTTATTGTCAAACCGGGCAGCCGTAAGTTGGAGGATGCGCTGCTGATATTGGTCGAAGGCAGGCTGGAGGTAAGTTCCATAGTGGACGAGGAACCTATGGTCATGCATCTGAAAGACCCCGGGGATATGGCCAGAGTGATCAGTTTCGTCGGCAGCAACATGATGAAGATCGATGCCACTATCGAGGTTATGGAGGATAGTACGGTGCTGCTTTTAGAACGTGCCAGGCTGGAGTCACTGCTGGGTACACACCATTCCATCGTGTATTATGTGATGCGCAGTCTGGTGCGCTATGTGCACGGGCTGGCGCGGCATAAAAGCGCGGAAACCGAGGAGCTGAGCAATTATTTTTACCGGGTGAACGGACGGTTCTAGCGGGCAGTCTTATTCATGCAAGCAGTCCGGCTGCGGCGCCCGCTGATGTTGCCCATGCTATAAATAGATAAATCAAAAGGAAAGCCGCGATGTGGCTCCGTACCGGATGTACTATTACCTTTGACGTGAGCATCGCTACGCCTTTTATACTCATGCTGCGCCCGCGCAGCGGAATGCATCAATGGGTGGCGCGCGAGTCGTATACCTTGAAGCCCAGTCTGCCTGCAATTGAATATACGGATAATTTTGGTAATCTTTGCCAGCGGCTGGTCGCGCCGCCAGGAGAATTTTCCATACACACGTCCGCGGAGATTTTGACGGCGGATGGCATCGATGTCAGTCCGGGCGCACCTTTCGAGGATGTGCAGAATTTGCCCGATGCCGTTCTGCCTTATCTTTTGCCCTCCCGCTATTGCGAGTCGGACAGATTTATCGATCTGGGTCAGGAAATTGTTGCGGGTGCGACACCCGGCTATGACCAGGTGGCTGCCATCGTGTCGTGGATACGCAAGAATATCCGTTTCAATCCCGACTCCAGCTACTATCAACTGTCAGCGATTGAGGTTAACGTGCAGCGTGAGGGGGTGTGCCGTGAACTGGCGCATCTGGGCATCGCGCTATGCCGTGGCCTGTGCATCCCGGCACGCATGGTGGTGGGTTACCTGCATGGACTTGAGCCTATGAATTTTCATGCCTGGTTCGAAGCTTACGTGGGAGCTCGCTGGTATACCTTTGATGCAACGCAAGCCGACCCTACAGGCGGACGCGTCACTGTCGCGTACGGACGCGATGCAGCCGACGTGGCGATATTCAACCAGTTTGGCCCGGCGTTGTACCCAAAGAAAATGTCGGTTCACGTCGCATTGCTGGATGCCGCACCGGAGTGATGCAGAGATTGCGCATTAAACATCTGACGGAATATCTGTTTCCAGCCCAGGTGTCACTTAACCCGCACCGGCTCCTGCTGCGCCCGCGCGAAGGACATGACGTGCGTATCGAGACCTCGAAATTGGTGATTACACCGAGCCACACCATCCAATGGCAGCGGGATGTGTTTGACAATTCCCTCGCAGTTGTAAGCTTCTCGGAGCGCTCGGACAGGTTGATGATTGCCAGCGAAGTCGTCATTCAGCATTACGCGCCGGGGCCTTATGATTTCCTTCTCGAAGAATATGCGGTCAATTATCCCTTTGCCTATGCGGTGGGTGAACAAGCTGATCTGGCCGTCTTTCAGCGACCGATTTTCGTCGACGACAGCCGAATTGTCCATGATTGGTTGCAACGGTTGAGCTTGCAAGGTATGCAGACTTTTGGCATGCTGGTCAAGTTGAATCAGGCGATCAGCAGCCAGTTTTGTTATCGAATGAGGGAAGAGGCGGGCGTACAGTCGCCTGCGCAGACGCTGGCAAAGCGCAGCGGTTCCTGTCGCGATTACGCTACGCTTTTTATCGAGGCTTGTCGCTGTCTGGGTTTGGCCAGTCGTTTTGTCAGCGGATATTTGCACGCCCCGGCGACCGAAGCGGGGTATGCTACGACCCACGCCTGGGTGGAAATATACCTGCCCGGCACGGGCTGGAAGGGTTTCGATCCAACCTCCGGCGAGGTAACCGGCAACCGGCATATTGCAGTTGCGGTTGCGCGTGATCCTGTGGCGGTGCCGCCGGTCTCCGGCAGTTTCATCGGGCCAGGCGCTGCAAGCATGCAGGTGAATGTCCAGGTCAGCCTGCTTGCCTGAACGTCGCGTGCAGTCAGCTGACGGTACGCTTGCCAGTAGCGCGCTTGGGTTTGAGCCGTATGGACTTACAGTCATAGTCGTTATGAGGCTCATATTTTTTGTCAAGACGATATACGGACATTATTATTCTAATAATATATATTTAAAATCAAACAGATAGATGTAATTGCCCTAAACATCGAACACTGCTGCCGCGCTCCTTACTTGAATCGCCTCGCCCTCAAGAATATTCGCAAGTTTCAGTAACCCTTGTGCCGCGCTGGAATTCTCGCCAGACATTTGCGCCACGCGCTCGGTGTTCCTGGCCAGGTCGTTCGATGCTACATTCTGTTCGGCTAGTGCGTTGGAGATGTTATCAATGACGTTCGCCACTTCGCTAAAACTATGCTGGATGCTGCTAATAGAGCTTTGTGCCGACACGGCATCCGTCACCCCCTGACGCGTGGTTTCCACCACCTTGCCCATGCTGGTCAGCGCATGTTTCACCACTTCGCTGATTTTGTTGGACATCTCGTTGATCTCTGTGGTGGCATTGCCGGTGCGTTCGGCGAGTTTACGCACCTCGTCCGCCACCACCGCGAAACCACGCCCCTGTTCGCCGGCGCGCGCAGCCTCAATGGCTGCATTCAGCGCCAGAAGGTTGGTCTGATCGGCAATCTCTTTGATGACTTTCACCACATCAATGATGTGCGTGGCATTCTCGCCCAAGCGCGAAACTTCGCCGGATGCGGTCTCGATTTCCTTCGCAGTGGTCAGCAAACCGGATACGGTCTTGTTTACCACTTGCGCGCTCTGCTCGGCGTTGCTGCGAGAGGCATCTGCGATCTGCTTGGCGTTGCAGCCCTGCTCGCTGATGTGCATGGTAGACACGCTCATTTCCTCAATCGCCGAGGCCATGCTGCTCATGGCATCCGACTCGTGATTCACGTTCTCGGCGATTTGCCTGGCTGCTACAGCCAGGTTACGTGCCATGTCTTCGAGATGATTGGCCTGATCTTTAACCTTTGCGATCATGTCGCGCAGACTCGTTTGCATCTGGTAGGCATTCGCCAGCAAGCTGCCTGCAGCGGCCGACGACTGGTGCGGAAGCAAAGAGAAATTTCCAGAAGCCATAGTGTTGACCACTTTTGCCACTGCCTTCGGGTCGCCCCCCAATTGAAGCAATACGGAACGAACGATGATGGTAGCCAGAAATATTGACAGCCCCAATGCAATCAGCGTCCAGATAATTACGATGCTGCGCCTATTCTGATAATCCTGCTCGGCCTGCACGATATTTGCCGCGCTTTCTTCATTCACAAACCGGGTGAAATTCTCGCGCAGTTCTGTCATTTGCCTGGAAAGCTCACGATCTATGCCCGCAACCTTGGCATCGGATTCGGTTGTGTTCTTGTGCGCGTCAATCTGCGCTAGGTATTTGCCACTCGTAGCTTGATGTTCTGCGGCCAATGCCTTCAGCCCGCTGATGAAACCATCCAATCCCTGGCGCACCTCTGTCAGCTTTTCCAGTTCTTGCAATGCAGCGGCTTGGTCCTTGTCGAACAACTCCTGTTGGGAGACAAATTCGCCGCGAAACTTTTTAATCTTTTCCGGACCGATTCCGCGTATCCAGACATCCTTGGCGAGTTTTACTTCTTTCAGGAAGTGAATTTCCATGCTGCCGATTTCGTTCATCACCTTGATGCCGGTTTTCAGGTGCATGCCATGCTCTTTCTCACCTTCCACCGAGCCGCTCAACTGCATCAATCCGAAAACGGCCATGGACAGGAACATGATGAAAGAAACGGACTCAAGGCAAATGAATTTGCCCTTCAGTGTTAAATTATCGAACATTCCTGCACCTTATTTTGTCATTAGCCTCGAAACAATAGTGTAAGTAGGTTAAGTTTTTATTATTTGCGACTTGGAATAACTGGTACATTCCACTCGTTTGCGAACGGCCGCATTAGGCCATGGAGATAACGCTCTAAGCGTTGCAAAATTGCTGGCAATATCGTGCCATGAATGCCCTGTTTCACAGGACAATCTGACGAAGCGACAAGGATCTCCCAGCCGACCTTATTGCTGCATCAATTCGCCTGGCACCCCATCCATGATCGGTTCCGGGTTACGTCGTAAATCCAGTGTCAGCGGATAGTCGGGGTTGCGCCCTTCCCGCCGTACATGCACAGGCCCCGGGGTATGGCCGTGATTCCAGAAGCGCGCGACGCGACGCGCCTCGGCCTCGTTGGCATTGACCGGGAAGGTGTCGTAATTGCGGCCGCCGGGGTGGGCGACGTGATAGGTGCAGCCGCCTATCGAACGCCCGCTCCAGCTATCCACCAGATCGAACACCAGCGGGGCCTGCACGCCGATGGTCGGGTGCAAACCGGACGGCGGCGCCCAGGCACGGTAGCGCACGGCAGCGACGTATTCGCCGCGCATGCCCGTGCCGGTCAGCGGCAGCGGACGACCGTTGCAGGTCAGAATATGCCGGTTGTCGTTCATGTGCCGTACCTTGACCTGCATGCGCTCAAGCGATGAGTCGACATAGCGAGCGGTGCCGCCGGCTGCGACTTCTTCACCCAGCACATGCCAGGGTTCTATGGCCTGACGCAGTTCGATCTCGATGCCGTGATGCACCACGGTGCCGAAGCGCGGAAAGCGGAATTCAAGAAAGGGCGCGAACCATTCGAACTCGAAGGCGTAACCTGCGCGCTGCAAATCCAGCACGATATCCTTCATGTCCTGAGCCACGAAATGCGGCAGCATGTAGCGATCATGCAATTCTGTCCCCCACCGGTTGAGGTTGCCACGATAGGGCGTCTGCCAGAATCGTGCGACCAGCGTGCGCAGCAGCAGCATTTGCAGCAGAGACATCTGCGCGTGCGGCGGCATCTCGAAACCGCGAAATTCGACCAGCCCCAGGCGTCCTGTCGCGCTGTCGGGCGAATACAGCTTGTCGATGCAGAATTCCGCGCGGTGCGTATTGCCGGACAGATCGACCAGCAGGTTGCGCAGCAGACGGTCGACCAGCCACGGCTGAGGGCTTTCCTCGCCGGCTTTCAAGTGTTCAGCCATCTGCTGAAACGCGATCTCCAGCTCGTACAGGCTCTCATGACGCGCCTCATCCACGCGCGGCGCCTGACTGGTCGGCCCGATGAACAGACCGGAGAACAGATAGGATAGCGCCGGGTGATGCTGCCAGTAGGTGATCAGACTCATCAGTACATCGGGTCGCCTGAGACAGGGCGAATCCGCCGGTGTTGCCGCACCTAAGGTCACGTGGTTGCCGCCGCCGGTGCCGGTATGTCGTCCGTCCAGCATGAATTTTTCCGTGCCCAGCCTGCATAAACGCGCCTCCTCGTAGAGCGTCTGCGTGTTTTCCACGAGCTGAGTCCAACTGGATGAAGGATGGATGTTGACCTCGATCACGCCGGGATCGGGCGTGATGCGGAACTCCCTGATGCGCGGGTCAGATGGCGGCGTATAGCCTTCCAGTCGCAACGGCAATTCCAGTGCGGCGGCGCTGTCCTCTATCGCCGTGATCAGCGTCACAAAATCTTCCAGCAAAGGCACGGGCGGCAGAAATATGCACAGCACGCCCGCACGCACCTCGGCACAGAGAGCTGTGTGTATGATTTCGTGCGGGTCGTAGCTTGCCTTTGGCACTGATTTTTTGGTGTTTTTTGCTGTGCTGTCAGGGGCTTCACTGGTCGCATCGAAGGGGTCGCGGCCAACTTCCTCTTCCCTGTCGGCAACCCAGGGCAGGGATGCCAGCGGCAGACGCAGGCCCAGCGGCGAGTCGCCTGCAATCAGATAAAGGTGCTCGCGGCGCAGAGGCCAGGGGCTGGAGCGAAAACCTGCCGAAACGATGGCTTTCCCCGCGCGTTGAACGGTTTTTGGCGGCAAGGCTTTTATCGGCAGCACGTAGCCTGCCGGTTCACCCAGGCCGCGTTCGATCAACATTGCCTGCCGCCGCCTTTCATCGGTTTTATTTAAATCGGATTTTAGCGGATCCAGATTGTCCGGCCAGCGCTGTTCCTGATCGATGATACGGGTCACGTCCTCATACGCCGTGATCACGAACTTTTCGTCCAGCCCGAGCTCATGGGTGAGGCGCTGCATGAAGATTAACGCATCCTTCGTCTGCTGTTTTCCGCCATTAACTTGAGATTCGCGTAAGCGTTCGTTTGTCCCCTCTCCCTCAGGGAGATAACCAGCGACTTGGGCATCGTTTTCTGATGCTTTAGTCAAATGGCTAGTGGTTTCATCAGGGTTTGGGTGAGGGAAACGGGCATTGCAAGTTTCATTATCAGGGACGGCATCCTTGCAATCCCCGTCAGCAGTGACCAGCAGCGTGCGGTCGCGCCACAACGGTACGCCATCCGTTCGCCAGTAACACCCCAGCGCCCAGCGCGGCAGCGGCTCGCCGGGATACCACTTGCCCTGGCCGAAATGCAGCATCGCACCCGGCGCAAAATGACCTTGCAGACGGGTGAGCAATTCGCCCGAAAGCTCGCGTTTCTTGTCCGACAGTGCGGTGAAATTCCACTCAGGACCTTCCATGTCATCGATGGAGACAAAAGTCGGCTCACCTCCCATGGTAAGGCGCACATCCAGTTTGGCAAGCTCATCATCGACCAGATGGCCCAGTGCCAGGATGGCCTGCCATTGGGCTTCGGTGTATGGCTTTGTCACACGCGGGTCTTCATGGATTCGTGTGACTGTCATGGAAAAGTCAAAGTGCGTCTCGCACACTTCCGTCACGCCGATCACCGGCGCTGCCGAAGACGGCATGGCCGTACAGGCCAGCGGAATATGTCCTTCGCCGGCCAGCAAACCCGAGGTCGGATCCAGCCCGATCCAGCCTGCCCCGGGGATGTACACTTCCGTCCAGGCATGCAGGTCGGTAAAATCGTAGTCGGTGCCGGACGGGCCATCGAGCGCCACAATGTCGGCTTTCAGCTGGATCAGATAACCCGAAGTAAAACGCGCCGCCAGTCCCAAATGGCGCAGCACTTGCACCAGCAGCCAGGCAGAGTCGCGACAGGAGCCGAGCTTGCGCGCCAAAGTCTGTTCCGGCGTCTGCACGCCGGCTTCGAGACGAACGATATAGCCGATAGCGTCCTTGACGCGCTGGTTGATGCCTACCAGCATGTCTATCGTGCGCAGCGGCTTACCCAATAATTCTGTCCTTGTTCGCATCAGCCAGTCTGCCAGCAAAGGCGTGGAGGGATCGGTTTCCAGGTAGGGGCCCAGTTCACGCTTCAGCCCTTCCGGATAGTCGAATGGATAGCTTTCGGCGAATTCATCCATGAAAAAATCGAATGGATTGATCACGGTCATATCGGCTACCAGATCGACCGTGATTTTCAACGCTTCGGCTTTTTCCGGAAACCCCAGCCGGGCTACCCAGTTGCCGAAGGGATCATGCTGCCAGTTCAGAAAATGCCCAGCAGGTTCGATGTTGAGCGAATAACTAAGAATGGGCGTGCGGCTGTGCGCGGCGGGTCGCAGTCGGATTTCGTGGGGCCACAGGTTCACCGCGCGATCAAAGCTGTAACGGGTCTGGTGATTCAGCGCAACGCGGATGGTCATGGGAGTCTTTCTCGGGTCGGCAGCATTAATGTGAGATTCGCGCAAGCGTTCGTTCGCCCGGCTTCGCACCCGCGCTCCCCCAGCGGGGTAAAAGCGGGATGTCGGGCAAGGCGAGTTGCTTTGGTTGCGACGCAATAGGTCAATGGATTTTTCATTGGCTTTTCGCAGGCTGAGGCTGGATTTCTTCATCCTGGGACCAGAAGTAACTGGCATTGATCAGCTTGCCAAGATCGTAAATCTGTTCGAGAAAGCGGGAAATGTATTCGTGCAAACCAACCTTGAAGATGCCGTCTATGGTTTCGGCGTGCAACCCGGCATAGAGCTGGCCGCACTGTGTGACCACTTCACCCGATCGCGGCCCGTTGATCTCATGCAGCAAGCGGTTTACCTCATTCACGCAGGTGATCAGAGAACGCGCCATGTCGGGGCGCAGTATCAGAAGTTCGGCGACGCGCCTGGGTGTGATCTGGTCGCGGTAAACCTTGCGATAGGATTCAAATGCCGATACTGAACGCAGCACCGCGCTCCATTGGTAATAATCGGCTGCACCGCCTACTTCTTTCAGGCTGGGCAACAGGATATGATATTTCACATCCAGAATGCGTGCCGTATTGTCGGCGCGTTCGATAAAGCTTCCCAGTCTGATGAAGCGGAAGGTGTTGTCACGCAACATGGTGCCATGTGCGATGCCGCGCGACAGATGGGAGCGCTCTTTTACCCATTCAAAAAAACGTGAAACACCATCCGGATCGATTCCCTCGGTGTGTATTCTGCGCATTTCCAGCCAGGTGGAATTGAGCGCCTCCCACATTTCAGAAGTGATCGTGCCGCGTATGGCCCGGGCGTTTTCACGCGCGAGGAACAGGCTGTTGTAGATGCTGCCCGGGTTTTCTTTGTCCAGTGCCATGAAATATAACACATTTTTTTCGCCGGGAAGGTCATAACGTGCCTCGAAGTCTTCATGCAGGCCGCTGATCGACAGCATGGCACGCCATTCGTGGTGCGGCTCGATCAGTGCCCTTTTTAGCAGCGACATGCGATAGGTCACATCCAGCATGCGTGCGGTGTTCTCGGCACGCTCCATGCTGCGTGCCATCCAGTAGAGGTGATCTGCGGTTGACGAAAGCATGTTAATTTCCTTCTTCCAGTACCCAGGTGTCTTTGGTGCCGCCGCCCTGCGACGAATTGACCACCAATGAACCCGCCTTCAGCGCCACGCGCGTGAGCCCGCCCGGTACCATGGTGATTTCACGACCGGAGAGCACATAAGGCCGAAGATCGATATGCCGGGGTGCCACGCCGCTTTCGACAAAAGTCGGGCAGGTGGACAGGGCGAGCGTTGGCTGTGCGATGTAGTTGGCCGGATTAGCGATGATCTTGTCGCGGAACAGGCTGACTTCATCGGCTGAGGCCGTCGGCCCTACCAGCATGCCGTATCCGCCTGAGCCGTGAACTTCCTTGACCACCAGTTCCGGCAGATGTGCCAGCACATATTTAAGATCCTCAGGCTTGCTCAACTCCCAGGTCGGCACATTGGACAAAATCGGTTCCTCGCCGCAGTAAAAGCGGATCATTGTCGGCACATGCATATAGATGGCCTTGTCGTCTGCAATTCCTGTGCCGACTGCATTGGTCAGTGTGACATTGCCCGCCCGGTAGGCTGAAAACAACCCGGGTACGCCCAGCATGGAGTCTTTGCGGAATGCCTGAGGATCAAGGTAGTCGTCGTCGATACGACGATAGATGACATCCACGCGGCGCGGCCCTTCGGTGGTACGCATATACACGGTCTCGTTGTTGACGAACAAGTCGTTGCCGTCCACCAGTTCAATCCCCATTTGTTGCGCGAGGAAGGCGTGTTCGAAATAGGCGCTGTTGTACTGACCCGCTGTCAGAATCACCACAGTCGGATCGGTGACACCCAAAGGCGCGACCGAACGCAGATTGTTGAGCAGCAGATCCGGATAATGTTCTACGGGGGTAATTTTCTGGCGCGAAAACAAATCGGGGAACAGACGCATCATCATTTTGCGATTTTCCAGCATATAGGAAACGCCGGACGGGGTGCGCAGGTTGTCTTCCAGCACAAAATATTCGCCAATCTGGTTGTCGGTATCAGCGCGCACCAGATCTACGCCGGCAATATGCGCGTAAATATTTTCCGGGACATCCACGCCGACCATTTCCGGGCGAAACTGGCTATTCTTCAGTACCTGTCTGGCAGGGATGAGGCCGGCCTTGAGAATTTCCTGACCATGATAAATGTCGTGCAGGAACGCATTCAGCGCTTTGACACGCTGGCGCAAACCGTCCGACAGATGCTGCCACTCCAGCGCGGGAATAATGCGTGGCACGATGTCGAAGGGTATCAGTCGCTCCTGGCTGTTGGCCTCGCCATAGACGGCAAAGGTAATGCCGGCACGATGAAACGCTACATCTGCGGCTTCCCGCTTGCGCGCTATCAGGTCATCCGGGATGGAGCGCAGCCATTCTGCATAGCTCCGGTAACTTTCGCGCACAGCACCATCAACGCCATACATTTCATCATAGGCAATCTTCATGGTTGATTCCAATTGTTTGAATTTTCCTAAAGAAAAAGCACGAATCATGCCCGGGAAACAACAGGAATAACTTTACTTAATAATCAAGTTATTAAAATATATGCAGGCTGTTACAACAATAAGACAGGCATTTGCTGAAGAAACTGTGCTCCAAGTTGGTGCATCGCGGTTTTCAGATAGAAGGCTGGCAAATCATGCTGCCTGGATGGTTGCGCGTGGCTATTTCAGAGGAGGGTTGTTGCAAATAGATGAATGTTGCAAATTGAAAGTTTGACCGGTAATGCGGTTTAGCACTAAGTCGGTAATTAAATTGTGAGCTTGTCATTGCTGCAAAGGGCATGACAGGCTATTGGAAGGTTCGGGTTAAGCCCGGCAGTTGCCAGTGACTATTGTGTTGATTGCAATGAGTTGGCGGCGCTTTTTTCCTGAAGCTCCCAGTCAAATTTGGGCAGATTTTGCAGTGCCATGACCAATCCCTGATTCCACGCTTCCGAAAGCGTTTTGGCGAACGGATCGTTCTCGGTCAAGCAGAGTTGATGCGTGAGAGACAGGCTGTCTTTTTCATAGACCAGCAATTCGATGGGGGGCGCCACCGTCAGGTTGCTGCGAACCGTCGAATTCATCGATACCAGGGCGCAACGTCCCGCTTCTTCCAGGGAAGTATTACGGTTAATGACCCGGTCAAGAATAGGTTTGCCATATTTGATTTCGCCGATTTGCAAAAACGGGTGCTCGTTGGACTCGTGGATATAGTTTCCCTGCGGGTAGATCATCAGCGTTTCATGGCGATCATGGCTTATTTGTCCTGCCAGAATGAATGTCGCCTCGAAATTGACGCTCCCCCTGTCCCGCACCACATGGATGCTTTGTACGCTGGTGCTGATCATGGCAACATAATCGACGGCTTCATGCATGTTTTTGACATTGAACAGGCTCGGGGTGGCGCCGCTATCCAGATCGGCCTGAAGTCGCTTGATCACCAGTTGTGTGGTGGCCAGATTGCCGGACGAAAGCAGGGCAAACACCCTGTTGTTTGGCCATACGAAAGTGTGCATCTTCGAGTAAGACGAAACATTGTCAAACCCTGCATTGGTGCGTGAGTCAGAGCAGAGAATAAAGCCTGTTTCCGTATTGATGGCAAGACAATAGGTCATTTGAATTTCAGGTAAAAAATGATCGGGAAAGCTCTTTAATTTACGGAACAAACAGTAACACGGTTTTTACCGATCGGCAAACGCACCAATGCAATTCCCAGGTGCAAAACAGATTCTTGCGCTAAGTACAGCGTATATATCGAACGAAATGTCGTCTCGCGCACGCTGATGAGGCGAAGAAGATGCGATATACGGTTTTTTGGTGCGCTTTTAGGGATTTAAAGGCATAAGGTTTTCATAACAAATTGATAAATAATAAAATACTCATCAAGCGACAATGGCATTGTTATTGCTTGTACACTAGGCGGGATCAATGAATATTGACCAAACCCACCTCGACCCAAACATTAACCACGAGAAATCAATAAAAATAAATGTCACAGTCCACCGGTTTTGCACGAAACGACGATAAACTCAATTCGGAGGTTTTTGACGCGTATTTAAACGTTTGTTTGAGGAACGGGACCGTTCCGGTTTGACAGAGAGGGCAGGCGGCTTTGAAGCGCTGATTTATTCATCATCCGCATGGTGTTTTCGCGGGAAGACGTTGAAATAAGTGGCGCGCGGGGTATACAGTCATAGGGGGTTGGTTGGTCTGCGACGAGCGGATTTCAGGCAGCAGCGTTGCTGAGCATAAACGCGGTCGGACGCCTTGTTGCGAGTGTCTAATTAACTTACCGGAGAGGTTTAAACATGCATAGCACCGACATATTGGCAGGTTTCATCGAGTGTCAGAGTATCAGCCGCGAAGCGATTCCGTCACTCGTACAGATCGGCTCTGCAAAGAATGTGGCAGTTGAAAACAGGATTCTCAATATCATCCCGTCTGATTCGCGCACGATATTGCCTGACCATCCGAATTGCGATCTGCGCGAGCCCCTAGTCGGCTTGCCGGCGGAGTGTGAGCATGTTTGACAGCGCCGGGAGTCTTGGCGGCACCGATGCGCCAGAGCTCAAAGAGGTCAAGGTGGGCTTCATTCCTCTGACCGATTGCGCATCGGTAGTCATCGCATCGGTGATGAAGTTCGATGAAAAATATGGCATCAAGATCGTGCTGTCCAAACAGCCATCATGGGCGGCAATTCGCGACAAGCTGGTTTCGGGTGAGCTGCATGCCGCACATATTCTTTATGGTCTGGTATACGGAGTGCATTTGGGCATCGGCGGGCTCCAGAAAGAGATGGCGGTGCTGATGACCATCAACAACAACGGACAAGGCATCTCTCTTGCCCATCAGCTCAAAGACAAGGGCGTGACTGACGGTGCTTCGCTGGCCAGGCTGATCAAGGCAGAGCCAAGGGTATATACCTTTGCACACACTTTTCCGACCGGCACGCATGCCATGTGGCTGTATTACTGGCTGGCTAATTATGGAATAAACCCGATTTCAGAAATCAGGACCATCACTGTTCCGCCGCCCCAGATGGTGGCGAATGCGCGTCTCGGCAGTATGGATGGTTTCTGCGTGGGTGAGCCATGGAATGCGCGCGGCATCTACGATAAGGTAAGTTATTCGGTTGCTTCGTCTCAGGAGGTATGGCCTGATCATCCCGAGAAAGTATTGGGTGCCACCGCAGAATTCGTAATGGAAAATCCCAATACCGCGCGGGCGCTTGTCATGGCCATGCTGGATGCGGCCAAATATATCGACGCCCGGACTAACCGTGCAAAGGTGGCCGAAATCATCGCAAGCAAATCTTATGTCGATGCACCGGTCGAAGTGATAGAAGGGCGCTTCCAGGGCGATTATGAAGATGGTCTGGGCAGGAAATGGCATGACCCGAATTACATGAAGTTTTTTAACGACGGGATAGTCCCTTTCCCTTATCTTTCAGACGGCATGTGGTTTCTCACCCAGTTCAGGCGCTGGGGCTTGCTCAAGGAAGATCCGGACTATCTGGGTATCGTCAGGCAGATCAATCAAATCGAGTTGTACCGGCAGGCGGCCTCACGGGTCAACGTGGCCGTGCCTCGGGATGTGATGCGCAGTTCGACGTTGATGGATGGCGCGGTGTGGGATGGCACGGAACCGGGAAAATATGCAGCGTCTTTCGGGATCAGGGCGTGATTTGAAACTAAGTGAAGGAGTGCATTGATGGAAAAGTTAACCAAAGAAACCGTTCGGGACATGTTGTTGCAAGCCAAAGACAGCAAAGTAATGAGCTGGCCGCAACTGGCTGAGCGAATCGGGCGAGGTTCTGTTTACACGGCTATGCTGGTTTATGGCTACGGACAGGCGACGGAGGATGAGGCGGATGCGCTGCTGAAAGTGCTGGATCTTCCGGTTGAAATGAAAGCAGTCCTGATGAAGGTTCCTCATCGGCAACCCGCGCAGCCATGGCCGCCTACCGACCCGTTTGTTTATCGCTTCTATGAGGCGATCATGCTATATGGCCCGGTATACAAAGATGTGGCCCATGAGATATTCGGCGACGGCATCATGAGTGCCATCGACATGTCTGTGGACATTCAGAAGATTGAAGAACCCGCAGGCGTGCCGCGCATGGTAGTTACGCTGAATGGCAAATGGTTGCAGTACAAGAAATTTTAAAACACGGTGCCGCAGTCCGGTTTGCCGGAGGGTGCCATCCTTGCATCAATTCGTAGGGGTTTCCACAGGAACCTGGGATATCTCATCGCAAGCCTGTCATTTTGCCAGCAGCAGGAACAGCAGCAGGGCGTTGAGCACTAAAGACGCCGCAGCCACCAGCTTGAGGTTCATGTGAGGGTCGCGCTTGAGTAAAGGTGAGCGGCGGGCGACGCGAAGCGGTCGCTGTGAGCCATATTCGAGCGCCAGCCGGAATTCTTCGGGAGTTTCAAAACGCTCGGCAGGCTTACGGGCCACGCTCTTGAGGATCACGGACTCCAGCCATTCCGGTATGTCGGGGCGGTAGCGTGTGGGCGGAATGGGATCGCCAAAACGAGGCGTTTGAAACGGCTCAATCTCGCCGTAGGGGTATTTGCGTGTTAGCAGGTAGTAGAGCGTGACGCCGACCGCATACAGATCGCTGACTTCATTGGCGGTAGCGCCGTTGAAGAGCTCAGGCGCCATGAAGGAGGGCGTGCCGGGATTGTTGATCTCGTTGAAGGTTTCTTCGGCATCCAGCCCGTCCGAAGCGGCAACGCCCAGATCGAGCAGGCGCAGGCGTCCGTCGGCGCCGAGATGCAGATTGTCGGGCTTGATGTCGCGGTGAATGATCCCCAGGCGATGCAGCGTTGCCACCGCCTTGAGCATGCGCGTGCCAAGATCGGTGGCTTCAACCGGGGTAAAACGCCGGCCCATTTCAAGATGGCGTCCCAACGTTGCGCCTTCATGCCAGGTGGACAGGTAGTAGAGGTGCGAGCGTTGCGGCCAGTTGAGCACCTGCGGAAATTCGGCGCTGGAAACGCGGCGCGCAAGCCATTCCTCATAGGCGATGGCGGCGGCGTCCGCCGCATCGGCATCGGGATGCAGGGTTTTCAGGACGTAATTCTGGCCGTTTAGAGGCTCCTTCACCCGATACAGTACGGTAATGCGCGAGTCGTGTATCGTCTCGACCACTTCCAGGCCGTCGATCAGCTGACCCGGTTTCAGTTGAGGCGGCAGCGGCAGCTCGCTGATATTCGCCACGTTGTCGCGCAGGCTGTCGGGCGGCAACTGGATGATTTTTGCGACCAGCGCGGTGCAGTTGTCCTCGGTGCCCGCTTCGAGTGCGGCCTGCGTGATGCGCGCGGCAATATCTTCGGCTGTTTCCGGCAGTTCGAGCAGCTTGATCAGGTGATCATCTTTCAGCACATTCCACACGCCGTCGCTTGCCAGCAGAAACTGATCGCCTTCAGCCAGATCGCCATCGGTAAAATCGATGGGCAGATTGGCATCCAGACCGACCGCACGCGACAGCACATTGTTGAGCTCGGGGTGCTGCCAGACATGGTCGGTGGTGAGCAGCGACAGTTCCCCGTTGCGCAGACGATAGACGCGGGTGTCGCCGATATGCGCGATGGCATAGCGGCGGCCGCGCAGCACGACAGCCGACAGCGTCGTGGCCATGCCGGCGGTTTCCCGGGCGCGTCGGCTGTGTGAATACAGCCAGCGGTTGAGCGCAATGATGACCTTGTCGAGCGACTGTGGGATGCTCCAGGTGTCAGGTGTCGAGTAGTAGTCGGACAGCAGGCTGCGCACGCAGTATTCTGATGCCTCTCGGCCGTTGGCATGTCCGCCGACGCCGTCGGCGACGGCAATCAGCATACCCTTGTTTTCCAGCACCTCGCCGTCAGGCGTGACACCGGCGCAATAGTCCTCGTTGCGCGGGCGCAGGCCCGCCAACGAGGTATAGCCCAGATCGATCTGCAGTGAAATTTTGTTCATAGAGTATGGCAAGCGTAACACATCAGATTTTTGCGGCGGTCAGGTGCGATGCGCCCCAGGTGGTGCGCCAGCGGGTTTTGACGCCGGTCAGTCCGATCAGCGCGACGATGGCGAGCGCGGCGAAGATCATAAAGCCAGTCTGATAACTGCCGGTCACTTGCCTGGAGTAACCGAGACTGGAGGCCAGATAGAAGCCGCCGATGCCGCCTGCCATGCCGACCATGCCGGTCATCACGCCGATCTCCTTACGGAAACGCTGTGGCACAAGCTGAAATACCGCGCCGTTGCCCATTCCCAGGCTGAGCATGGCTACCACGAACATGGCAAGCGCGGTCCATGCGCTGGCAGGTGCAAAGCTGACAGTGGCAAGCGACACGGCTGCCACCATATACATGCCGGTCAGTGACTTGACGCCGCCGATGCGGTCGGCAACATTGCCGCCGATGGGACGCACCATGGAGCCTGCGAAGACGCACGCGGCGGTGAAAAAGCCGGCGGTCTTGGCATCCAGTCCGTATTGCGTGTTGAAATAGATGGTCAGCGACGAGGCGAGACCGACGAAGCCGCCAAAGGTGACCGAGTAGAAAAACATGAACCACCAGGCATCCTTGTCCTTCAGTACGGCAGCAAATTCAGCCAGCGTCTTTGCCGGTGGGCAATCAGGCGCATCCTTGGCTAGCGTCATGTAAATGGCGAACACGGCGATCAAGGGGATTAACGCCAGACCGAAAACGTTGGTCCAGCCGTAAGCCACAGCGAGACTGGGTGCGATCAGTGCCGCAAGTGCAGTGCCTGAATTGCCTGCGCCGGCAATGCCCATCGCGGTACCCTGATGTTCGGCGGGATACCAGCGCGAGGCCAGCGGCAGTGCGGCAGCGAAGGATGCACCTGCCACGCCCAGGAAGATGCCGAGTATCAGCGCCTGCTCGTAAGAATGCACGCCCACGCGCCAGGCGACGAACAGGGTGACTATGATGATCAGCTGGCCGATAGCGCCTGCCAGTTTGGGTTTTACCTGATCGACCAGCAGCCCCATGACGACCCGCAGCAGCGCGCCGGACAGAATCGGGGTGGCCACCATCATGCCTTTTTGCGCAGGGGACAGATGAAGATCGGCGGCAATTTGCACGCCGAGCGGGCCCAGCAGCACCCAGACCATGAAAGCCAGGTCGAAGTAGAGAAATGCCGACAGCAGGGTGGGGGTGTGCCCGGCTTTGAGAAAGCTGCTCTTGTTCATGGTGAAATGCTCCTGAGGTTGATGATGTTTCACGTCAAGCAATTCCTGTGCCACTCAATTCACGATAAATGTCGCATTTCAGGGCTGGCATGGCTCAGGCGTGTGTTCATGAGAAAGAAAATATGGCGAGGCTAGTTCGACTATCTCTTTTATGGTGCACAAAAACAGTGGAAAGGGCCAATGTGGTGCGCATTTTTGCCCTCTGCATGTGTGAACGGGAGCAAGAGCGCACAGGTTCAGTGCGTATTGATGAATATTGTGCTTTGGTTTTGCTATCGGTTCAGCGTTGGCAGCCAGCCTGGCTGGCCGCTATATATTAACGTAACATATTGAAATATATGTATTAATTTATTTTTCAAGGCTGTTTTTCTGTCTTGTGGCAGGCAGCTTGACTGAAAAGAATGGCGGGAACTGGCATATAAGTTGCTTTATAAACCACGAGAGGCTTGGCTTACCCAACGGCGGGTGGTGAAGTTAAACAACCGACAAAGGCGTCGACTTGATTAAGGATGTACTGAAGGACACCGTGCAGTGTTTTTTCAGCGCACCCGAGAATCGGGCGACGCCTTTTTTATTGCGAGGATGAAATGATGAGTGTAAAGAAAACGGAGCGGAGCGGAGTTTCAGAGCAGGCTAACACCAGCGTTAGCGGGTGTTGCGCCGAAACTAAAACAAGGCTGGTGGTAATCGGCAACGGCATGGCGGGCATACGCACTCTGGAAGAGTTGCTCAAGATGTCCCCGGATGAATTTGACATCACGGTGTTTGGTGCCGAACCGCAGCCCAATTACAACCGGATTCTGCTCTCTCCTGTTTTGTCAGGCGAAATGAAGTTTCAGGATACCGTGCTCAATGACTGGAGCTGGTACGAGGAAAATCATATCAAGCTGCATGTCGGCAAAATGGTAAGCAAGATAGATCGTTTCCGTTGTCAGGTTGAAACTGAAGACGGCATGGCAGTGCCTTACGATCGTCTGTTGATCGCAACGGGCTCGAACCCTATCATGTTGCCGATACCGGGGATGAACTTGCCCGGGGTGCTGGCCTATCGCAGTATAGACGATGTGGAAAAAATGCTCGCAGCGGCTAAGACAAGCAAACGCGCTGTGGTGATCGGCGGCGGGCTGCTGGGCCTGGAAGCGGCGAACGGGCTCTCGATACAAGGCATGGAAGTGTCCGTGGTGCATCTGTGCGACTGGCCGATGGAGCGCCAACTGGATAAGGTGGGTGGCGGATTGCTGAAGGAGGCGCTGGAGAAGCGCGGGTTGAAGTTTTATATGTCACGTCAGACCGAAGCGGTGTTGGGGGACGACAAGGTCACGGGTTTGCGTTTTGTGGATGGAGAGGAAATCGAGGCTGACCTGTTGATCATGGCGGCAGGCATCCGTCCCAATATCGCCCTTGCCAAGGCTGCCGGCATTCATTGCGAACGCGGCATCGTGGTCAGCGATACGATGCAGACCTTCGATCCGAAGATTTATTCGGTAGGTGAGTGCGTGCAGCATCGCGGACAGACCTATGGACTGGTCGCACCCTTGTTCGAGCAGGCCAAGGTGGCGGCGAACCATCTCGCCTGTTACGGCAGGATGCGCTATGAGGGTTCTTCCGTTTCCACCAAGCTCAAGGTGACAGGCATCGATCTGTTCTCTGCGGGAAATTTTAACGCGGGCCCGGGCGATGAAGAGTTGTTGTTGCAGGATTCTGCGCGCGGTGTGTACAAGAAACTGGTGTTGCGCGACAACAAATTGCGCGGCGCGGTGATGTATGGCGAGACCATGGATGGCCCGTGGTACTTCCAGTTGATGCGCGATGGAACCGATGTGTCCGATTTGCGCGAACACCTGCTGTTCGGGCAGGTGCATCTGGGGGACGCCGGGCGTGGCGGTGTGTCGAGTGTGGCGAACATGCCGGACACGGCGGAGATTTGCGGCTGTAACGGCGTCTGCAAGGGCGCGATTGTGGATGCCATCATCGGGAAAAAACTGTTTACGCTGGAAGAAGTGCGCGCGCACACCAAGGCATCGGCATCATGCGGTTCGTGCACCGGCCTGGTGGAATCCATCCTGGCCAACACGCTGGGCGGAGACTATTCCGCGAAGACCAGCAAGAAGGCGATGTGCGGCTGTACGGATCATGCGCATCAGGATGTTCAGGAGGCGATCAAAAAGCTGGGCGTGAAAAACATGCCGGATCTGATGCGTGCGCTGGACTGGAAGAATAAGGATGGCTGTCATGTTTGCCGTCCCGCGCTCAATTATTATCTGATGACCGCCTGGCCGGGCGTTTATGTGGACGACAGCCGGTCGCGCTTCATCAACGAAAGGGTACACGCCAATATCCAGAAAGACGGCACTTATTCTGTGATTCCGCGTATCTGGGGCGGCGTTACCTCGCCGACAGAATTGCGCACGATTGCCGAAATTGCCGAAAAATACGAGGTCGCTACCGTTCATATCACCGGCGGACAGCGCATCGGTTTGTATGGTGTCACCAAAGAGAATCTTCCCGGGATGTGGAGCGATCTGGTCGAGGGCGGCTTTGTTTCAGGCCATGCCTACGGAAAATCGTTGCGTACGGTAAAAACTTGCGTAGGGTCCGAATGGTGTCGTTTCGGTACGCAGGACTCAACGGGACTGGGTATCAAGGTTGAAAAAATGACCTGGGGTTCATGGACGCCGCACAAGTTTAAAATTGCGGTCTCAGGTTGTCCGCGCAATTGCGCCGAAGCGACCATCAAGGATTTCGGCATCGTCTGCGTGGATTCGGGTTATGAGATTCATGTCGGCGGCAATGGCGGCATCAAGGTGCGCGTCACCGATTTTCTGTGCAAGGTTGAGACAGAGGCTGAAGTGCTTGAATATTGCGGGGCATTCATGCAGCTTTACCGTGAAGAAGCGCAATATATGGACCGCACCGCCCCCTGGATAGAGCGCGTGGGTCTGGCCTATGTCAAACAGCATATCGTCGAGGACGAGGCCGGACGCGCCGAGCTGTATGCGCGCTTCCTGGAGTCGCAGCGCTATTCGCAGGACGACCCGTGGAAAGAACGCGCGATGGGTAAAGATGCACATGAATACGCAGCCTTGGCTACAATCGAATAAGAAGGGAATGACATGAACTGGATACAAGTGGGCAATCTGGAAGACATTCCGCGACAAGGTTCGCGGGTGATTAAGACATCAAAAGGCGAAATCGCATTGTTTCGCAGCGTGGACGATGAGGTGTTCGCGCTGGATAACCGTTGCCCGCATAAGGGCGGCCCCTTGTCACAAGGCATCGTGCACGGAAAACGGGTGACCTGCCCGCTGCACAGCTGGGTGATTGCGCTGGAAACAGGGGAAGCTGTTGCGCCGGACGTGGGTTGTGCGCACCGTTATGAAATGCGTGTGGCGCATGGTGTACTGTTTCTCGAAGTAGATGCAGAGCTGTGCAAAGTTTAAAAACGGGGAAATTCCCGGCGTACAGCTAACCAATTTATTAAAAGGAAAAACGACGATGTATCTTGATACGATCCAGAAATTTTCAGTGACGGCGGAGCAGAAAGCCGCCGCCGTGCGCGCCTCTGTCCCTTCGTTTTTTGTCGCTGCAATGATGGCAGGCGCATACGTAGGGTTGGCCATCATCCTTATTTTCAGCGTCGGCGCCAAGGTCGACCCCGCCTACCAGCGACTCGTCATGGGTGCGTCTTTCGGCGTTGCGCTCACGCTGGTGGTTTTCGCAGGTTCTGAGCTGTATACGGGACACACCATGATTATGCCTATCGGCTGGCTGTGTCGCAAAGTAGGACTCGGGGATGTCGGCAAGGTCATGGGGCTGGGCTGGCTCGGCAATCTGGCAGGCGCACTCTTTCTGGCGCTGATTTTCGTTGCGGGCGGTGGCGGCGCCCTGCTCTCGGATGGGGCGCCGTTGCTGTTCAAGGTGGCCAGTGCCAAGATGAATGCGCCTGCCTTTGAGCTGGTGATGCGCGGGATATTGTGTAACTGGCTGGTATGCCTCGCGCTGTGGATGGCAAACCGCACCTCCAGCGATTCCGCCAAACTGATCGTCATTTTCTGGTGCCTGTTTGCATTTATTGCCAGCGGCTATGAGCATTCTGTTGCCAACATGACGTTGTTTTGCATCGCGTTGCTGGGCGCACATCCTGATACTGTCAGTCTGGCAGGTATGGCGCACAATCTGATATGGGTGACCTTGGGCAACACGATCAGCGGCGCGCTTTTCATGGCCACCGCCTACTGGTTTGCCTCGGGTTCACACACGGCAGCAGAGGCTTCCGGGGTAACGGTCATGAATGTTGCCAGCGACCTGGAAAGCTGAATATGTCTGTCACCAACAGCCCGCTGACCGTTCGCAGCACCTGCCCCTATTGCGGGGTGGGTTGCGGTGTCGAACTGAATGCAGGGGAGGCCATCGGCCTGACGGGCATGCCCTCTACTATGATGACTCATGCCATGCCCGTTTCCCTCACCTCAACCCTGATGGAACAACTAGCCATTCGACTAAGCCCGCA